>JAPUDW010000094.1 GCA_027492915.1 Bacteroidota bacterium | reverse complement strand
CCTCATAGGCCGCCAGCAGTTCGGCAGCTTCTTTTAACGGTTGCAGGTGGCGGTAGTCGTCAAACATCCACGGGTAGATCATCTCGCCGGTGAAGTAAACTGGCTGGTCTGGCGTGATGTCGAACACGGGGTATTCAGCGCGTACCCGATGGGCAGCCCACGCGGTAGCCGCACCCTGCCCATAAATGGATTCGTGCAGGATGGCGAAGATGGGATGGGCGGGGAAATCGGTTTGTTCTTCCACACCCAGCAGGAAGTTATAGCCCAACTCGCGCCCGTTCGCGCCTTCGACAAATGCCTGCTCGATGAGGTAGTGGACTTCCTCGTAACCGCCGGTTCCCCCGAATGCCAGCCCCATCTGCTGGAAGCGGCGGGCGGTCAGGCGGTCACCCTGCGGTAGGATAACCGTTTCGCGTTCCAGTACGTCGACAATTTCACGCACCCGCGCTACATCGTCGGGATAGCGTTCGTAGTACTGCTGATTCTTGTCGATGACGCGCTTGTAGGTGGCACGGTAGACATCATCGGCAGTACGGGTGGCTGGTGGGACGCCTCCGGTAATGAACGCCTCGCGCACAGACTCCGGCGCAAGGGAGAGGTAAGTAGTGATGCAGAAGCCGCCATAACTTTGCCCTAGTAGACTCCACTGCCCGTCAAGGCCGATCAGCGCGGGGCGAATGTACTCGGCATCGCGGACGATACTATCGGCGCGGAAGTGCTTGAGGTAGTCAGCCTGTTCCTGTGGGGTTTTGAAGCGTGCCATCGTCTGGTGATTGACGGGGGTGCTGAGTCCGGTTCCACGCTGGTCAAGCAGCAAGAAGCGGTATTCCTTCAACACGCGCTCCATCACGCCACTACGCTGCATCGGGCGCGGGGAGGCTGAACCGGGGCCACCCTGCAAGTACAGCAGGATCGGCAGGTTATCGTCCACCTTATCTGGCGCGACCACTTCACGGGCGAAAATGGTGATCTGTTCACCATAAGGATCATCATAATTCAACGGCACTTGAAAGGTATGGTCAGTCAGCACGAGGCCGGGGATACGATGGGTCGTCAAGATCGTCATTAGGCAGCATCCTTGAACAGTGGGGATTGTTTGATGCTGAGTATAACGTGATTCAGGATGATGGGCTGTGTGATTATGGTTAATCCATCACACAACCCTTTATAACTCACGGATTCGCTATGTTGTTACGAAGGCATCCACGGATATTCGCATATGTGCATCGCTGGTGTGAGCTTAAGCGAAATCAATTCCTCGGGTGTAAAGTGGTAAAGTGCAACCACTGATAATTCCACTGTATTCGTCATAACCATCCCCGGATTAAAGGAAACGCCATCAAACTCTGTCGGGCAAGGAAGTGTTTCAACTAAGAGCATATCGGCCATTTTCACGCCATCGCTCACTTGATAGGCGGCACCGATATGATCACTATTGATGCACAGACGTATCGTGTCGTAAGACGACCCAATATGGCAGATCGTAATAACTGGTTCAGGTGTTGGTTGGCCTTCTATCAGGGCAGGTGGTTCGGGTATCGAAGGTAACGCTGAACTAAATTCATCTGGGAAATCCTCGCGTGGTAGGTCGCCAGAAAGATACTCTGCAAGAAACCAACCGGCTTTCCAATGCCACTCAGTCGGGCAGCCATCTTGATTTTCTTCACGGTACAGCACACCACCGGGATTACAGGCATTTTCTTCTGGTGAACCAGTTTGAGGTTCCTCTTGAGCAGCTAATGTACCAACACCTGTACACAATACCAATAGCAAAATGAACCCGATTAAAGATTTATGCATAAACAGACTCCATTCCTTATGATGCTTATATCTTACAATAATATGGGGTATTTTATTGTTGTTAAAGTATGAAATAAGTGTGTGATGAGGTTTCGATAGAAAATAGTGGGGCAGGTCAACGCCATGCCCCCACCACGTCTACATATCAGGCTTATTTGACAGCCAGCTTGCGGGTGAAGTACTCGGCCATTTTGTTGAAGGCATCGAGGCCGACCTCGGCCTCGCTGAGCTGACCGCCCTGAAGCATGAAGCCATGCGGTTCATCGGCATAGACTTTCAACTCAAAGGAGGCGTCAACAGCTTTCAGGGCGTTGGCGTACTCGTAAATACCGGCAATCGGGCTGGGTTCGTCCTCGGTACCGTGAATGATGAGCATGGGCGTGGTCAGGTCAGCCACAAGGCCTTCGGATGCGGAAGAACTGCCGGGATTATCGGGGAAGCCGTACCACGCAACACCGGCCTTGCGCCTATCTCCCTTGCACGGCACAATCAACCCTATGACAATATCCCACCAATCCCACCCCCTCGCCTTCACCCGCCTCTCGCCCGACGAGCAGCTTGCCCGTTCGCGTGAATTTCTGGCGCGGATGCAAACTCGCCGTACCGTCCGTGACTTCTCCACCGAACCTGTCCCGTTTGAACTCATAGTCAATGCCGTCGCCGCTGCAGGAAGCGCCCCCTCCGGTGCCAACCAGCAGCCGTGGACGTTTGTGGTCATCAGCAATCCAGACATCAAACACCAGATTCGCGCTGCCGCCGAGGAAGAAGAAAAGATCAGCTACGAAAGCCGCATGAGTGCCGAATGGCTTGCCGCCCTCGCACCGCTCGGCACCGACTGGCACAAGCCGCACCTTGAGGATGCGCCTTATCTGATCGTCGTCTTTCGCCAAGCTTATGGTGTGCAAATCGACCCTGATACCGGCGCAGAGAAAAAGATCAAACATTACTATACCGAGGAATCGGTGGGCATCGCCGTTGGTCTGCTGCTCACCAGCCTGCACCTCG
>JAPUDW010000093.1 GCA_027492915.1 Bacteroidota bacterium | reverse complement strand
GAACGTGCGGTAATACTAGGCCAAGTTACATACAAAGGGCAGCTTTGGTATTTTGTTGACCCGGAAAATGCACAGGCACAGGCCGGATGGGTTTACTCTGGTGTACGTGACCTTGAAGTGCATGG
The DNA here is from genome assembly GCA_027492915.1 of Bacteroidota bacterium. GTDB lineage: Bacteria > Chloroflexota > Anaerolineae > Aggregatilineales > Phototrophicaceae > CFX2. Next base: position 2,691 of record JAPUDW010000093.1, on the reverse strand, counting down.
CAACTTAACAGCCGTTCCAATTCGCAATTCGTTTCCGGTCGAACCAACACCGCTGCCCACTGCAACAGACGCTGTGGCGACCTTAGTCGAGACGCCGACTGCCACGCCGTAAGCGACGTTTTATGAGCCTGTTTCGTACCGTTTGAGGCATTCATCAAACGGTCTATTGGGCTGCGTAAAATGCGCAAATCCGGGCGTTTTCTCGGCTATAATGACATTTGTACTAGGTTTGTAAATATGTCTGTTGCATTGCTTGACAAAAACTTTTTTTCAACCTTAGAATGAGATTAAGTGTCACCTAGTACACAAAAGGAAAAAAGCAATGAGCGATACTGTTTCGATTGATTATCAGGGTATTAATAAGGTTTCGCAGTCATTTAGCCATGAGGCAGCTCGTATCAAGAAAGTCTTGAATGACATCAATGGTCAATTGGCGATATTGAAGAAGGGCGGTTGGATCGCCGATGCGGCAAACGTCTTCTATCGCGAGATGGACAACGACCTTTGCCCGCGAATCAATCGGCTTCAACTGGCGCTCGAACACTCTGCTAATAAGTGTAGTGCCGATATTCCCCAGACGTTCAAAAACGCCACAGACGAAGCCTGTAACTGCCTTCCTAATCAATAACTATTAACCAAGGAGTCGTCACTGTGACAGCAAGAGTTCAGTTTAAAGAAAATGAAATGCGCGAGGCGATTGCCCATTTACGTCGTTCGGCTAAGGAACTGCGTGAATGTGGTCGGCAAATGGGCGGTGTTTCCAACATGATTCAACAGGGCGCGTTGGTCGGTGATGGTGGAACCCAGTTCCAGACCATCATCAAGAGTTCTCTGAATTCGAAGATCGAAGATATTGCACAGAAACTCGAAGAAAAAGCCCGTTTCGCTGAGGTTGAGCTTGAGCAACTGCTCAAGGCCGCCAGCCAACTTCGTTAACGCCGAACTGTTGAAAAAGGATAAACACAATGGGATTGTTAGACGGTATTCTTAAATTAGTAAAGAAAGTCGTTGACAGCGTACTTTCTGAAATCACCAAGCAGGTTAACCGCGTTCAGAATGAAGTCCTTCAAGAAATGACCAAGATGGTCACCTCGGGCTTTGACGATGTTTGGCGCGGCGAAGATGCTGACCAGTTCAAAGAGAAAATTTTGAAGATGGCAGTGCCGCAAGCCGAAAGCATCGTGGGCATTTGCACCAGCACCTCAACCGGCTTACAGCAGGCGATGAACATCATCCAGAACGCTGACAAGAAAGTTAACCAAATCGTCGGCGACCTTGCCAGCGAATACGCCAAGATATAAGCATCTTCAAAGGAAATTAAACCAACATGGCAAATCAACGTCATATGGAGCCTGCCAAGGTGCGGGCGATGGGGCAAACACTCCAAACGGTTTCGGGTATTTTAAAGACTGTTAGCACGGTTCTTGAAATTCAAATGACCATTCTCAAGACCACGGCCTTCATCGGCTTGGTCGGCGGCCTCGCGGTCGAACGCTATTTGTCCATCATCAAGCCGCGTGTTGACCAACTCGCGAAGATGACGGCTGAACTGTCGCAGGACGCGATTCTGTCAGCAGCAGATTGGGAAAAGGCACAGCGCTCCGGCTAATCGCCGTACATCCCCACACGACACACATAAAAATGCCCGCATCAATCGCGGGCGTTTTTATTGTTTGGATTCGGTATGAATTTTTAGCGAGTTAAGGCGCTTAGTAAGATGCTCAGCACGAACAGTACCAACAGCCCGATGCAGGCGTAAATCGCCACTTTCTTGACATCACGGAAGAACACATCCATATCGAAGCGGCGTTTGTTCACAACCTCGCCGTACAAATTCAATAGTGCTTGCCGGAACTCGGCGACATTGGCATAGCGTTTGGGGTGGTCATGACGTACAGCACGCTGCACGATGTCCAATAAGCCATCCACGCCTTCACTAGCGTTGCGCCCGCCTTTACGGCCTCTACGGGGCGTTACGGGTAAATCTGCGCGGCGGAGAACTGGGCTAACCTGTTTTATTTCCTCATAGATGTCCTCGGTTCGGCGCAATGTGTAGGGATAAGCCGGTTTACCCGCCAACATCTCGTACAAGATTAAGCCGAGTGAATAGACATCCGCCGTAGCAGTGAGCGTGCCGCCGTGAATTAGCTCCGCAGGGGTATAGGCCGCTAACAAATGCTGCTGTAGCGCCTGCGCTTCGGTCGCGGGGAGCTGTTTGCCGGTCGGGAACAGTAAGCCCATATCCAACAGGACAGGCTGTGGCACACCCGCATTATTGCGGCGTACCAATACCACGTCGGGGTTTACATTAAGGTGCAAGCGGTCAGTAATCTTCTCGATGCGGATAATGGCTTCGGATAGCGAGAGCATGAACCAGCCCACATCTTCGTGCCACGGTTGGGGGTTATCGAGCAGCGAGTCGGTTAGAAACTCACCTTCGACATAATCCATGACGAAAAAGTAACGGGTTTGTTCCCCATAGGTGGCGATGCCGTATGCATCCTGCCCGTTGACTGCATCGTGCGGTCGCCATTGCGGCAGCGCAGAATAAGCGTCGCGGGTCGCCATCGTGACCGTACGCAGCGCTTCGGCCTCGTTGCGCAAATAGGCTTCGTTTTCTGTGCCGGGGTTGGCGACTTTGAGGATCAACACTTCGCGTTCGTCGTCAAGACCGCGCTCAACTTTATAGAT
>JAPUDW010000092.1 GCA_027492915.1 Bacteroidota bacterium | reverse complement strand
ACTCGCCCATGCTGCAGGATGGCATGAACACCGCCGAGCTGGTTGACGATCTGCGTGATGTGCAGGTCAACCGCGTGGCTGGAAAGCGCCACCACTTCCCACCGGTCGAGCTTGTATAACCGCTCCATCAGCGTGAACATCGCCTCCAGCGCCATAAACGCCGCCTCGTTCAAACTCTCGTCAAAGCCCATCGTAATCCAACCAGCAGGCGTGTTCGCAACCGGAGTTGTCACGGGGAAATCATCCCGCAGATTAAACGTCAGTTCCACCAACTCCATCGGGCATTCAATCGCCGTACCGCCGATTTCCCCATCACCCTGCGCCGCGTGTCCATCTCCCGTCGAGAACAAGCAGCCCTCAACTGCAATCGGCAGATAGAGCGTGCTGCCGACCACCAACTCTTTGCAATCGATGTTGCCACCATAAATACGCGGTGGGATGGTCGAGTGAATACCTGCTTCATCCGGCGGCATCCCCATCACGCCCATGAACGGACGCAGCGGCACGGTATGCCCTAAGTGGTTGCGCCCGATCATGCGCTCTTTATCAAACTCCCACGCATGAACGATGCCACGGCTGGTGATGCTGAGCCGCTTATTAACCGGACTCGGCCAACCACCGCCCAAGCAGTAACCCCATGCACCTAATCGAATATCTTTGATCTGGATTTCGAGTGTCATCCCCGGCTTCGCACCGTCGATATACACAGGGCCGGTCAACGCATGTCCGTCATCCAACTGGGTATCGCGCCCACCCATTTCCTGCCGCGGGTAATAAGCGCCACCGACGAACGGTTCCATACCCCAATTCGAGTCGAGCGTGGTGAACCGCACGGTGTCGCCGGATTGGATCGTTAGCGCGGGTGTCAAATCCCGCGAGAAGTGACCGTGCAGGGTGCGGCGTTCTGGCAGCAGCGTATGGATTGTGGGCATAAGACCTCTCGATTAATCAACTTGAGGTACATAAAGAAAAACCTCAAAGGTTATTTGAGGTTCACAGCAGATCATATCATGAAGCGATTCGTGGAGCAATTATATCGGTTAATGGTGCGAGGATTCTTTCGGGATGCCGGGGAAGAAGGCGTTGGTGCTGGCAACATAATCCACATATTCCGGTTTCGTCTTTTTGAGGTTTTCCTCTAGCAGCGCCACGCCGGAAACCCGCATCAGCATATAGGTCATCAAGATGGGCGCGAAAATGGTCAGCCAGCCGTTGGGTACACTCAAGGCGATGAGGAAGTAACCCCACCACAACGCTGCGTCACCGAAGTAGTTCGGATGGCGGGTATAACGCCACAAGCCGCTGCACATGACCTTCCCCTTATTAGCAGGGTCAGCCTTGAACTGCACCAACTGCCAATCACCAACCGCTTCAAAGGTGGAGCCGAATAGCCACACGACCACGCCGAGTAAATCCCACACGCCCAAGCTGGTAGGTACGGGCGAATACGAAGCAACCGCTAACGGGGTGGAAATAATCCACATCAAGAAGCCTTGCAGCACAAATACTTTGAAAAAGCTGCGCCACCACCAACTATCGCCGGCGGATTTGCGCCATTCTTGATAGCGGTAGTCCTCATCATGCCCAAGGTTGCGCCGCCCGATGTGCCAACCCAACCGCAGCCCCCATGCACTGACCAACAGCAGTATCAAAATTTTGCGGGCGGAAAAACCATCTGGTTAGTTGATGCCGTAGACCAGTGCCGCCATTGCAAAGCCCGGCCCCCAGAATATATCGACGATACCCGCATTCTTCATTTGCAGGCTGACAAGCCAGATGACCGTCATATAGATCATGATAGCGAGTAATCCAATCAGCATGACTTGAAGTATCATCTGACTCCACTTAAGTAAATAGGCTGCTAAAAACAATGGGGAACGGCTGTAATTTTAACTCTGAATGCCGTGTATGAGAAATAAGTGATAGCAGCGAGAAGAGTAACTGAGATCAGCCGTTAAATCGCTTCAAATAGGATGTCCTGCGCACCCTGCCACAGCACCAAGCGTCCTAGCTCGGAGAGTTGGTCGCCTCCGTCGATCACTGTCAGGAAGTGGTTACCGGCAAGCGGCCCCATTTTGCTGGCGAAGGAACAGTTGCCGTAGGGGAAAAGGATCTCGGTTTCACTGTAGCCACCGGGGTAAAGCAGAATATCCCCGCGCGAAGGGTGGCTGGTGGCATTCTCGTAACCCACGCCGAACTGGAAGTCACCCAGCGGTATCCATGCCGCCTCGCCGCTCCACCGCGCCTGAATGATCTTCTGACGGTAAGGCAGTAGTTGGCGAAAGGCGGCACAGGTCGCGGGGGCAAGCTGCTCTTCTAAGCGCGCAATAAAGACGAATTGCCCGACGGTAATGCGGATGTTGGAAGTCATGGTTATAAATCCCGAAGCTGCATAAATAAAGCGCGTTTTTCACCCGGCAGTGTGTAGTCAAAACCGCAGGCCATGAAGAAAGCATCGGATGAGGTGATCGCCATCACTTCAAGGATATTCGCCGCCCGTGCGCGGTCGAGGCAGGCATCCACCAAACGTTTACCCACCCCCTGCCCTTGCATCGTGGATGACACCGCCAAGCTGCGCACTTCTGCCAGCTTCCACGAATAGATTTCCAGCGCGGCACAGCCGACAATCTTGCCCTCAAACTCGGCCACAAACAAAGTCGGCAGCAGATCACGCAGTTCATCAAAGGTGCGCGGCAGCAGTTTTCCGGCCTCGACAAACGGCGTAAGGAAGGTGGTCAACGGTTCAAGGTCGGCAGCAGTCGCCGTGCGGATGAGGATGCCGGTTACGGCTGTTTCCGTCGCCATACGAAGAAGTTTC
>JAPUDW010000091.1 GCA_027492915.1 Bacteroidota bacterium | reverse complement strand
AAGTCGGGTGAAACCATCGAAGCGTTGGCTGCGGAAGCTGCTGCTGCCAAGGCCGCTGCTGCCCCCGTCAGCCCCAAGACCAGCCGTCCTTCCCCGGAAGCCGGTCAGTCTGCAAAGAAGGCCAAAGCGGCTGCCAGCGCCTAAGGTTCATAAATGCTGGACGTGGGGAGGGCTGCTCCTCACGTCCTTTATCCTCTATTTACACGAGTGCCAAAAGGTAACACAACATGGAAAACCTGATCGGCTACATTGCGAAGAGTTTGGTTGATGATCCTGCGCAGGTCAAAGTCACCCGCCGAACGGCCAGCGGCACAACCATCATCGAACTGCATGTTGCGCAAGAGGATACCGGACGCGTCATCGGCAAAGGCGGTCACGTAGCCAATGCTATGCGGGCGCTGCTGCGAGCATCCGCCGACAACAAAAATAGCCGCGTTATTCTCAAAATTATTTAGGTTATGCCCACGATTTCTGAACCAAAATACTTATTAATTGGTGCGATTTTGCGTCCGCATGGTGTCATAGGCGAAGTGCGGATGAAAGTCATCACCCATTATCCCGAACGCTTGCGTGAACTTAAAACAGTCTATCTTGCCACTGCCCCCGACTCGCCAAAAGTCACCGAACATCAGCTTGAGCATGTGCGAATGCATCAGGAATATGCACTGATGAAATTCAAGGGCATTAATGATCGCAATCAGGCAGACATGCTGCGTCAACTGGTGGTGATGGTCGCTATTGGCGATGCCATTCCGCTTGATGAAGGCGAACACTATCTATACCAACTGATTGGCCTCACCGTACAAACCGAGGCCGGCGAAGTCTTAGGTAAGCTGACCGATGTGCTGGAAACCGGCGCGAATGATGTCTACATCGTGGATAGCCCGCAGTACGGCGAGGTACTCATCCCCGCGACCGATGAAACGATCAAATCCACAGATGTTGAAACTGGACTAATGGTCGTCGCACTGCCTGACGGGCTTTTACCCGCCCGTTAAATGCCGCTTGACAAGCCGAATAAACGCTTGTTATGCTGTAAAAATGGCACGGCATAATTCATTAGAGCAACTTTGAGTAATCATAAATACTGGCTGGGCTTTAGTCTGGTACCAGAAATTGGGGCAAAGCGTTTAGCGCTGCTCTACAATTGGTTTGGCGAACTGGATAAAGCATGGGCTGCTACCGAAAGCCAACTCAGCCAGTCAGGTCTTGAGCCACTACCAATTGCTAATTTAATCAACTTCCGCAAGTCAATTGACCTGAGTGCGGAATTGGCGAAAATTGATAAAGCCGGTGCATGGCTGGTAACGCTTGAAGATGCAGCATATCCTGCACAGCTTAAAAAGCTGGCGGATGCGCCACCCGTCCTGTATGTAAAAGGGACGTTGATACCCGATGACGAACGGGCGCTTGGTATCGTCGGAACCCGAAAGGCCACAACCTATGGACGTGACTCGGCTCATCATTTCGCCAGATCACTCGCTACACATCAAGTGACGGTTGTCAGTGGTCTAGCACAGGGTATTGATGCAGCCGCCCATCGGGGTGCGCTCGATGGTGGAGGCCGAACATTTGCGGTGCTCGGCAGTGGAATTGATCGCATATACCCGCGTGAACATCAAAAAATGGCGAACGAGATTGCCCAACACGGCGCAATCATTAGCGAGTTCCCCATTGGAACACCACCGGAAGCACGTAATTTCCCACGCCGTAACCGCATCATAAGTGGGCTTTCCCTCGGTGTTCTGATTGTGGAAGCGCCCGAAAAAAGTGGTGCGATCATCACAGCCAGTATGGCAGCGGAACAGGGTCGCGATGTTTTTGCAGTACCCGGAAACATCTTTAATGCAGCCAGTCGTGGCACGCACCGCTTAATCCAAGATGGCGCAAAACTCGTAATGGATGTAAAAGACATTCTAGATGAGTTCAACATCGTACATCGCACCGTACAAACGAAAACGGCAACCGAACAAATTGCACCTGCGAATGAACAAGAAATAAAGATACTGGACTATTTAAGCGCCGATCCAATTTATATTGATGATTTAGTACGCATGTCCGGCTTGCCAGTATCGGTTGTTAGCAGCACACTAACGATACTTGAGCTTAAAGGCCTAATCCGTTCTGTGGGTTATATGCAATACTCCCTTATTGCGAACGCACTTTAATTTTGAGATTCTAAAGAGGTCATTGTGGAACACTATTACGCATTGATTATGGCTGGCGGTGGCGGCACACGTCTATGGCCTATGAGCCGTCAAGACACCCCGAAACAACTGCTGCCTCTTGTCGAAGAATCATCGATGTTTGCCACCAGTGTGGAACGTTTGGCGCCTCTATTTACGCCCGATCAAATCTATGTCGTCACCGGACGGAAATATTTGAACGCGCTGCGTGCCCATGCACCCCAAATCCCCGAACGCAACTTCATTATTGAACCCTATGGGCGGGAAAGCGGGCCAGCAGCAGCGTTAGGGATGACCGTTATCCAAAAACGTGACCCGGAGGCAATCGTCGCGGTTCTCACTGCCGACCATCACATCACCAAGAAAGATACCTTTCGTGATGTTTTAAGCGCAGCCTATGGCCTAGCCGACTCGGGTTATATCGCCACTTTAGGTATTTCACCCTCCTACCCTGCAACTGGCTTCGGCTATATCCAGCAGGGCGAACTCATCAAAAAAATAGGTGGATACGATTGTTTCGTCGCTTTAGGCTTCACTGAAAAGCCAAATGCCGTAACGGCAACCTCCTTCCTCGCTTCTGGCGAATATACATGGAACTCTGGCATGTTTATTTGGAAGGCTGAACAGGCGCTAAACGAATTTAAACGTCAACAGCCGAAGATGTACGAGCAGTTCACACGGCTCTCGCCGACAATCGACACACTGGAATATGAACACAAGCTCGAAGAAATCTGGGAAAATGTCGAGAAAATATCGCTGGACTATGCAGTGATGGAAGGTGCCGAAAAGATGGCGGTCATTCCGGCGGACTTCGGCTGGAATGACGTAGGCAGTTGGTCATCCATGTACGATGTGCTCAAATTGGATAAAGCCGGAAACGGTATCAAAGGTAGCCAACCGGAGCGCGTGCTCCTAGACACCAAGAATACATTGGTTTATAGTGATAAACTCGTGGTAACAATCGGCGTCGAAGATCTAATCGTAATCGAAACCGAAGACTCACTCCTAATTTGCCACAAAGACCGTACTCAGGACGTTAAAGAAGTAGTTAATCATTTGCTGCGAACCAAGAACTACAAGTATCTTTGATACTGATGGCTCGCAACCCTTACTGTATGTGCAGGCCAGGTGCCTCATTCTGAAAAACCAGCAGCAAAATGGCTGCAACAAGGTGGACAAAAAGCGTAATGACTGAACAATACACGGCTTATTGCGTCAAGTGCAAAACCAAGCGTAACATGCTCAATGCCGAAGCGGTATACACCAAGACCGGCACTCCCGGAACACAGGGAACCTGCGAGGTGTGTGGTACGAAGTTGTTCCGCATGGGTGCGACCCCCGCCCATGAAGGCTTGGCGAAGCCCGTTGTCGAAAAGCCTGCAAAAGCAAGCAAAAGCACAAAAGCTGCCAAAGGCAAAAAGACGACAGCCCGTAAAACGACGACCAGCAAAAAAACCAAACAAGTTGCTGCCGCACCCGCCCGCAAAAAGACCGGCAAATTGGTGATCGTTGAATCGCCCGCTAAAGCGCGAACGGTCGGGAACTTCCTCGGCAAAGGGTACACAGTTAAAGCGTCGAAGGGGCATGTACGTGATCTGCTTGTTTCGCAGCTTTCGGTTGATGTAAAGAACGACTTCGAGCCGAAGTATCGCGTTCCCAATGATAAACGCGACACGGTTACAGAACTGCGTGAAGCTGTCGAAACAGCCAGTGAAATCTTTCTGGCAACTGACCCTGACCGCGAAGGTGAAGCAATTGCATGGCACTTGATGGAAGTCGCCAATATCAACGAAAAACAGGCGAAACGCGTCGTTTTTCACGAGATCACCAAACCCGCCATTGAAGATGCTTTTTCGCATCCGCGAACCCTCGACATGAGCCTTGTGAACGCCCAGCAAGCCCGGCGCATCCTTGACCGCTTAGTGGGTTACAAAATCACCGAACTCTTGTGGGCTAAAGTCCGCAACCAACTTTCCGCCGGTCGCGTTCAGAGTATCGCGGTTAGAATTGTGGTTGACCGCGAACGTGAAATTGAGGCATTCAAGCCTGAAGAATATTGGACGCTAGACGCGCAGCTCAAAAAGCAGTCCTCCAACGGCAGCCAAGCAGATCGTCCCTTCAGCGCACGGTTAGTACGCTATCAAGGTAAAGATGTGCAGTTTGGCAGCGAAGGTGATGTTAAACCGCATCTCGCCGTACTCGAAAAAAGCCTATATGACGTGGCGGATGTCAAACGTGGCACTCGCCAGCGCAAACCTTCAGCGCCCTTTACCACCAGCACACTTCAGCAAGAGGCATCACGCCGTTTAGGCTTTAACGCACGTCGCACGATGGCAGTCGCCCAACAGCTCTATGAAGGTATCGACCTCGGTAAAGGTGGCTCAGTGGGTCTAATAACCTACATGCGTACCGACAGCCCACAGGTATCCACGCAAGCGCAGGGTGAGGCACGAGAATACATCGGGCAGCGTTTTGGGAATGATTTTCATCCTGAAAAACCACCAAAATACCAAACACGGGCAAAAAGCGCTCAAGAAGCGCATGAAGCTATCCGCCCTACCAGCGTATTTCGTGAGCCAGATCAACTCAAAGCCTTCCTCTCGCGAGATCAACTGCGGCTCTATACGCTCGTTTGGCAGCGCTTTGTCGCCAGCCAGATGTCGAATGCTGTTTACGATACCCTGCGCATTGATATTGAAGCCGGCTTGACCACCAAGGATAAGCCCTATGTTTTCCGCGTTTCAGGAAGCACCATCAAGTTTATGGGCTTCCTCGCGCTGTACGAAGATGCGCATGACGAAGATATTGCACCCGATGAAGACGAAGGTCGCATCCTGCCGGACATCAAAGCAGGCGAACTGCTGGACTTGATGAAGTTGTTTCCTGAACAGCACTTCACCCAGCCACCGCCGCGTTACACCGAAGCCAGTCTCGTCCGCACGCTGGAAGAATTTGGCATCGGTCGACCAAGCACGTACGCGCCAACCGTCGCCACCATTCAAGATCGCGAGTACATCGACAAACGCGACGATAAACGGCTCATCCCAACCGAAACGGGTAAGATTGTCAACGACTTACTGGTGCAGTATTTCCCAGAAGTCATGGATTTCCAATTCACAGCGAAGATGGAAAACCAGTTGGACACCGTAGCAGAAGGTCATATGGAATGGCGACCCATGCTCCACGACTTCTACAACCCGTTTGAACGTCAAATGGAAGTTGCCCGCGAAGTCATGCCCAATGTCCGTCAGGAAGAACCGATTGGGCGCGAGTGTCCAGTATCCGGTCACCCGCTGGTCATCCGTTACGGGCGTTTCGGCAAATTTATCGGCTGCGCAAACTATCCAGAATGCCGCTATACCGAGCCGTGGCTCGACCGTACCAGCATTCCCTGCCCCGTCTGCGGCAAAACGCACGGCGGCGAAATTATCCAGCGCAAATCGAAACGTGGTCGCACCTTCTGGGGCTGCGCACGCTATCCTGAATGTGAATTCACAAGCTGGAAGCGCCCGCTGCCACAGCCCTGCCCGAACTGCGGTAACTTGCTGATCGAGCAGAACAAAACAACAGCCCAATGTACAGTGTGCCAACACACCTATGCGATGGACGAATTAGCTGAAGTCAAAGTTGAGCCAGTTTCACTATCCTGATTGTCGTATTTGCAGAAGTTCCGGTACAATAGCTTTTAGATGCAATTGGGGCAATTCTGAATAACGAAAGGCATCACGATGGGTAAGATCAGGGATACCCTGATCGGCCTTTGGCCGGTCATCAAAACCTATGTACCGAAGCCGGGAATGATCTTGGCGGTGGTCATCGCATTTCTGATTGGGTTAGTGTGGTCATATGCGGTTGACCCCGTAGTCTTTTATGACTCCGACCCGCGAACACTGGGGCAAACATGGCAGGATGAGTGGGTTCGCCTCATCGCGGATCGTTATGACGCAGCCAACTCACGCGCAGTCATTACCGATGAGTTCCGGCAAAGTATCATTGACTCCCTCAACAAGGTCGACAATCCACAAGAAATTGTCAATCGTTTAGGCTTGGGGCAGCTCACTGATCTGGCTGCTCAGGCCGAAGTAACCGCCCCATCGACACCGCCACAGCCAACCCTCTTTAGCCAGATTCGCCCGTGGATCGTCGGTACAATCGCGATCACCTTGGGCTTCATTATCGGCTCGCTGTTGTTTGGTTTCTACATTAACCCCATTGTGATCGAGCCTATTCGCAAGCGCATCCGTGGTGCTCAGGGCACAGATGCCGCTGGCGTAGGCAAAATCCACGATATACAAGAAGCTCGCAAAATGCGGGATCAATTGGCGAAAGATGCTGTTGCTGCTCCCGTATCGGACTTAGGCCCGCCAGTGGTGCGCCATGTGTCGATCTACACCCCCGGTCGCGCCTATGACGACTCGTTCAGCATCGAAGATGAAAAGAATAACGATGAGTTCCTCGGCGAGTGTGGTGCAGTCATCTCTGATACAATTGGCGCAGGCCAGCCAGAAAAAGTCACCGCCATCGAAATCTGGCTGTTTGATAAAGAAGATTTCGTTCGCACCCTAACAACCGTCTTCGTTTCCGAACATGCCTACAACGACCCTGCCATTCGTGCCAAGCTGTCGGCAAAAGGCGAGTTGGTCGTGGCAAAACCGGGGGCGATTGCCAAACTGGAAACCAACACATTGCGCCTACACGCACGGATTGTTGATATGGCCTATGGCACCGGCCCACTGCCGCCCAACAGCTATTTTGACAAGATGACGGTCGAAATTCAGGCATGGCGTAAAGCACCGGGTTCAGCGCCTGTAATGGCCGCCCCGATGGCCGCTGCTCCTGCCCTCCCCACCTATTCACCGCCGCCGATGGCAAGCGCCCCTGCACCCGTCATGGCACCGCCGCAGGTCGCACCAGCACCCGTGACGTATGCACCAGCCCAAAGTGTGCCTACACCGTTTGCAGCGCCGCCTGTGCGCGCGGCAGCACCACAGCCGTATGCCCCTCCGGCACCGGTTCTGAGGCCACCACCCGTACAATCACCACCACCGCTGCCAGACGATGACATCTTCGGTGGCAGTGGGGACTTTACGCCCGTTAATTAGCCTCATCAAACAGAAATGAAAAACGCCCCGTTATTGAACAGGGCGTTTTTATTTATTTTAATCAGAGATTATTTGATCTGCTTGATCTTGAAAATAGTCTCGCCGCCGGGGGTCTTAACGCGCACCTTATCGCCCTTACGGTGTCCCAGCAGCGCCCCGCCAATCGGGCTTTCGTGCGAAATTTTGCCTTCACGCGGGTTGGCTTCTGCCGCGCCGACAATTGAATATACTTCCTCTTCGCTGCCGCCCTCTTCAATGATGACGACCTGTGAGCCTAAACGTACTTCATCCGTCTTGCCGCTGTTTTCAATAATTTCGGAGGAGCGCAGTACATTTTCGAGGTACTGGATACGCCCTTCAAGGAATGCCTGCTGCTCTTTCGCATCGTGGTAATCGGCATTTTCTTTAAGATCGCCTTCGGCCACAGCCGCCTTTAACTTTTTAGCAAGCTCAACACGCTTGACGGTGACAAGTTCTTCCAACTCACGTCGGAGTTCCTGCGCCCCTTCAGGGGTTAGATAAGAGCGTTCTGTCATGTTAATCCACCTTATTATGTTTCAATAATCGGAAATTGCCGAAAACGGCGAATGAGCTACAGTTGTGCGAGTTCGCGTCGTTGTGCCGCGAGTGTGAGGACATTCCGGCGGTGCAGTTGTGGAACCGCACCGTTCAACAAGATACGGCTCTTACCACAGCTTTCGATGTCGATTGCTTCTAAAGCCGCATCAGGGAAGGGTTTGGTTAACGCGAGGTCAACCGCATCGCGCAGTTTATTCAAATACTCAATGTCCGTGCGGATTTTTTCTTCAACCTCACCCCGCAGGACAATTTCGCCATGTCCCTGAATGACATTCTCGTAGTTGCCATTCCGCAAACTGTTGAGCGAGGCGACAAAATCATCAAAGTTGCCATCCACGAAATACGGGATCGGCATCAGCGTATCCGCCGCAAATAAAACACGATCTTCTTTCACGAGGCATACAATTGAATCCGCGCTGTGACCGGGTGTAGACCACATTTGGAAGGTCTTATTGCCCACATGCAGCACAAACGAGCCACCCGAAAAAACAATATCTGGCAGCACCAGTTCAACATCTCGCATCTCGTTCGCAGCTTTGCTTTTCTCTAAGCTGCTGCGGCCGCGCGTATCGAGTAATTCACGGCACAACGCATGAGAAACGACACGCGCCCCTTTAAAGAAACACGTTCCGGTTGAATGGTCAGCATGAAAGTGCGTATTAATGACGTATCGAACCGTTGTGCCGAGGCGTGATTCAATAAAGCGTTTAATCAGCAAGGTTTCTTCGGGATATGCCAGTGTATCAATGACCACGGCACCTTCGCTGGTCATAACAACACCAGCAGTCACCTGCGCGTATAAATCGCTCGTAAACACATAAATATCGTCGGCAACACGTTCGCGTTGCATAAAGTACTACTATCCCATCCCATTCATGAGTAGTTTTATGAAAAATCAGTATAGTTAGACATACGATGAAAATCAAGATTCGGTGCAAGATCGGAGGTGTAACAAAGGTTGCTCATGCCTGCTAACCTGTTACAATCGTAGTCAAATTGAACTGGCAACTGAAAAAGGGAGTGCAATATGCCAAATCGCCTTACCCGCATTGCAACTCGAATGGGTTTCATAGCATTCTTGATGTTGCTTACGATAAACTTTGTTTCAGGTCAGGGTTCGCCCGTATTTAGAATCGGCGTGCTGGATGACCAGAACGGCCCGATCAGCAACGGCGCGCGCCTCGCTGTGCGCGAAATTAATGCCAACGGTGGCGTACAGGGTGCGGATGGCACACGATTCCAACTGGAACTCATCATCCAGCCTGTTAGCGGTACCGACATCACCAATACCATAGCCAGCCTGCGCGACGCCAGTCTAATCGCAGTCTTGGGGCCAGAAACAGATGCCGATGTCAAAGACAACCTTCAAGCGCTGGAAGCCCTCAACGTGCCGGTACTCACCCCTGCAATTGGTGATACCACACTAACCGAAGCTGAAAGTGGACGTTTGTTCCGCACACGCGCTGCCCAATTATTACAGGGACGCGCCTTAGCGACCATCTTGCTCGACGATTATCAGCTCACCCGTGTAGCCACCGTCCAGCTCGATAATGAACTCGAAACTTCTGCCGGTGTTGTCGGTTTCACCATCAGCGCCAGCGGCCTCAACATCGCGCCGCAGTTCGGCTTACAAGCGGTAACCGATACTGCCCTGACCGATGCTATCACCCAGCTCGCAAATAGCAATCTAGAAGCCGTTGTTGCCTATGGCGAACCACAGCAGGCTGGCAAACTCATCGCCGGATTACGTAACGCAGGTTACACCGGTCAGTTTGTCTATAATCAGGCCAATAACCCAATTTTCCGCAGCAGTTCGCAATCCGAATATGCAGGCACATTTTCGGCAACAACATGGCCGTTCACCGCGCAGGACGAAACCTCACTCATTTTCCGTGATAGCTACGTCGCGCTGTATGGTGAATTGCCAGATGCCGTTGAAGCCGCCAGTTATGACTCAATCATGCTCTTGGCCGCCGCGATCAATCTACCCGGCGAACTGCAAACCAATCTCGCACAGTTGAATGCAGTCGATGGTGTACAGGGTCCCTTGCGTCCTGCCCAACTTCAACGCGGCGAAACCAGTAACAATGTGGCGGTCATTCAATTAGGCGAATTTGGCGCACCGCAGGTCATTGCACGTTTCGCCGGTAACGAACGTCTGGATATAAATGTTCCTGTACTGCCGACGCTCGTACCAACCGCTGCGGCAACCCCCACGCCTGATGGGGTTGTCGTTACAATTAAGCAGGTTAAACAGAATATTCGGAGTGGCCCAAGCACCGCCTACGATGTCTTAGGCCAGGCCAGCCAGAATGAACAGTATCAGGTTGTCGGCGCGACCATTGATAACACATGGGTGGTCATCCAATATCGCGGCACATTAGGTTGGCTGGCAACTTACCTGCTCGACGTATTTGGTGACTTATCAACCGTGCCAATTATCGCCCCGCCACCCACGCCCACCCCTGCCCCGACGCCAACTCAGGCGCCAGCACCGGATGTGGTCATTACGTCAGTAACTATCAACCCGTCACCCATCATTGTCAATCAGCCCTTTGTGATTACGCTGACCGTTTCAAACGCGGGCGGTGCCCCCAGCGGTCAATTCGCGGTCGCGGCAACCTTCCCGCCCAATAACATCTATTCAGCCGCCATCATTCCCGCACTCGCCCCCGGTCAAACCGTGCTGACCAATCTCACAGGCACATTCACCAACACAGGCTGCTATGCGGTGGTTGCGGTAGCTGACCTGAACAATGAGGTCAACGAAGGCGCTGGCGAAAACAACAATGTGTTCAACATCAACTACTGCATCAATAAGCCCGTCATCCGTCAGGCGACACAAACCCTAAACCCCAACGACGCGCTTGATCTGGAAGGCAATGCAGTACAGGCGGATCTCCAATGGAGCGCCGCAGCCGACGCCCTAAATGCCTTCGGCAGCGCACACATTGGGGTGCTTCCGGGTGTCACTCTCGAAACCGTCCACTACGATCTCATCAATGCCAGTGTGATTAACCAGACCAGCCTACCCCGTACTGCCTTCGCGCCAGGGAACGTCATCGGTGTCATCACGGCAGACGGCAATCGCGGTGCGCTGCGCATTGATGATATGTCTGGCACCCAACTCCGCATCACCTTCGTCTTGTATCAAAACTAACCCCATATAAAAAGTGAGGAGGCAGTACTGCCTCCTCACTTTTCCACATTCAAACCATTTTTAAACCAGATTCAAATTGACTTATGTAGCCTTTTTGTTCTACAATTTTCTAGCTAGTGGTCATTGGATAAGTGTTGCTAGCAAATAACACATTCCTTCAAAATGTAAGGGCTGGGTTTTTCCAGCCCGCGCTGCCAAATCACACCTATCACTTACTTTGCAACCACTACCATGAATGATATGCATTATAGTGAGGACGCTTGCATGTTAATTGCCGCCAAAATGACTTACACATTATCTGATGAGTGGAAACTAACCACTTTTGCAGCAAACATAGCAGCAGCAGACATTTGCACGGCGGTGGCGCTCTCCCTCACATCCGCCGAATGTGCGCCAATTCAGCGGATTTAGCCGAGCTTCCCGCCGTCACAAAATGACAATTCGGCAGCTACACGGGAGCTTCCTGCCCGCCATTTCGGCAGAATATTGGCGCAAATTGCAATAAATGCGAAAATTACTTCAACTGAATGTCAATCCATGTGCTGCGATCTGGATAAATGTAGATGGTCTTGCGGAAGCGAACACGTCCGCCTTCGGTCACGCTGACTTCGTAGTAATTTGCAGGTAAGTCGCCAATTACAAAATTCTCACCGAAAGTGTCATCTGGGTTAACCACAGTATCAGCATAAGTGTAGGTGTAGCGCGTGATGTTGGTAGACTTCACCTGAACAGGCGCATTATAAAGAACCGCTCCGTTCGCATCAGTGATGCGTCCAACGAGCGTACCGAACTTAAAGAAGGGGAAAATCCACAATTCAGGGTTACGGGTATTTTGGGATGACTTGGGATCACCCACACGGATTTCAAAGTGCAGGTGCGGCCCGAATGCCACCCCTGTCCCGCCCACAATGCCGATCTTATCCCCGCGCTTAACCGGCTGACCGGTTTGTACATCAACCCGCTGCATATGCCCGTAAAGGCTGAAAACGGGCTGACCATCAGGCGTATTAACAGCATGTTGGATAACAACCAAATTCCCGTAATAAGAGGTGCTAGGGCCAAACTGGGTAGCTGTATCGTCACCCGCGTAGTAAACCACCCCATCACCCACCGCAAGTATCGTTGTTCCTGATGGGTTTTCGAGGTCAACACCCAGATGCGTTTGTAACCCGCCAGCATTACTCCCATAAGGATAAGTCCGTGCCACGTAGTTCACCGCATTATCACCAACAGGCCGGTAAAAATGATAGTGATCCGCAATCTCGGAAGCAGGTTCCGGTGGTGGTGCTGTCCATGTCGGTATGGGCGTTCCATTTTCATCCACCCCTGCCCCCGGTGTTGCCGAGGCAATCGTACGCGGAGTCGGGGAAAGGGTCGGTGTAAAGGTTTGGCTCGGTGTATACGTCAAACTAGGGGTTAAAGTTGGCGTTAGGGTCGGTGTTGGCGTATTAGTATGGGTTGGGGTAAAAGTCGCGGTAGGCGGCAGTGTAGGAGTCCGGCTCGCCATCGGATTCGCCGTCGGCACCATCGTCGCGGCGTCAGCCACCACCGGCATCACCGTCGGTGTAACCAGCGCGGCTTCTGGGACAGCATTCGATGGTTGGCAAGCAGCCAACACAAACAAAACAATTAGGCATATGAATGTACGCATATTGGCTCTCAAATATGGGTAGGTAACAGATTATTCCGGTGGTGGTTGGCTGTGTGTTTGCTCGGCTGCCAGAGCCACTAGTTTCTCATCGGTGATCACTTGACCATTATACTGCTGGTATAAAGATGGGTTTTTAATGGGGTCAACTGCATAACGCCATTCCTGATCTCCCACCTCACGCAGCACCGACCGGCATTCAGAACAGCGAACGCTGTGGCGTACACGCGGTACCCCAAACAAGCGTTCCTGACGGGTTTCAACAATAAGGTGGCCTCGTCCGCATACCGGGCAGGTATCGATAACGAAACCGTTAGCATAGCGTTCTGCTGTAGACAATCCACGCCAGTAAAAGAAGCCATAGATACCGATCAACAACAACACGATTCCGGCAATTAGGGCTTCAGGTGATAAACCGCCGCCCGATTGTGGCGCAGTTGTAACATTATCAGGTGTGGGCATCGGTGTTGTCAAAACAGCAGCCCCATTTACGGTCACAGTCGCCGATGGCATCAGGGCAGCAGTATTTACTGGAGTAGTCGGAGCAATCGTATTAACCGCTGTGGGTAATATGACCGTAGCAGATAGCACGATTGCTGTCGCCGGTAACGATGTGGCTGATGGCGGTACTGTTGTTGCAGTCGTGGTAAACGTCACTGTGGGCGTAAAAGTGCTGGTCGGCGGAATAGGTGTGGTCGTTGGTTCTACCAGCGTAGCTGTATTCGTAGGCAGTAAGGTAGCAGTGGCGCTCGGCACAGTCATATTCGTAGGCAGCAAAGTAACGGTAGCACTCGGCACAATCACAATGGCAACCGATGTTTCACTGGGATCAGCAGTCGCCGACGGTAAATCAGTAAATGTTGCACTAGGGGCAAGTGTATTGGTCACCGTTGGCACAATCGGTGTAGCACTCGCAGGCACCGGTGTATTCGTTGTTGTCGGTACAACCGGTGTTTCCGTTGGAAGCAGCGTTTGAGATGGTGCAATCGTAGCACTCGGTACGAGCGTTGGCACCAGCGTTTCTGACGGAACAACCGTTGCCGTCAGCGTAGGCGAGGGTGTAGCGCTCAGCGTCTGGGTAAGTGTAGGGCTTGGTGTAACGCTGGGTGTTTGAGTACTGGTCGCAGTGGGTGTAGCACTCGGCGTGTCGGTAAAGGTCGACGTCAAGGTCAATGTAGCACTAACCGTTGCTGTAAATGTGCTCGTCGCTGTGGGCGTAGCAGATGGCGTACTCGTGGCGGTGAAAGTCGCAGTAGGGGTCAAGTTGCTAGCGTCAATCACAGGCAGCGAGTCAATGTCCGTAATCCATCGAACAAGATTACGTGAAATCCATCCAAAGCCATCGCCAAAACGAATCATAATCCATGAACCATCAGCATTTTGGCTGACAGGTTCAACTTCATCGCCCGTATACAACTGCCCCAGACGCAAATAGGTTCGTCCCGGCCCTCCACGGACGTACCCTGACTGTGCTTCCGTGTTCAGTTCTACCCAATTTCCGCTCGGCGTTTCGGTTGCAGCATACACTGGCGTATTCGCGGGCGTCGTCGGAATAATCGGCGAAGGCGTGAGGTTAGCGGTATCCATGACGGGCAGAGCGTCAATATTTTCCACCCAAAACGCAAGGTCGCGCCGTATCCAACCATAAGTCTTACCATAAACAATCAAGACCCAATCACTTGTGGCGTTTCGGCTCAATGGGCGCACACGATCACCCACCAGCAGCTTACCCACAGGTAAATAGTCTCGTCCGGGGCCACCACGCACAAAAATATCCTGTTGTATGACACTGCTAGCAGCAGGTGTAGGAGTCACATCGGGTTCGTTCTGGGCATATGTTAATACAGAAGCCAATGCCAAAACACCAAGGACTATTGCGACGAGCAGCAACCGATATCTCAATGCGCTATCCTAAATCACGAATAAAGGTCAACTCAGGTAGTCTAACATGCATGTCAACCTTACACCAGATGTCTAATTAACCACTAGCAAGCGACTATCCAATATTGAAAAACACTGTAGGTTCTACAGGCTGTCCATCCAGCAAAAACTTTACTGACCATTGACCTGCGGTAAAAGTCACATTAGTGGAGTCAAGCGGAAACCAGATGCAAAAATTGGATTGGTCAGTCGGTAGCGTATAGCTCCCTGAACTTATGGCTTGATCTTGATACAACCACTCGACCGAAACCACGACCCCTGACCTAATCGCAGTCGCACGCGTGGTTGCATAGATAATCGGTGTATCCACACTAAATTGGCTGCTCGTACCATCCGCGCAGCCATCCGAGTCACGCTTACGATCAGTGACCGCTAACTCCACAAGCACAGCGCCATCTGATGCCACAACATTACCGGGTGAAACCGCCGTGACCCCCACAATACCTTCGGTGCTAATCTGCGGTCGCAGTGTGGGAGGAATGACCGCATTTAAAGTTGCAAACAACTGACGATTAACACTGTTCACTTCCGCGATTTGCGTTTTCGAAGTAATAGCTGTCTCAGCCACTGCGACCGCTGTTCCGCCAATCGATAATGGAATCGCGCTGGCTTCTGCTGCGTAAGCTGTATTCTCAGCACTCAAGGTAGCCGAAACATTCGGTGCATTTAACACTTGGCAAGCAGCGCTCACAAGGCACAACAAGATAATTCCCAAACGAATGATATAAATCATTTCAACCTCAATAAACCTGATCTAAGCGACTACAGTTTATAGCTAGAATTGCGCTTTGAGAAGAGAACCTCTTGTAGCGTCATGATAAATCTGTTACCATGTTGTCAGATTGCCCCCGTAGCTCAGGGGATAGAGCGCGGCCCTCCGGAGGCTGAGGCACAGGTTCGATTCCTGTCGGGGGCACATCATCAGGCTGAAAACGCTTCTCAGAACTGTATTACAATCGCAGTGATATATAAAAGGCCTCGCAAATTGCAGGGCTTTTTAATTCTATGTACAGAAACATAAGCTTCAGCTCTATCTGTTTCACCATGTTTAAACCATCGTTCTCTTCACACGCAATTGCATATAGGTTTGACCAGCGCAAGAAATTTTTCGCTGAGTGTTTCTGATAATCCATTAGGCACAGCATGGGGGCTTGTATGTCAGAATTAGTCATTGGTATGGGCATTATTGCCATCGTTTTGACAGTATCGGCACTTGCATCAGGTATTATTGAACGTGCACCCTTATCCTTCCCGATTATCTTTTTAGGGCTAGGATTTTTGATAGGCGGTGGCGGGTTAAAGCTAATTGAGATTGACCTGCATAATTCGCTGCTCGAAATTGTGGCAACCGTCAGTCTGGCGCTAGTGTTGTTCCTTGATGCGGTGAAATTACAAGTCGACGAGCTTAAAAGTGATTGGCGTGTACCGTTCCTGACCTTAGGGCCGGGGACGATTATGGTCATCGCTGGCGTAGCAGTAGCGGCTTATTTATTAGTGGGTACAACGCCCTTACAGTCACTCCTGTTGGGCGCAATGCTCGCCTCTACCGATCCAGTTGTCCTACGAGACATTGTACGTGATGAGCGCATACCCCGTTCCATCCGGCGGGCATTAGGTGTTGAAGCCGGTATGAACGATATTGTTGTGCTGCCTATCGTGCTCATCTTGATTGCGGTGCTAACGGCCAACGCGGGTGAAAATGTCAATTGGGGCGAATTTCTAGTTAAAATCCTCGTCTTTAGCCCACTGGTGGGATTAGCGGTCGGTGGCATTGGGGCTAATCTAATGGGCCGCGCCGATGCACGATTTGGCATCCGGCGAGAGTATCAAGCTCTGTATGGCATCGGGTTGGTGTTGGCGGCATTCGCTGCCGGACAGCTCATTGACGGCGATGGTTTCCTCGCCGCCTTCTTTGCTGGTTTGGCGGTAACGCTGTTCAACGTATCACTCTGCGATTGTTTCCTCGAATATGGTGAAGTGACTTCCGAAATGATGATGCTATTGGCATTCGTCCTATTCGGAGCGCTGCTTTCGACAGTGCTCGGTACAATTGCGCTGGTTCCTGCGTTTGTACTAGCGGTGGTTGGGTTGGGATTTATTCGCCCCATTTCGCTGTGGCTGGTACTCCAACGCGCAAAGATGAGCAATCCCGCCCGTTTATTTATGGGCTGGTTTGGGCCGCGTGGATTGAATTCACTCCTGCTGGCGCTGCTGGCAGTTCAAGCAGCGGTACCGGATGCCGAACGGATGATGGCGATTACCGGCATGGTGGTCGTCGTATCGGTCATTGTGCATGGCGTTTCGGCCACGCCTCTTGCATCGTGGTACGGGCAAAGAGTGGCAGTCGCCCAATCGACATTGGCGGAGGAGCGAGAAAGCACCTTCGTTGGCTTGTTCGAGCCAGATGCCAACGAGATTAAACGTATTACAATCGGTGATTTGGCTGCGCAGTTAGCCAGTGCGAACCCGCCAGTGGTGCTTGATGTGCGTTCCCGAGCGCACTATGAACGCGACGACGGGCAAATTCCCGGCAGCGTCCGCGTACTGCCCGATCAAATCGAAGAATGGGCATCTGGCATAGCAAATAAAGACCGCGCAGTGGTTGCCTACTGCACCTGCCCCGACGAAGCATCCAGCGGGCGGGTTTCGCGGCGTCTAAAGGCGTTGGGCTTTGAGGCTTCGGCGCTACAAGGCGGCTATAACGCATGGCGCGTGGAATATCCTGTAGAACCAAAAGGGTCAGTGCTGGTTTCTGCCGCTTCTTTGTAGTGATCCCTATACGTCCTAAAACCCGATTAAAGTTTAATCGGGTTTTTAATTGCATAACACCTGCATCAGTATTTGAGTTAACCTCTGTTCACTTCGGGCATAACCCACAGATGTACCTGTATTAGCCCGTAGCACAACTTAACTTTGCCGCCACGATGATTAAAGCCTGTCTCCGGCAAAACCTCCCGTTAATCAACAGCGTGGACGCACAAAACACCCATCCGCTACGATCTAGCTCAATGTATTGACGGCATATCTACCACAACACAATGGGAAGAATACGATGGCATTAATAGGGTTATTTTTCGGCAGCAGCACGGGGCACACGGAAGATGTCGCCGATGAGATTAAAGGGGAATTCGATAAACTTTCGCCGGGGCTGGTCGATTTACACAATATCGGCGCAACTACTCCTGAGCAATTTTTGAGCTACAACTATCTAATCTGCGGCATTCCCACATGGAATACGGGACAGTTGCAGGACGACTGGGAATTTTTCCTCCCCAAAATCGTGGGTTCCAATATGACAGGCAAGCAGATTGCCATATTCGGGCTCGGCGACCAAAACGGTTACGGCTTTAACTTTCTGGATGCTGTCGGCTTACTTGCCGAAGCGCTCTTAGAAAAAGGCTCCGATGTCGTTGGTTTATGGTCAACCGACGGTTATCAATTCAACGAATCACTTGGGGAATATGAAGGTAAATTCCTCGGGTTGGGTATTGATGAGGATGGGCAACCGGAACTTACAACGCCGCGCGTAAAGCAGTGGGTAGCCCAAATCCGAAAAGAATTTAAGCTGGAAGAGGCCGCAGTATGAGAGAACCTTTCTTCCGCATCATCGCGCAGTTATCGCAATACAGGGTGGTGCTACACTACCCTGAGCACAGTATGATTCGAGTAGTTTGGAATAACACCACGCTCCGCTTTACAGAAGAATATTTCATCGAGCTGCTCGACTTTATGAGTCGGGCAACGCTCGAAAACATGAATATTGCCAGCGACCAAAATCGGCTTATCCAAACAGATGATGGGTGTATCGAGTTGTGGATCGGCGAAAGCGGCCTTCACCTGCTGCCATTTGACTTCCTGATGCTGTCGAGTATGTTGTGGAGCGCGTTGGAAGCCCTTGCCAGTGAGCCATCGTCACCTGCACCGCAATCGCAGCCAACCGTCGTACAGGCACGTCCGCAGCGGGGCACATTTTCAAGCAACTAATTTGGCACTGTTCAACATAGAAACAATATAAGCAGCGATTATGAATTAAGCATCACAACACGAAAGCCAATGGTGAAATAACGGTATACGGGGTCAAGTTTAAAGTGGAACGTGTTCTTAGCGCGTTCAGATGAGCCTAAGAAGGAACCGCCTCGCACGATATAATTGGTTGTGGGTGGACCCGCTGGCAGAATACCGTTGGTGCTAACTGCCTGCGTAACCTGCTTAGTCAAGCACCACTCCCATACATTTCCCGCCATGTCATACACACCAAATGGACTGGCACCCTGCGGGTACTGACCAACCGGTGTGGTGGCTTTAATGCTCGACTCACTGGTGTTGCAATAAGTCTTATCGAACCGACTGCCCCAAGGGTAGCGATAGTTGGTGTCGCCCTGCGCGGCACGCTGCCACTGCTGTTCTGTCGGCAGCGTGATTTTGTGGCCGGTCTTGGCACTCAGCCACAGGCAGAAGGCCATCGCCTCATACCAGCACACATAACCACGCGGCATATCCTTCTTATCAGCAAACTTCGGTTCCAGCGGCTTTGAATGAGCTTTATGCCACTCGCAAGCCTCGGTCGAGAAGTTCCACCATTTATCGTTAGCGTAGCCATCCGGCGCGTCAATGAACGCCTGATACTGTTCGTTAGTGATCGGGAACTTACTAATCTTGTACGGTTCGACATGGTAGATTACGCGCTTGCGTTCCCGCTCGACGACCACCTCGCCTGCAGGAATATCACACCATACAGGAACGGTAGGCATCAGGCATAAGGCTGCTAAGCCTTCAGGGTCATAATCTGGAAAATCCTTGCGGAAATCATTAAACGCTTTGCAGCCGATGTGGAAAGTACGCTGCCGTTTGATTAGCGCCACAATCGGGCGGTATTCGCGCTCGGCGTTCCGCAAATAAGCCTGCTTTTCGAGAGCAGCCTCAGCTTCCTTGATGACCGCATTCAAGTCAATAAACTTAGAAGCGTAACCGCTTTCCTGCGCGGTCTTAAGCAGATACACTGCACGATCAAAGTTTCCTACTTCTAATGCCTCTGCGGCTTCGTCAATGACGTTAGCGGCGTCGAGTGCAGGCGGTTGTGTTGCTCCGGGAGGTGTGATGATCGTGGTGGGTGGTGGTGATTTGGGTTCGCGTTCAGCTAAATGAATAGCGTTCAGCAGTTGCTTTACCGATTTCACTTCCATACCGTGGCTGAAATCAGCGTACTGAATATCCTTCAAGTCGCCGGTCAAGGGTGCATTCGGATGAATGAGTACCGGAAAAATGTGCTTGCCCAAACTTAGAGCAATCGCAAATTCTTGCTTGCAATATTCAGAGGTGACCGATTCTTTGGAAAGCAGGTAAACAAACCCATCGCACCATGTCAGCCGTTTGAGAATTTCTTCCCACCACTTCTGACCTGCGGCAATACGGTGGTCGTACCAAACTTCATGAACATCCAACGTGTCCATAATTTGCTGGCAAAACGCTTTATCTACCCTTGCATAACTTACAAATAATCGCATATCTTATCGCTCATCTTGAACCCGACATTACTCACTTTAGGTCTAATAGTTTTATTCACGGTATTAAGAATAGGTATATTACATTATTGTAACCCGTTTTTTCTTTAGACCATGCAATTTATCCTTTTGCGTGATAATCTCATCATACTATGGTAGAAAGCTTAAAGTGGTTAAGAAGCGCTTTTTTGCGCGTACGCCAGAATTTTTCATGGGTTCTTCGTATTTGCACAGTTTATATGTTACTTGTCACATTAACATCTGTGCCCCCTCGTGCGCCGCTGGAAGCGCAGCAAGTGGTCAAAACCCTCAAACCCATGATATGTGTTCATACACGACTTATTGACGAGGTGTATGAATGGAAAATTCAACGTTCACTACAACTTGTTCGCGAAATGGGTGCCAATACGATTGTTGAGTTCTTTCCTTGGGCATATGGTGAGCCTTCACGCGGAGAATACAACTGGGCATCCTTCGACCGTATCGCCCGCCATGCTAAAAATCAGGGTCTGCAAATCATTGCGCGTATGGGGCTAGTTCCTGAATGGGCGAGACAGGTAGAAGGTGAGCAAACTACATTAAACTATTTACCGGAACGCTCATTTCAGGATTTTAGTAATTTTGTGGCAGCATTTGCCCTACGCTATGCCGGAACAATCGATCATATCATTATCTGGAATGAACCCAATTTATCGTTTGAGTGGGGTTACCGTCCGGTCGATCCTGCCGATTATGCGAAACTCCTTCAGTCTGTCTATGCACCAGCCCACAATGCAAACCCTAATGTTGTTATCTTAGCCGCTCCATTAGCACCTACCTTAGAGCCAGAAGGCAGCCCTAATGGATTAAACGATATATTATATCTTAAAAATCTATACATTGCTGGTGCTGCCCCTTACTTTGATGCACTGGCGATGCATACTTACGGATTTACTGAACCGCCGGAAGCGGCCCCTTCGCCCACAGAACTTAACTTCCGCCGTGCCGAGCTTCTACATCAAGTTATGCTGGCATACGACGATCCGCAGAAACCGGTCTACATCACCGAAAGCGGTTGGAACGATAACCCACGCTGGACTAAAGCCGTTCGTCCTTCGCAACGTGTAGCCTACACGGTGAACGCTTTCCAGTGGGCAGAGGCCAATTGGCAGTGGTTAGATAAGCTGTGCCTGTGGGTGCTGCGCTACCCTGCCAACACCCGCAGCTATCCTGATAACTTCGCCCTGATTACGCCGGACTTCGAACTGACACCAATTTACTACGCCGTCCAAGCCTACGCCCGTGGTCAAGCAGAAAGCAGCCAATTGTGGCTTCCCGCACCCGCACAATAGCATTTACCGCATTATCGGTTGGACTACTCCTGTGGGTTTGGGCGCTGATTGGCGTCTTGTTCGCGTTGCGGTGGCATTCGGTGGTACGCCCCGGTCTGCCCGCCAAAGAGCTTTTTCCATACGGCGAAATTCGCATCGGCGTCGATGCTAGCTATCCGCCGTTCGAAGTGGCGACTGCCGATAGCCTTTTCGGGATCGATATTGATATTGGCAGCGCACTGGGAGCAAAGTTGAACATACCCGTGCGATTCGTCAACATGGGTTACGATGGCTTATATGACTCGCTCAAAATTGATCAGGTCGATATGCTTATTTCAGCGCTCACAATCGACTACTCTCGCAGCGGTGATGTACTTTATACGGTGCCATATTACAACGCAGGCTTGGTACTGGTCACGCCACAAAGAGAACCTATCGAGACGATAGAAGCATTAAGCAGTCATTCGTTGGCATTCGAGTTTGGTTCCGATGCCAACTTACTCGCAAGGGCATGGTTAAGGCGCATCAGCCCGTTCCAACTGATGCCCTATGAAACACCTGAATTCGCGCTAGATGCGGTGCGTTTGGGGTTGAGTAACGCCGCGCTCGTAGATGCAACTAGCAGTCGGTTGTATTTGCGCGAACATAAAACGTTTGAGGTTGTGCAAACACCGGTGAGTGACACATTATTCGCCATCGCGCTGAGTACACAACGGGGTAATACGTGGCGGGCTGTTGATCAAGCAATAAAAGAAATGATTGATGATAAAACCATTGAGGTCATACTCAAACGCTGGCTTTAATGGGCAAGCAGTTCATCCGCCAACATCTGGTAAGCGATGGCTCCGAGGCTTTCC
>JAPUDW010000090.1 GCA_027492915.1 Bacteroidota bacterium | reverse complement strand
CCGCAGCGAAGATTTCGTTTCTGAAATCTAAAACAAAGTTGGTTGGCTGGAATTGTTTTCGGGAACCGGGATGCCCATGTGTTCGTAGGCGGCAGCCGTTGCGACACGTCCACGAGGGGTGCGGCCTAAGAAGCCGAGCTGAAGCAAGTAAGGTTCACAAACATCCATGATTGTCGCGCTATCTTCGCTGATGGCTGCGGCGATGGTTTCGAGACCAACAGGGCCACCACCAAATTTTTCGATGATGTAGGAGAGGATTCGGCGGTCAACATCATCTAGGCCCAAAGGGTCGATGTTGAGCAGGGCAAGCGCTTCGCCAGCGACAGGGCCGGTGATAATGCCATCGGCGCGAACTTGCGCATAGTCACGAACACGGCGAAGGAGGCGCAGGGCGACGCGGGGTGTTCCACGGGCGCGGCGGGCAATCTCAGCGGTACCTTCCGGCTTGATCTCAATCTTAAGCATGGCAGCAGCACGGTCTATGATGTGCTGCATGGCTTGCAGGTCGTAAAAATCGAGACGGAATTGCGCACCAAAACGATCCCGCAGCGGGGCGGAGAGCAGTGCAAGACGCGTGGTTGCGCCGACAACGGTGAAACGCGGCAGGTTTAAGCGGACGTTCTTTGCGCCCGGTCCTTTGCCAATGACAATGTCGAGGACGAAATCTTCCATAGCGGGGTAGAGCACTTCTTCGATGGCACGACCGAGACGGTGAATTTCGTCGATGAATAAGATGTCATTTTGCTTGAGGTTGGTTAAGATGGCAGCGAGATCACCGGCTCGTTCGATGGAAGGGCCAGCGGTGATGCGAATGTTGACTTCCATTTCGTTGGCGATGACGTGCGCGAGTGACGTTTTACCGAGGCCGGGTGGGCCGTAGAATAGTACGTGGTCGATTGGTTCCTGCCGATTTTTGGCAGCGTCAATCAAAATTTTGAGATTTTCGCGGACGGAATCTTGCCCCACAATGTCATGCAAGAGTTTGGGGCGAAGGGCAATATTTTCGCGGTCATCGCGGCGGCGACCGCCACCGATCATCCGTCCATCTTCGGACATGCTTAGCTCCAGTCGTTGAATAATCTGTTCTATTGTAATTGGAGGGAGGCATATGGCGCAACGGCTGTTTTGACAGCCGAGTTGGCAGCGCGTACAATATTGCCGTTTTGTCTACTGAAGGAGGTTCTCCGTGTCACTGGTGCATGTTTCCAAGCATCCGTTGGTATTACACAAATTGACGGCTTTACGTGATAAAGATACAGATCACCGCGCCTTCCGTGAGCTTGTACGGGAGTTGGCGCTGCTGCTGTGCTACGAAGCGACACAGGACTTGGAACTATCACCCAAGAAGGTGATGACACCGATGGGCGAGGCCGATGGGCATAAGGCGGACTTAGCAATCGGGCTGGTGCCGGTGCTGCGGGCAGGGTTGGGATTGGTTGAAGGGGTGATGGAACTGCTGCCGAACGTGCAAGTGTGGCACATTGGTTTGTACCGCGATGAGAAAACGCTGCGACCAGTCGAGTATTACAACCGACTGCCAACGGAGCCTACTGTACAGGTTTGCATGGTGCTTGACCCGATGTTGGCAACGGGCGGGTCAGCCGTGGCGACGATTGATATTTTAAAGCGGTGGGGTGTGAAGCATATTAAGTACCTCGGTTTGATCGCCGCGCCAGAAGGTGTTGAGCGATTGTCCAAGGCGCATCCGGATGTGCCTATCCACATCGCATCTATTGACGAGAAACTAAACGATATCGGGTTTATTGTGCCGGGGCTGGGCGATGCCGGCGACCGACAATTTGGGACATAGGAATAAAACGTGGTTGACTCAGGCATTTTTGTACTCGTGTTTGTGATGGCGCTGAGTATTGCGCTCATAGTTGGGCCGATTGCAGATGTTCTGGGTAAGCGCTATAAAATTGTTTCGATCATGGGTGGGCGCCGCGTGAATGATGCTGATTCACGCGGCGTTTCCAAGCTGGGCGGGTTGGTCATTTTTTCAGCGTTCACAATTACGGTACTGGTGGCGCAAGTGCTGCCAGTGCCACGGCTTGACCCGTATGAGACCGTGCGGCTGGCGGGGTTACTCATCGGCGGGGTGGTAATCTTCGTCGTCGGACTGCTGGATGACATTTACCAGTTTAAGGCGCTGAATATTTTCACCGGACAGTCGATTGCTGCGGCGATTGCGATTATCTTCCAAATCTTCATTGAATTCTTCAATAACCCGATCACCGGAGAACAAACCGTTCCGTGGGCCTATATCGTCACAGTGACGCTGAGTTACTTTTGGTTGGTGGGCATGATGAACACCGTCAATTTTCTTGATGGGTTGGATGGGTTGGCTGGCGGGGTGGCGTTTATCGCAGGGACGATGTTATTCGTCAATAGTGCACTGCGGGTAGAGCCAGCGCAGACGAGTGTGAGCCTGCTCATGTTGGCGCTGATGGGCGCGTCGTTGGGGTTCGTGCTGTACAACTTTTATCCGGCACGGATTATTATGGGCGGCGGGGCGTTTTACCTCGGCTATTTGTTGGGAACGCTGAGTATCATCGGCGGGGCAAAGATGGCGGCTATTCTGCTGGTGATGGGGCTGCCGCTGATGGATTTGGTATGGCAGGCGGTCAACCGACTGCGGCGTGGACGCAGCCCATTTGAAGGCGACCGTGGGCACGTCCATTTTCGGTTGCTGGACATGGGCTTTAGCCAGCGGCAGATTGTGGTTGGCTACTATCTGTTTTGTGCGTTTTTTGGGGTACTGACGCTCGTTACAGACAGTCAGTTGTTTAAGTTTGTGACTCTCGGTGTGATGCTGCTGCTCGTGGCTATCGGGTTTGGACTGCTGGCGCGGTCGAATCAGGCTGGATCTTCGAAATCTTCGTAACTTACTTCATCATCTTCGTCCTCGTCGTTATCGTCTTCCACATCATCAATTTCATCTTCGTCGTCTAGGTCATCATCTGTTGCAAATGGACTGACCGGTTTCGGCGCGGGACGAACGGGTGACGACATAGTGGATGACATGGGATTGGCGGCTACAGGGGTTGAGCCAATCGGTGTAGCGGGTTTATTAAAGGGCGAGTGGGCGGATGGGTTACCCGTTGAAGGTGGTGCGGATGAGGTGGGCGAACTTGAGCCGCCTAGAGGTGTTGCAGGCTTATTGAACGGAGAGGTGCTAGGGCTGCCTCCTGTTGAGGGTGCAGCCGGTTTACCGAAGGGCGCGGTTGACGGAGTGGGTGCGTTACCTGTTGTTGGTGCCGCGGGTTTGTTGAACGGGGAAGTGGCAGGGGGGCTACTGTTACCCGTTGAAGGTGCCGCGGGTTTGCCAAATGGAGAGGTTGACGGAGCAGGCGTGTTATCGGTTGCTGGTGAAGGTGCAGCGGGTTTGTTGAATGGTGAAGGAGACGGCGATGAACCTGTACCCAACGCAGCAGGCTTGGACATGGGTGCAGCAGGGTTGGATGGGATCGGTGATGTTTGTGGTGATGATGGTGGAGGTAGTTTTTCGGTCACCGTGCCACTAATGACGGCTGGGCCAGTACGTGAATCAGGCTGTGGTGTGAGCACGGGCTTAGGTTCTTGAGAAATAACGACCTGTGGGCTAACACTGATAGCTTCTTTACCGGGTGCGCCGGGAATTGGGAAGTTCAGTTTGTAGACCGAGGGCGGGCCAGACGGGGCAGGGGCAGCACGCTGCGAGCGAAGCTGTGGACGAGTCGCAAGCGCTTGCTGGCGGCGGGCTAAAAGTTCACTGCGCCGAAGCGTGACCATTTTGCCATTTTCGAAGGTGGCGCTGTCGCCGGTGAGGCGTTCGATAATGGCTTCCATTGTGCCTAGTACCAAGACCATAAAAACGTCGAGGCCGATGATGATGGCAAAAACGCTCGATAGCGAGTTGAGCGCATCTGTTACCGGCCCGCGTAAGTTGTTCATGACCACTTGATCGCCCGCACCCAAAATATAGAGTGCGGCGATTAAAGCACCAAAGATACCTAATACGATGCGCCAGCCACGCAAATTGGCAAAATTAGGCATCATCGTGTTGCTGATGGCGAAGGCGATATAGACCCAAATCCAGAAATCGGGAGCATTGGTGAAGTGCGCTAATGCAGCGGATAAATTCCCTAGAAAGCCGCCAACGTTTAATTCGGCAAGAAATATCGGAACATTGAGTACATTATTGGCTATTTGCCAGACGGCGAATAAACCAACCAACAGCGGGGCAGTGCTGATAACGGCGAAGCGTAAGGGGCCGACGTTCTTAGATAATCGGATGAAATCGAGTTTTAGCTCACCGATTTCCTGTTTTTGCGGCCAAGCGATTGATCGTTCAGCAGCGACATTCAGGAAACCGGCGACTAACCAGAAGATGAACTGGTTGAGAATGATTCCGGGAAGAAAAAATGCGTAGTAGAGGATAGTCGTGGTTTGATACTGTTTGGTTACGAGCCAGCCAACTTTAAAGATGTGCTGGTGTAACCAAACCTCAAGCTGGCGCAGTGTATAGAAAAGAACTGCAAGTACCAGCCAAGGTGTAAACAGATCCAAACTGTCCAGCTTATACGCCTTTCGCCTTCGCTGCGGCTTCGATCAATTTGGTGAAGTCGTCCACTTTAAGCGCAGCTCCACCAACTAACGCGCCATCAATATCTGGTTGCGACATATATTCTTGCATATTTTCCGGTTTGACGCTGCCACCATACTGTATACGTACGGTATCAGCTATGGTTTTGCCATACAGATCGACCAGTGTGGCGCGGATCGTGCCACCTATGATGTTATTGGCAATTTCTCCGCTGGCACTTTTGCCCGTGCCAATTGCCCAGATGGGTTCGTAGGCGAGGACAATATTTGCCATATTCGCGGCATCGACACCATTGAGGGCAGCACGTACTTGTCCGCCAACGATATTTTCAGTTTGACCGGCTTCGTTTTCGGCAAGGCTTTCACCGACAGCAATGATGGGTTTAAGCCCATAGGCGAGAGAGGCTTTCACCTTTCTGTTGACGGTTTCATCTGTCTCATTGAGGTAGGCACGACACTCGGAGTGACCAATGATGACATACTCGGCTATGCCCTGAAGCATGGTCGGCGCAATCTGTGAGGTAAACGCGCCTTGAGCTTCCCAATGCACGCTCTGAGCACCAACGCGAATATCGGTGGCTTTGAGCGCATCGGCGACTGACGCAAGGGCGACATAGGTTGGGCAAACTATACGTTCGATACCGGTAAATGGCGCAAGACGCGGGGCAAGTTCATGTACAAACGCAACCGATTCGGCAACTGTTTTGAACATTTTCCAGTTGCCCGCGATTATTGGTTTTCGCATAGTGATAACAGTTCTCCTTATTGGAATTGATTAATACAACAGGTACTTGATGGCAATAAAGATCAAGTACCTGAGTTACTGAGCATTTGCTCTTAACCTTCATCGAATACCAGAAGGATACAAAAGCAAATGCAAAAAGTTTTAAGATTTGTCTTTCAGCGCAACAACACCAGGTAAGGTCTTACCTTCCAGCATTTCGAGGCTTGCCCCACCACCCGTCGAAATGTGGGTGATCCGTGAAGCCAAACCCGATGCCTCGACCGCCGCGGCAGAGTCACCACCACCGATAATGGTTGTCGCGCCGTTATCCGTTTGCTCGGCAAGAATTTGAGCAATGGCATTAGTGCCTTTAGCGAAGTTCGACATTTCGAACACGCCCATTGGCCCGTTCCAAACGACCGTTTTAGCGTCCGAGAGACGCTTCTTGAACAACTCAATTGACTTGGGGCCGATGTCGTAGATGCTCCAACCATCGGGAACACCATCAGCAACGGTGATGGTTTGAGTGTTGGCGTTGTTGTCAAAGGCATCACCGATAATCGCGTCGACAGGAAGCACGAGTTTGCCTTCCGATTTTTCGAGCAGTTTAGAGGCTGTTTCAACCGCATCGGCTTCAACCAGAGACTTTCCAAGTGAATGCCCCTGTGCCTTGAAGAAGGTGTTCGCCATACCACCACCGATGAGGAGATAGTCGACTTTGTTAAGCAGCGCTTCGATAACTTCAATTTTGTCGGATACTTTTGCCCCACCGAGGATCGCGATGAAGGGACGCTTTGGATTGTCGAGAGTCGTCGAAAGGTAGTCGATTTCTTTTTCCATCAGCAGACCGGAAACGGCAGGTAAATAGCGAGCGACACCTTCGGTCGATGAATGGGCGCGGTGCGCCGAACCGAAGGCATCGTTGACAAACACATCCCCATGTTTTGCCAGCTTTTGGGCAAGGTCGAGATCATTCTTCTCTTCGCCTTTGTAAAAGCGCGTGTTTTCGAGCAGAAGTACGCCGCCTTCGGGTAAATCTGCAACTGCTTTGTCGGCAACATCGCCAACGCAGTCTTCAGCAAACTTGACATCGGTACCGAGCAGTGCGGCCAGAGCGGGAGCAACCGGCGCGAGAGAGAATTTAGGATCGGGGCCATCTTTCGGACGGCCGAGGTGCGACATCAGAATAACTGCTTTGGGCTTCTGGTCAAGAATGTACTTGAGCGTAGGAACTGCGGCACGAATGCGTGTGTCGTCAGTAATGGTCTTGCCTTCGAGCGGCACATTAAAGTCCACTCGAACTAAGACTCGTTTACCCTTGAGGTCAATATCACGGACGGTCATTTTATTCATCACATATCTCCTGTTGAGATAAAAAGATAGCGGATTATAGGCTCGTTGGGAGCAGAATTGGTAAATGGGGAAAATTCACTTATAAATTTAGCAAACCAACCTAAAAATAACGAGTCTATTTCTTTAATATTCGGTTACGGCTTCTTTAGCATGGCTGCTGCCAATGCGTTCTTCCTGACTCATTTCTAATATGGCCGCAACTAATTTTTGAGGATCATGTCGCCAAGGTCGCTGGTCATCCGTAAGATCAGCATAGCGAACTTCATAGCGTTTAAGGATGTCGTGGTGTTCCGGCACCGGTTGAACATAGTTGGTATTAGAACCTGCGTTGGCACGAGGATAGGCATTATTTGCGAGGACGGCTTGTATCACTCCTCGACCCACGTGGCGTTCAAGCGCACTCACATGCTCTGCAACTGTAAAGCTATCGGTTTCACCCGGCTGCATCGCAACATTGCAGACATAAACGACGTAAGCGTTGGATGCGCGGAGCGCTTCTGCAATGCCTTTCACTAGTAAATTTGGCAATATGCTAGTGAATAGGCTGCCGGGGCCGATAACGACGAGCCCAGCGTCGAGAATGGCTTGCACACTTTCATCATAGGCTGCAACGTTGGGTGGGATGAGGCTAATTTCTTGAATGACGCCACCCGCTTCAGTAATTTTCGATTCACCAATAATATGCACGGGTTGTGATTTCCCCGGTATACAAACGGATGCTGAGAGATGCACATCATCCAATGTGGCAGGGATTACACGACCGGTAATATTTAGTACACGCTCGGTTTCGATAAGTGCACTTTCGATGCTGCCAGTGACACCGGCAAGTGCGCTGATAAACAAGTTGCCAAAGGCATGACCGCCAAGGTCGCCACCATCGAAACGATATTGAAAGAGGCGGGTCATTAGGCTTTCGTCGTCGGCCAAGGCGGCAATATTATTACGCAAATCACCGGGAGGGAGAATGCCTAGCTCACGGCGGAGGCGACCAGAACTGCCGCCATCATCGGCAACCGTTACGACAGCGGTAATATTGCTGGTGTATTCCTTGAGGCCGCGAAGCACAGATGGTAAGCCTGTGCCACCACCGATGGCGACCATTTTGATGCCTTTTTGACGGCTACGATGCGCATAGACAATATCGGCAACGCGCCCTTGTTTGTTCTGGCGATAAGGGGCAAGAATATTACGCGACAGCTTGACCACCGAAAAAATAACCAGCGAAAAACCGACGGATATGATGACTCCACTGAAAATGATTTCTGCAAACAGCGGCAGATCAATGATGAAATGTAAGCCTAACGTGTTGAGTACGGCGTGGGTGATGCCAAATCCGACAAGCGCAACACCTACAATAAGCAATACCAGCCAGCGCTTAATGCCCATTCCAACCGTAAGCCATGCTGACAGGGTGCCGAATTTTCGCATGAATACACTTAATTTAGAGCAATACTCGTAACTTATACGAGAGTACCATCTTGGGTAGAGCGTGTCAAAATACGCCGTGTCAGTGTCACTAGGGTGATGATGGCAACTAGGAGGGTTGCACCACCGATTATGAGGGCTGCGTCGAACCAGAATTGTTCAGGGAATAGGCGGATGAGCGTATCCGAATAGGCGAACTGCCATGTGCCTCCAGCGAAAAACAAACCATGAAAGGTTGTGAAAAAGACATCCCAACTAGTAATGGAGATAATCACAATAGCGGCGATGATACCGATGGTTAGCCGACTGCCTGTGAGTAAGGCACTATAAAGGATATTACGATTGTCACGCCACAACACATACGCTGCGACTGTTGTAAGCACCCCCGCAATTACTGCTGATATAAAGGCATATTGGGTAACGAGTTTGACATCCCGCATGTGGTGAAGTTCGCGGGCATTATACATTTCGCTGCCATCAGGGACGCGCAGATCGCCCAAGTAAGAAATGTCTTCCCCGTTGAGCAGATATTGAATGGCGAAAGGCGCGTATTGCAACCTTTCTTGAGAGGTCATGCCGTAATAGTCTTCAGGAAAGCCGGGGCGGTTGTACTCGAACTGTATGAAAAGCGGACTCATGATGAGGCGGACGAAAATCATGACGAGCAGGAAGGGAAACGCAACTGTGAGGTAGATGCGCAAGATAAGTGAGATAGGAGAAACCTTTGGTCGAGAGACTGCGGTTGTCATAGGTTAGAGTTGCGCCTAGTTATTAGCGTTTGTGGACAATAGAAGGTTAAGGACGAGTGAGTCTACAAGGGTTTCAACCGGTGCGTGATCATCGGTAAAGATGATATCTGATGCATGGATGGGCACAAGCTGTTGTACACCCCACGTCAGCGAGTCACGCAGCAGTTCAGGCGCATCGGCAGGGAGGTTTTGAAGATTGGCAGCAAGGTTGACTGATTGCGTTGGTTGCAGCGTGGCGACGAGAATGGTATTAAACGACTGCGGCACATCCATCGCGTGGATCGTGGGGAACACTTGGGACATCGTAGCAGTCAGAGCATCTACAAGGCGGCGGTCAGTATTTGTTCGTCCCACATTGATCGCAACAACACCGTTGTCAGCAAGGCGATTGCGAATTTCTTGAAAGAATTCGACGGTGGTGAGATGCCACGGGATATAAGGTGGGCGATAGGCATCAACGGCGATCAGACTATATTGCTTATCCAGATGATTCAGCATGTAGCGTCCATCTTGCGCGTAGGTGGTGAGACCGGGCATCATCTCGCTATTGAGGTCAAAGTAACGCGCACCTGCATCCAATATATCACCATCAATCTCGATGCCGTCAATCGGGATGCTGTCATAAACTGAATTATATTGACGAGCGATAGTACCCCCCGCAAGCCCAACAATAGCGATGGATTTGACACCAGTTGGTGAGGTTGGCACGGCGTTAAAGTAAGGTGCCGTCAGAAAGAAACTCCATGTGCGGTGGTTATCGCTGTAAGTGTCAGGACTCCATTGGCTATGGATGCCCTGACCTTCATTCAAATAGAGATAACGGTTGCCAGCAGCATCTTGCTGAACCTGAATGTAGTTATATTGACTTTCTTTTTCGTAGAGCAATGTTGCGCCGGGGAAAGGGGGACGCAATGGGCCGCTTAGGACAAGATAGGCTAACACGCCGATGACTAAAGGCATCCACAACCAACGCAGCGCAGATCTACCTTGATGTTGCCACAGGCCGATAAAAGCGACTGTATATAATAGACCCGCGAAGAGGAGAAAGGTGCGAACAGTGCCGAGTTCGGGAATGAGTACGATTGTGGGCAAATAAGTGCCAATCAAACTGCCGAGTGTACTGATTGCATTGATGCGGCCTGATATTTTGCCTGTATGGGCGAGATTGGCATCGTTAGCAAGCGCCAAACGTATTGCGAAAGGCGATGCACAACCAAGCAGCGTAACTGGAATAGAGAACAGCACGAGCACAGAAATGAATGAGCCAATCGCTTGTGTTGCCGAACTACTTGCCAGTGTTGCTTCGGCACCAGCCATAGCGGTAGCCGCGGTGACCAATACCGGACGGGAAACCAGTGGGATGAGTGCACTTAAGAATGCGCCCCACAATAAGATGCTGTAGAAGGTGGTAGGGTAGGGTGAACGGTCTGCCCAGCGACCACCGATGAAGTAGCCAGCGGTGAGGTAGAGCAAGATGAGGCCGATAACATTCGCCCAAACAATATTGCTGGAGCCGAACACATTCCCTAGCAGCCGCGAAGCAGAAAGTTCGACAGCAAGTGTAACCATGCCGCTGGTGAAAATGGCGAGGTAGAGATATTTGCCTGCGGGTTTATTTGAAATTGTTGTTTGCACTGTGGATTCGTTAAAAATGAGCTTACTAATCAAGATATGAGCGTATCCGAAATAGGGTTGATTTTCCAGAGGGGAAATAATGAGTGATTTGCAGATTCGGCAAGCGACAGAACAGGATGCTGTAGCTATTGGCATGATTATGGCAGTGGTTTGGCCTGATAGCCCACCGCAGATCGAGCGCATTCAGAATGTTATTTGCAACCCAGCTCACGCAACGCTGCTAGGTTTGGTTGGTGATACAGTAGCGGGGTTTGTTGACGGGTTTATGACCGAAACCACAGAAGGTGAAGCACGCTGGGAAGTTGATTTACTGGCCGTCCACCCTCATTATCAGCGTCGTGGAATTGCTTCAGCACTGATAGACGTAAATACTCACGCTGCCAGCGAACAGGGAGCGATCTTTGCACGTGGATTGGTCGCGGTGGCTAACATAGGTAGCGAACGTGCATTTGCGCGATGCGGTTATGAAACGGATAGTACCGTGCATGAACTGTTAGTAGCGGGTGAAAGTGATAAGCTGCCGACCTCGGAAACTGTTGAAGTCATGCCGTATCTTATTCAAGTTGAAACGATCAATTATTCAGGATTGTGGATTGAGGGGCAGCGCACGAAAGCCGGACTTGAAAAAGCACTGTCGCGGTTAGGCGTGTCGAAACTCGATGTGGCAGGTGCAGTGGTTAATGAGGCTGAAAAAGTGTTGATCAGTGATGCTTTGGCACTTGGGTTTGAAAAAATTGGGCGTTACCAGTGGTGGTGGCGTTGTTTGAAACCGTAATGTTTGTGGCTAAAAACTAGGCTAAGGTTATAAAATTCAAACCAACAAATAAGAAAATTTGTGCTACAATTTCTATATATGATTTGGGTGATTCAATTGTGCTTGTGCTGGCTTGCCATGTCTCACTTAAACGATGAATCTATTCGGCAGTTCGCTCCCGTGCTACCGCTGCACAAATGCACAATTTGCACGGCGGTGGCATTCCCCCTTACATCCGCCGAAGTTGTGTCATTTCAGCAGATTTAGCCGAGCCTACCGCTGACACAAAATGACAATTCGGCGGCATTAGCCGAGCCAGCCGTCTGCCATTTCAGCGGGAAATTTGCAATTTGTGCATTTATTGCAAACCTATAAACTCACGTCGCAGTGTCAAATCGAGATGCTTTGAACAGACTGATGTCGTGGGGTGTTTCACCCGTGAGGGCAAGATCCGTTAGGATTTTGCCGATAATCGTGCTGAACTTGAAAGCGTGACCGGAACACCCGCCCGCAAAAACAATGTGTTGATATTCAGGATGTTTATCCAGTACCCAGTGTTCGTCTGGTGTCATGGTATACAAGCAAACCCGTGCCGCCCGCAGCCCTGTCACATCGGGTATGTATTGCTTGTTAAAGCGCAGGGCTTTATCAATATCTTCTTGCGAGGGAGTGTAGTCGATTTGGGATGGATGATCGTAGAGCTTACCACCGTGCCACGCGACTTTAAGCCCTGAGCCTTGGTGACTCGCCATACCATAAGCCATCGGGCCGCCTTCAAAGGGTTTATGGTCGATAAAGGCGGGGAACGCGCCGACTTCGTAATTAGCCGCGTTTTGAGTATCGAAATACATTTCTTGGCAGGCGCTGGGTGTTAGCGGAAGGGTGAGGCCAATCGTGGCTAAAAAGGATTTTGCCCATGAACCCGCAGTGATGATTAGCTTAGAAGCAGAGTAAGTGCCATCAGCCGTTTTGACCTCGACGCTATCAGGTTGTGCCGTAACGCCCAGAATAGGTGTGTTTTGTTTGAGAACCGCGCCATGCTGCTCGGCTAGACGTAGATGGGCGAGGACGGATTTGGATGCAGATAAAATACCTGTATCAGCCTGATACAAGATAATCATGTCATCTTCAAAACGAAATTGCGGATAGCGGTGGCGAGCTTCGTCTGGTGTAAGGATTTCGTGCGGGATGCCTGTTTGTTCAAGGGTCGTGATGACGTTTTTAAGGCTTGTTTGGTCGGAAGTACCGAAGTCGATGCCACCGGTGCGTGTGTACAGCTTGTCACCCGACTCTTGCTCAATAGCTGCCCACATGGGGTAGACGGCTTTTGCGAGTTCAACATATTGAGGATAGTCATAGGCATAACGAATAATACGCGAGAGACCGTAGGAACTCCCTTTTTGATGATTAAATTCAAATTGTTCAAGCAGCAAGACTTTTTGACCTGCTTTGGCAAGATAGTAAGCAGCGGCGCTGCCCATTGCCCCCGCGCCGAGAACAATTGCATCGTAGGTGTTTGCCATGAGAAGTCCTTTGTTAGAATGAGCGCTGTGACAAAACCGCCCCAATATCATCATTTTTTCTGACGGTGATGGTTGGGATTCGAGCGAGTTGAAGTAAAGCTGCTAATTCGGTTGCCGGAACGCCGCCGCCAAAACTACTTGGATCGACCAGAATGCACATCGGGCGGATGCCGCGCCGTGACAGAATTTGAGCTTCTGTTACCCAACTCGTATCAAGCGATGAGGTGATTATAACGAGCGTTGTCCCCCGCGTAAAATATGGTGTTTCAAGCGCGAGCATTTGGGTCAGTGTGTAAGGCGTGAAGCTGCGTGCTACAGCCAGTGATTGCAATATGCGGTTCATCTGCCGCGCACCATGTTCAGGCTGTAAGATTTCACGGTTGGGTATGTAAGCGGCAAATCCCAACGCACGTTCTGAGTCGATGAAGTATTTCGCCATTGAGGCTGCAACAACAACCGAATATTCCTCGGTCGAGGCTGGAATACCGCTGCTGGTTGCGACGATTGAGCCATTAGGGCCCGTGCGTTCGAGCAAAGGGTCATCAACGATGGATGATGAGGAAAAATCGACAAAAAGCCAGATATCAACCAGCGGGTCGATTTCAAACTCTTTGACAATGAGCCTATCTTTGCGGGCGGTAGATGACCAGTGGATGCGATTAAAACTGTCGCCGGACACATAGTCCCGTACACCGGAGGCGTTAGTCGTGACATTATGAGAACGACGACGTTGGGCATCACCACCGGACATTTGCCCAAGTGGTAAGTCGATATGATTGATCGGGATTGTTTGAGGATAGACGATGACTTTAGATGTTGATTCGAGGCGGCGGGGCGAAAGAAAGAAGCCAAATGGGTCGCCGCTTTTGAGCGTTACTGGCCCAAGTTCGAATTCACCACGTACCAAGCATGGTGTTTCGACCGACCATTGATAGCGTTTGCGCCCACCCAATGCAGGAACAACATGGCTGGCATGATGACCGGGTAACGTTGAATGATCACGTACTTCTAACCAAAGTTTAGGTAGAAAGCTGCGATTATAGACTGCGAAATTCTCTTCCAGTTTGCGCCCCACTTGCGCACGGCGGGCACGAGTCTTACGGTTAATCGTCAGCCAGCGTACCGAAATCCACGCCCAAATCAAGGAGATAATGAGGAGACCAGCAAACAGATAGGCAAGAGTGAAGAAAAAGGAGCGCCCTGTAAATAGCCCTGTGAGAAGGGCAGTAATTAGAAGCGCATAAACGGTGTTACGGCGACTAGACATGGATAATTACCGTGCTGATGCGCCGGGGACGCTGGTGGAGGCCAAGACATCTTGAACGACGGTGCGCGAGGAAATATCCTTGATGCGGGCAGCAGGGCCGACGATGACACGATGGGCGAGTGTGACTTCGGCAAGCGCTTTGACATCATCAGGAATTACGTAGTCGCGGCCTGCCATCGCGGCACGCGCCTGCGCAGTGCGGAAAAGCGCGAGCGAACCACGGGGGCTGCTGCCGAGATATACATCGGGGTGCTGACGTGTGGCATTCACGAGATCAATAATGTAACGTTTGACTTCATCGGCCACATAGATTTCGCGAATAGCTTGTTGAGCTGCGATCAATTCCTGAATACTCACCATCTGTTGGAGATTGTTGATGGGGTGATCATATTGTTGGGCGGATAGCACTGTAAGTTCTTCAGCAGGGCTGGGATAGCCAAGTTGAATACGGATCATAAAACGATCAAGCTGTGCTTCTGGCAGTGGGAATGTGCCTTCGTACTCAATCGGGTTTTGGGTAGCGAGAATCATGAACGGGTTATCCATCGGGTGGGTGACACCATCGACGGTGACCTGTTTTTCTTCCATTGCTTCGAGAAGGGCAGCCTGTGTTTTCGGCGTGGCACGGTTGATTTCGTCCGCAAGTACGATCTGCGCCATAATAGGACCAGCTCGAAATTCGAACTCGCGTGTTTTTTGATTGAAGAGCGAGACACCTGTAACATCAGACGGGAGCATATCTGGCGTGAATTGGATACGGCTGAAGGTGCAGCCAATCACACGAGCAAGAGCCTTAGCCAGCATAGTTTTACCGACACCGGGAATATCTTCGATCAGGATATGGCCTTTGCATAGGAGGCCTAGCACGGCGAGGCGTACTTCGTTACGTTTACCGATGATAACTTGCCCGACAGATTGGGCAATACGCTCGGCCACATTTTGGGCGAGGTTGATTTGCGGCGCTGCATTATTGACAACGCGCGGTGTTTGACGGGTATTTTGTGGAAAGTCAGTCATTGATACCTGCTTTTATATACCATTATGCTGAGAAGGGGTGAACCAAACCTGTTGATTGCCCTATGTTACACCATCAGTATAGCGGAAGTTGGTGCGACTTGCCGTTTAAAGGGTGTTTAGTATAATAGGTGAGATATTGCATGAACGTGAAGCACCATAACTTCTTCAACATGTGAAACTACTTGTAAATCTATTTTGGTCAAACTCGTAGTACAATTTCTGTTGTAACTCATCACTAGTTGATGGGCATTCGCTTTTTGCTGATTAACGGCTACCCGGAGCTGTACAAACCGGGCAACTTGAGAAGGAGTGCGAGTATGGCAAAATCGCGGACAGAATTGATGGTTGACCGCCTGCGCGATCTCCAGTCTACCACACCAGAGATTGAAGCATCCGCCGTGGTGAGCGTAGATGGTCTAATTATGGCTTCATCGCTCCCAGCCGGGGTGGAAGAAGACCGCGTATCGGCTATGTCTGCGGCGATGCTCTCGCTGGGTGAACGTATTTCCACGGAATTGGGACGCGGCTTGCTCGACCAAGTGTATATCAAGGGTAAAGCAGGGTACGTCATCTTAATGTCGGTCGGCGATGAAGCTGTATTGACGACGTTGGTACGCGAAGGCGCAAAATTAGGTCTGATTTTCCTCGACATGCGCCGCGCTGCTGATGATCTGGAGAAGCTCGTCTAAGTCGAAAATCATAACACTCTACCGCTGAGTGTTAGCGTTATCTGAAGCATAGACCGGCGGGCGACACCTGCGTTCCCCGCCGATCTTTTTGTTTTGTACATGGAGTATAGTGATATGCCAAAACCCAAATATATTTTCTGTACAGGCGGGGTGGTTAGCTCGGTGGGGAAGGGCGTAACTGCTGCGGCTATTGGACGGATTTTGAAGGCGCGAGGATTGAAGGTCGCCGTTCAGAAGCTTGACCCATATCTCAATGTTGACCCCGGTACGATGAGTCCTTACCAACATGGTGAGGTATTTGTTACGGCTGACGGTGCAGAGACGGATCTCGATCTTGGTCATTATGAGCGTTTTATCGATGAAAACCTTGACCAGAATTGCAACGTAACGGCTGGTAAGGTTTATAGCACCGTTATTGATAAGGAACGTCGTGGGGATTATTTGGGTGGTACTATCCAAGTTATCCCGCATATTACCAGCGAAATCAAACGTCGTATTGGACTTGTGGGAAAAGAAAACAACGCTGATGTGATTATCGTAGAAGTTGGCGGGACTGTCGGTGATATTGAGAGTCTGCCATTTTTAGAGGCTATTCGCCAACTTCGTAACAGCTTGCCACGACAAGATTCGCTTTCAGTTCATGTGACATTCTTACCCTATATCGGGGCGACAGGTGAGTTGAAAACGAAACCGACGCAGCATAGTGTGAAGGATTTGCGCGGGATTGGTATCCAGCCACAGGTTATTATCCTGCGGACTGATCATCCTGTGAGCAAGGAAATGTGCGATAAAGTTGCGCTATTCTGTGATGTTGAACCCGGTGCTGTTATACCACTGGAAACGACTGATTTGCTTTATGAAGTACCTTTGACATTGGAAGATGCTGGCTTAGGTGAATATTTGGTACACCAATTACAACTTGGGACTCCCAAGCCGAAGCTGGAAGATTGGCGTTTGATGGCACGTCGGATGAGGGCAGCACAGAAGCCTGTCAAAATTGGTGTCGTGGGTAAGTATGTTGAACTGCATGATGCGTATATGAGCGTGAAAGAAGCGCTGTTTCACGCATCAACTTCTCAAGATGCCAAACTCCAAATCGAATGGATTTATTCAGGCGATTTAGAAAAGGATAAGGGATGGGAACG
Organism: Bacteroidota bacterium; assembly: GCA_027492915.1. Taxonomy (GTDB): domain Bacteria; phylum Chloroflexota; class Anaerolineae; order Aggregatilineales; family Phototrophicaceae; genus CFX2. The sequence goes on along the minus strand of JAPUDW010000090.1, from coordinate 5,443 downwards.
ACTGGCAGAAGTCGACGGTATTGTTGTACCGGGTGGTTTTGGTCACCGCGGTGTCGAAGGGAAAATTCTGGCAGCACGATTTGCGCGCGAGCACAAGATTCCTTATTTAGGTCTGTGCTTGGGGATGCAGGCGATGTGTATTGAGTTTGCGCGAAATGTACTTGATCTGGAGAACGCAAACAGCTCCGAGTTTGAAGTGAATGAACACGCAGTCATTGATTTGATGCTGGAACAACGAGGTATCACTGAAATGGGTGGTACGATGCGCCTAGGGTTATATCCCTGTAATTTAGCCGCAGGTAGTGTGGCCGCTGCTGCGTATGGTAACGCAGAAGTTGTGCAAGAACGCCACCGTCATCGGTTTGAGTTTAATAACACGTACCGTAACGCATTTGAGGAACATGGTATGGTGTTTTCAGGCTTAAGCCCTGATGGTCAGTTGGTCGAAATCTCAGAGGTCAAAGATCATCCATTCATGGTAGGGAGTCAATTCCACCCTGAATTTCTAAGCCGCCCAGAGAAAGCACATCCATTGTTCGCGGCTTTTATTAGCGCAGCATTGGTCTATCATCAGACAGTACAACCCATTAATTTGCCAATCCCTTCAGTGAATGGACATAAGACTGAAGCGACCGAGTAAGTAAGTTTAGGAAGTTATAATGACAATTGAACGTTTTGTGCGGGGAATGCCTAAAGTCGAGGTCAATCTACAATTCGAAGGTGCTATTCAACACGAAACTTTGATTGTGATTGCAGAGCAGAATGATGTTCCACTTAAGAATAAGCGCTTCAAGAATTGGTTGAAGCAGCTTGAACAAGTGGAATATGCGAGTTTGAATGATCTTATTAAAGAGGTGAGCAAGTGGATTCAACAGCCTGAAGATTTCACACGTATTGTGTATGAAATTGGCGTTTCACTGGCGAAGCAAAATGTACAGTATGCGGAAATCGGGTTCGCCCCCTCGCTTTATGTGGAAAATGGGCTGACTTTTGAGCAACTACTGACTGCCTTGAATGACGGGCGTGAACGTGTGCAGCGCGCTTGGAATGTGCAGCTCCGGTGGATAATTAACGGTTTGCGAGATGAGCCGCAGTCAATAGATGATGCCATTAAATGGGCTTCTGGCAGTGCGGGTGCCAAAGGTGGGATTGTTGGTATTGGTTTGGCCGGGCGCGAGGTGAGAGGATGGGCTGATACGTTTGAACGCCCGTTTCGTACAGCTCAGAAGAAAAACTTATCGCGTGTCATAAATTTACTTGAGGGAAGTTTGCCTGTTAACGCTCTTATAGAACGCTTCGAATCGAACCGAATTGAAGTTGGGGTAGCGACAGCGGCCGATCAAGAATCTGTTCAAACTATCACTGATCGGCAAACTGCGGTTGGTATTTGCATGGCACAAGGCGTCGTAAAAGGAAGCATTGCAACTTACGATGCATTCCCGTTACGGAGGCTGGTGGACGATGGGGCAGTTGTTCACATCGGCAGTGGTATGCCAGCTTTATACCGTACAACCCTGACCCAAGAATATTTAGCTGCTTTGCAGTACTGTGGGTTATCTATTCGTGAGCTTGAACAGATTAGTTTGAACGCACTGCAAGCAAGTTTTATGCCGGACGAGCGTAAGGCTGAAATGAAGCAGGCTTTTGAAGAAGTATATGCATCACTACGCGATGAACAGAAGGTTGATGCCGAGTCGACTTTTTAGCACATTACACATCACAAAATGCAAAGAGACCCACTAGTAGGTCTCTTTTTTAGAAAATTATGCGGGAGGATTCTTGAAGTCAATGAAGCGGTAGCCGATACCGCGTTCGGTGATGATATATTTGGGATTCGCTGGATCTTCCTCGATTTTTTCGCGCAAATAGTTGACGTAAAGCCGAACATAATGGGCTTCGTCGCGGTACTCATAACCCCACACTTTGGCTAAAATTTGGTCGTGGGGAACTGTCCAACCAGCGTTTTCGATCAGATGATACAAAAGTCGATATTCGGTTGGGCGGAGTTTAATGTGTTCGCCATTAACGATGACTTCACGCCGGTTGAAATCGATACTGAGTCGGTCATCAATACGCAGCACGGCAAGTTCAGGTGTGCTTGATGGGATAGCCGCGCGACGTAGTACGGCTTTGATGCGGCTGGAGAGTTCGCGGGGACCAAAGGGTTTGGTGATGTAATCGTCTGCGCCCAGTTCAAGCCCATAGACGCGGTCATTTTCCTCACCTTTTGCTGTCAACATGATCACGGGAATGCTCGAAAATTCACGCAGCATACGTAATGTTTCATAGCCATCTAATTCTGGCATCATGACATCGAGCAATACAAGATCGGGAAGTTTCGTGCGAATAGCCTCTAATGCTTCAATGCCGTTATGCGCCTCAATGACCTGATGCCCCTCGAGTTCAAGGTTCATTCGAATAAAGCCAATCATACGCACTTCGTCATCTACGACAAGAATTCGCTTGCCATCGCGTTGGTTTGTTTTTGGTACCCTTGTAGTCATCTTTTCCATTTCAATTGTAGTAAATGCGTGTTAATCGTTCCGCCAAAGCTGCGGGAATTCATCTTGAGCATCGCGGCTAGGCAGAATTTGGATAAAGTTAATGCGCGACCACGGGAGCATGACGCTGGTAACGCCTTCATCAAGCCATTCGACTTCACGATCTTTACGGTCGCGAGGGTTACGCCCGATGACCATGACATCGGTTGGAGCAGGCAACTCTTCAACATCAATTTTGACGGGTTCGCTATTTGATATGTGGACAAGCAGAGTAATCACCTTAGTTTCCTCAATACACTTTGTTATTTGAAATAGACATGTGCTACCAATTTGCCAAGTCGAATTTCGTCACCATCACGCAAGATTCGCGGTTGTTCAGGCACAAGGCGCTGCCCGTTGAGATGCGTTCCGTTGGCGCTGCCCATATCCACTAATGTTAGTGTATCATCGCTTCGACAGACAGCCGCGTGAATTCGTGACACACCTTTTTCGAGTGCGCCAAAGGGCGTTAGGTCGAGGTCGGGCTTTGCGGTACTGGTCGTATCTGCACGCCCTACAACTAACTTTTCGCTTGGTTTAATGATGATTGGCTCGGCAGCGTCGCGGATATGGATAATGATAAACGCATCATGCCCAAAGCGGGCTGTTCCCCAAGTTACTTTCGCCGCTAGATCTGCTACTGATTGGTCGAACCGTTTGGTTGGCGATACAGTGATAGTTCGTTCGGCTATACTGTGAAGATTCTGCCCACATTCCTCACAAAACATAACCCCTTCGCGATTTTGATGACTGCAGTATTGGCAGGCAATCATTCTGCTTTATCCTCCGAGGACTCCATGAGGAGGAAACGGGTTTGGTATTTAAGGGTTTTACGCCCTTGATCAGATAAGTTGCTTGTATGTGCGACACGGAGTGCTTCAGAACGAGCTTCATGTGCAAGCTGTTCCTCACCAATAGCAAGTAATCGAGTAGCAAGATTTTCGAGACGGCGTGTTGCCTCTTGAATATCGCCTGTTGCAAGTGCCTCCTGCGCACGTTCTTGCATTCGATACAGCGTTAGTTTACCGAGCGCATCTAATATGGCTACAGGTGGTTCTTCGGGCGAAGGTTGATCTGTAACTTCAATCGAAATGTCGCTGAGTGCTTGGAACTGCTGCTGTTGGTTCGCGAGAATGTCACCGTAAGCGACGATACGCGCTACCGAGCGGAAACCGGTTGTCATATTGGGCGGCAGTTGAAATTGCAGCAGTACCGAGATTAAGCGTGTCGCTTGCAGGCTGCCGAGCTGGATAAAGTTTTCGGTTGTTGCCAGCGGTTGAGGGTGAGGCGCCAATTTAAAAGCGGATTCGATCTTCACATCGGGATCGGTGGCGACAGAAATGCGGACACGCTCGGCGAAGGCATTGGAAAGGTTGCGAACATGGTCATTCAAGAATTGAACAACCGCGTTGGCCGTATTTATATAGGAGGATGTGCCACCCGTAGCAGCGGCGATTGCGTCTAGAAACTCATCATTCCATTCTTGTCCCAGACCCATAGCACTGATTGAAATGCCCAGTGATGAAGCTTCGCGAGCAAGATCAAGACACTTTTCCTGATCACCGAAGGTGTTGCCATCGGTTAGTAGGACGATATGATTCACTAATTTAGGGCCAAGGTAGCGACGATTTTGTTCAAGACCCTTTGAGAGACCATTAAATATTTCGGTTCCACCTGCAGCAGACATCATGCTTATTTTAGCTTTTAGGCTTTGTTTGTTGTTGACAGGAGTCGCGGCGATGATGACTTCGGCACGGTCATTGAATGCGACAACTGAAAGGATGTCCTGCTCACTCAGTTGGTCAATAATCTGATGCGCAGCAACTTTTACTTTGTCGAGCCGCGTACCATTCATGGAATTGCTATGATCGAGTACAAGGGTAAGATTCAGTCGCGATTCGCGTTTGGTTTGGTCTTGATCACGAGCACGAGGGTCTGGCAAAATTTCGGCCAATAAATAAATTACTTGCGGTTCCTGCAAGGGCATAATCGAGCGCTTGCTGGGAGTGACTCGAAGATTAAAGAATAATGAACTATCGGTACCACGTCGGCTGTATTGAATATCGAAATCACGGCGACGAACAGGGTCTAATAGCAACTCATAAGCAAAAGTCACATCTTGAAATTGAGCAGTAGCGCCAAGACTGTCATGATTAACGTCGGGATGTAAGCGTCGCGCAATGCGGCGGTATGCAAGTTTTATATCTTCAGAAGAAGCATCGCGTGCAACCCCCAACGTCACGTATGGATCTATATTTGAGGACATATTGTTAACTTTACAAGTTTATGCATTAGTGAGTAGGAATTCTAAGTAGGATCACAGTGATATTATCAGTACCACCGTGTGTATTTGCTAATGCCACCAGTTTATCACAGGCTTCTTGTGGATTCGAATGTGCTGCGACAATTTCCGCGATTTCATCCTCAGTTACCAGATTCCACAGACCGTCACTACATAAGATCAATTTAGAATTTGGGGGTAGGCGGCGGGTAAGGGCATCGACTTCCAGCGTTTCACTTTGTCCAAGTGCTCGATAAAGAACGTTCTTTTGTGCATGAACGCTGGCTTCTTCAGGTGTTAAGAGATTGAGTTCGACATAGCGCTGAACAAGCGAGTGATCGCGTGTGATTTGTTCGATGTGATCTTTGGTAACTAAATAGATTCGGCTATCACCTACATGAGCAATATAAGCGAGATCACCGATGACAGCGACAGAAGTTAAAGTCGTCCCGCCATCAGGAACTTTCAAAATAATGTCCGAATTGGCTTTTTGGACGGCAGCGATCATTGATTCGGTTATTGGAACGCGTTCTGATTCGTCATCGCTATTGAGCATTGGCAGGAAGATGTGACTAGTAATGTAGGCAGCAACCATATTCGCTGTAATGGCTGATGCCTTCTC
>JAPUDW010000089.1 GCA_027492915.1 Bacteroidota bacterium | reverse complement strand
CACCTATCTGGGATATGTAAAATACCAACCCTATCAAAGTCACTCAGATGGAAGGCGCTCCTATGCAGGAAAAATTGAATGGTATTCTGGCAAACATGAGGCAATTGTTCCTCAAGATATTTTTGACCTTTGCCAAGAAATACGATATGCCAAAGCTGTACATCACGAATACTATCCAAAACACAGAACTTATCTATTGCGTGATCTTATTTACTGTTCAGAATGCGTTTCTAACATGCCCTCCACTGTTGAAGATGAAGAATATGGAAAAATGCGACCACATACTATGCACTCCAATTATCGTTACTACCGTTGCCGCGCAAGGGATTTTACCCGTAAATGTTCACAGGGTTCCGTTATTGCAGATGAACTTGAACAGCAAGTTATAGCGATTTTGCAAACGCTAAAGCCACCAAAAGATTGGCGAGACCGAATGGTACAGGCAATGGGTCAGTTGATTGGTGATCAAAAACTTGAAGAACACATCACAGAAATCAAAGGTATTATCGAACGAATGGATTTTCGTTGGGATAATGGCTTTATCACCGATAAAAATGCTTATCTTGAGGAGCGCGTAAAACTACAACAACAACTAGAGCAACTTACACCTATCCCAGATGACGAACTAGAGATTGCAGCCGATGTTATCGAGAATTTTACTGATCACTGGAAGGCTACAAAAGGTGATTTGAAGGAACAGGAGAAATTGATCAAACTGATTGTCGCGCGGGTTTGGGTTCAGGGAAACAAGGTTGTCGGGATTTCACTACGTCCAAATTACCATATTACGGTTGGTCTAGAAAACACAAAACCCACCGAGATTTCGGTGGGTTTGAGTGAAAATAATATCAGCAAAGATATTATTATACATAGTCGGGAGCGACGGGATTCGAACCCGCGATCTTTGCCTTGACAGGGCAATATGCTAAACCGCTGCACCACGCCCCCTAACAACTTACTGCGAAAGTATAGCAGTCAGGCAAAGAGGTGTCAATACAAAATTTTTGTGAAAATTGCTACTTTATGGCTTGTTGTAAAGCGCTCCACAACGCCTCATCAATCTCCACCACTCCGCTGCTCTCTGCCTGCTCTAAAAGCCGGTCGCCGCGCTCGCCCGGCACCAAAATTTCATCAACACCTTCAAGTTTGTGTGAGCCTTTGACTCGCTCAATAAAAGCAGATACCCGTGCTTCAAAAGTATCTTGGTCAGCTAACAATTCGGGGTCTATTGCAATGATAAGATTTCCCCAATCCGTCTTGCGTCCAGTCGCATCTGGTGATGTGGAAACCAGCGGATGTGTCAGTATTTCGACCAGTAGCGCCAACGCTCCACCTTTGTATCCACCAAATACGCGAATCGCGCCACCTAACGCTGCTGCCGGATCGGTTGTGATGTTACCCTGAGCGTCATAGGCAACCCCTTCAGGAATTGAGCGACCGGCTGTCTTTGCCTCAACAATACCAAATCGTGCAATCGAAGCTGTCGCCATATCAAAAACAATCGGCTTACCGGCAGTTGGAATACCATAAGCGAGTGGATTAGTGCCTAGCAGGGCCTCGTATGAACCATCCATAGCCATAAACTCGGCTGAACCTGCAAACACCAGCCCGATGAAACCTTGCTTCGCCACACGACTGGCGTAATAACCAATTGCCCCAGTAGATGTGTTTGTGTTATTAGTACCTACGATACCAACACCATGCTCGTGCGCCTTCTGAATAGCCAAATCCGTCGCATAGCTAAGCACAACCATGCCAGTATTCTTGCCACCATTCACCAGTGCCGAAAGTTTGGTGTCTTTAGCAATCGAAATCGCTTTAGCAGCTTTATCACGAGGCATACCCGCGCCGATAAGCTTAACAACACCTTGGTTATTACCTCGGAGCTGGGCATACATCAGCACTTCCAAGATGGCGGTTGCTTCATCGGGCGGGTAACCACTAGAGGCCAATACTTGAAGTGTAACCTGTTTTAGTTCATCAACACCGATTTGCATGACTTCACCCTCTTAATATCTAGCACCTATGTCAACCAAGTTTGCAACCACTCACCGCTGTTCCCATATCTTGCAGTTGATTAATGCCAACCCAAGCCTCACGCATAGCTTCCTTACCTTCTAAAACACTAACCGATATGGCAGATCGATACTCCTGACCCGGTTCAAGCATCACCAACCGATTGTTGCGGCGGGCTGCGTTTTGCCCTTCTGGAACACAATTCCCCGGCTCAATGCCGCTCACATAAATTCCCTGCCGCGTATTTTTCCATTGAGTAAAATAAGGTAAACCTGCCGTATCCCAGTCTAATGCCAGAGCTAAATCCTCATTCCCCAACATCACTTTAGTGAAACCATTGGGTTTGGCCTTCAAATGATGAAAAAAGACCTGCTCACGATAGCCCGGAGTACCGCTGCCATATTCCCACCACCGTTGATAACCCGCTTGGGCAGCCGTATCACGCGGGAACACACCCGCATTGGGCGTATGCAAACGTGCGCTTTCACGCACCAATGGGTATCCAAGGTTAAAATGGTATAAAAGCATCAATGGGACTGATTGATCCCCGCGATTAGTCACTGTGTCCCAGATCGTAATTGTCGCCTGCCCCAATTCCAATCCGTAAGAACGCCGAAGCACCAACTGTTCGCCAAACAATCTCGACTCTGCAACTTCGGTATTCAGCCACGCGCTGTAATCCGAGTTCCCATACCAATGTCGGTCTATGCTGATCTCGCCTGCATGTAATCGGCTGTACATACCGTGCAGATCACGAATTTCGCCCGTAAGCTCATCTTGTTCACGCGGCCCTACATGGGTTAATCCACATGTTGTCAGCAAACCACCGTTGAATTGTTGCAACCACGATTGTGCGGTATCCGGCGGATGTGGTGAACCTTGGCTTATCCATGTAAGCGGTACACCATTGTAGTGAGCCATCCATATATCCATACCACGATCAGGCAGTAAAGTGAATGTCAAACCACTACTATTGTATGCTTCGATAATCCGCATCCCATTAGGTAATGTAGCCTGCCGGAAATCAATAAACTGCCGCATATCTAAGCTGTGTCGCTCAACCTCATCGCGAGTCAGCAATTTAGCGTCAAGCATTATTTCGTTCTAGCTCCGGTTCAATAAAAGATATAGTTAAGAGGCGAGCTTATCGTTACTTTCGTGTTCGGGGGTCAAACACATCACGCAAACCATCGCCAATAAAATTGAGAGCCATCACAAGAGTCGCGATAGCAAGGCCGGGGAATAACCACATCCACCATTGGTCAAAGAAATCAATGCCAACCGCTACCATACGCCCCCACTCTGCCGTGGTCGGTTCTGCGCCCAATCCCAAGAAGCTCAATCCGGCAAAAGTAAGGATAGCATTGCCAATATCCAATGTAGTCAAAACAAGCATCGGGGATAAACAATTTGGCACAATCGTCTGGAACAGAATGTATGGGCGCGTGGCACCAAGGCTTTCCACCGCATCTACATATTGATTCGTCTTTGCCGAAATAACCAGTCCTCGCATCAACCGTGCATATGACGGCCACCATACAATGACCAGCGCCAAAACTGCGTTGCGAAGATCGGGGCCTAAAGCTGCGGTAATAGCCATCGCCAAAATGATCGTTGGAAACGCCAAAAACAATTCGGTAAAACGCATCATCAGTTCGTCCCAGTTTCCGCCCAGGAAGCCCGAAACGGCACCGACGAACGAGCCGAGCAAACTACCGAACACAATAACAGCGACTCCTGCAATAATGGTGATTCGTCCTCCATGCAGAACACGGCTGAAAATATCACGACCTAACTCATCGGTACCCCACAGATGGGTTGGGCTGGGCGCTTGTAAGCGATCATTGATATTTTGAAGTGTGGGTTCATATGGAGCAATCTGGTATGCAAAAATAGTCGCCACTATCCAAATAGTAGTAACAATGACACCGATGAGCACAAGTGGGTTGCGCCGCAGCACAAATCCCACTTCGCGGGCGCGTTCACGCCAACCGGATACGGGGGTCGAGGAAAAAGTAAAGGATGTCAACGATGAAATTCACTCCCACATAGATAAGTGCGATCAGCATACTGATTCCCATAATCGCTGGGAAATCTTGAGATGTCGATGCTTGAAATGCATAACGACCAATTCCGGGCCACGAAAAAATGGTTTCTGTTAACACCGCGCCCGAAAGTAAATTGCCAAATGAAAGACCGATAACGGTAACGACCGGGATAAGGGCATTTGAAAACGCGTGTTTCATAATGACAGCACGTTCACTCAACCCCTTTGAACGCGCTGTACGAACATATTCCGCACCCAATACTTCTAGCATCGAAGAACGGGTTATGCGCGAAATCAAACCAGAGGTATACACGCCTAACACGAGACTTGGCAAAACCAAATGTGAAATCGCGTTCGATAGAATATCGCCTCGCCCTGCAATCACGCTGTCAATAAGATATAGCCCAGTGACCGCTGCTGGTTTCGTTATTCGAACGTCTAGCCTTCCCGGCCCAGCAGCCAGACCAAGCTGTGCATGAAGGATAGAAAGACTCAATAGTGCCAAAACAAATACGGGGAAGCTGACGCCTAACAGGGCAATTGTCCGCGTGACATAATCAACGAGTTTGCCACGCCATACTGCCGAGATAATACCCATACCGACACCCAGAATAAGGCCGGTAATAATTGACGTTGTTGCCAATTCAAACGTTGCCGGCAAAAACTGACGAATATCCTCAATCACAGGCCGTTTAGTCTTGATCGAACGACCCAAATTACCTTGTAATACATTGGCTAGATACGTAACGTATTGTTCTGGAAGTGATTTATCTAAACCCCATTCACGCCGAAACGCCGCCACAATTTCAGGGTCATTCTGCGATTTTTCAGGCAGATTCGCCGAAACCGGATCTGATGGAACTGCATTTGCGATGATGAAAGCAACCAGTGTAATTCCGATTATCAGAGGGATGGCGAACAAGAAACGACGAGCAATATACAGGTGGAGCGGCATTATTTATCCTCAGAACAATCAGATAGGGGCGAACCGTGTTCACCCCTATCTCGAATATACTACTTACAAATACTTATTCAACGCGGCTCAGGCCAGCCACGTCCAGCAACCATTGCGGGTGACGGAAGACACCAACAATGTTGTCATTGTGACCAACTTGGATGCTACCTTGCAGGTAAGGCGCATACGGGCCGTTTGCAATCCAGTAATCCTGAACTTCAGCAAACAACTTGACACGTTCGTCAGGGTTAGTTTCGGTCAGCGCCTTGTCGCGCAGTTCGAGCAAGCTTGCTTCTGCATCAGCTTCCAACCAGCCTGCACGCGTACCACCGTTACGACCGGGCAAGAAGTACAGGTAGTTATCAGGATCAAGGTAATCTGGCTGCCACCAAACGAGGAAGAAGCCTGACTCGCCGGCACGCACCTTCTCAATGAAGGTACCGATGTCGCCGGGAACCAAGTTCACGTTGATACCAGCTTCAGCCAAGTCAGATTTAAGCTTCTGTGCGAGGGTTTCGATGTTCAAACCTTCTTGAGTGTAGGTCGGGTACTCCAATGTGGTTTCAAAACCATCTGGGTAACCAGCTTCAGCCAAGAGTGCCTTCGCCTTATCAAGATCACGAACAGGAGCCTTGTCCGTACCATAAGCACCGAACATACCAACAGGCAGCATCGCAGCCGGGGTCACAGCGCCGGGGCCAGCAAGCTGACGGAAACCTTCGTAATCAATGGCAGCACGAACAGCCGCTTCAACCTTCGGGTCAGCCAACGGGCCACTGAATTCGGCATTACGATTCATAGCCAAATAGTGCAGCGTGAACGAACCGGTTGTGTAAACGCTCAGGCCGTCAACTGCATCAATCGCTTCAATTTGGTCGGGGGTAATATCGAGTGCGACATCAATATCACCAGCTTCCAAAGCAATCTTTTGTGCGGCAGATTCAGGAATGTTCTGGAGGATAACACGGTCAAAGTAAGGTGCGGTTCCCCAATAGTTTTCATTGCGAACCAGCACAAGTTGGCTTTCCTTCTCATAGCTTTCCAGAATATACGCGCCAGTACCAGCCGAAGCAGTAGAGAACCATGCGTCTGCCGTATCAGTCGTGTCAGCATCAGCAGCATCAGTACCGCCATTCGCCGTCACAATTTCAGGATTCACAACACTAAAAGGCCATGCAGCCAATTTCGCCAGAATAGCGGGATCAGAAGTGTTCAAAGTGATAACAACAGTCGCGTCATCAGTTGCTGCAACGCTTTCAACAGTAGCAGCAAGGAACGACGGGTTGCCCTTGATGTTCTTAAAACGGTTGAACGAGAACACAACATCATCAGCGGTCAGTGGTGTACCATCTGAGAACAGAACACCCTCACGAAGAGTGAATGTGTAGGTCAAACCATCTTCAGATTCTTCCCAGCTTGCTGCCAAACGGGGTACAAAACTATCAGCTGAATCCGGAGGGAACGAGACCAATGTATCATAAGTAGCATTGAGTGTGATGATACCAGTCGGGGAATATGAACGTGCAGGATCCAGCGAATCCAGAAACTCAGCCGCACCAACAACGAGAACTTTCTCGTCCTGCGCACGTACTGCCGTCAAACTGAGCGCCAATGTGGTGAGTAACACCAACACCAGCGTCAATGCACGACGAGGTCTTGATAATACAGACATCTTCAACATTTCCTTCCAATGAGTTATGAATTACCTGTAACAAAAGAGGTCATCCTCTTAAGAAAGGCTAATTGTAAACGGATATATCCAACTCAGCAAACAGATTTTATAGACCATTTTTCCGTGTTATAGTTTGTGCAAATGCGCTCAAATGATAATCAATAGGTACTCTAAAATGTCTTACAGTGAACGTATCCAACGATTTCAGGCTGCAATTGCCAACAAAGCAGATATAGTTTTCCTCCCCATTAGCACAGACTTGCAATATCTGACTGGGGTTCCGCGCGACATTCCGAATTATGGCGCGGTGATGCACCCAGGTGCGTGGCTTGAAGGTGCATGGATCATGCCAAATGCAGAGCCACTTCTGGTTCTACCCCGTATGACCGCAGAATTTGGCGGTCTTAACGAAATCAAAGGCATTGAAATTCGCGTGTTTGGTGACTGGGATAATCCCGCTACACTTGTTCGCGACATCCTAAAGGGTTTCAACCTGCCTGCTACTCCGCGCGTAGCCATTAGCAACCAAACGACTGGTGAAACCATCGTCAACTTGCAGCAAGCCATCCCTGATGCCAAATTTGTTTCGGCTACCGATCTTTTACGCCCCCTCCGTGTGGTCAAGTCAGAAGACGAAATTGCCACCATGCGTCGTGCAGGAGCCATCACCGAAGCTGCCTTCGCAGATGTCATCAAGCAGTTAAGGCACGGTATGACCGAATTGGAAGTCATGTCCGAGGTTGATTACCAGATGCGCAAACATGGTTCGCTTGGCCCTTCATTCACCACCTCATTCTACAATTCCGGCCCGAACCACCCGCTGCGTTTCGGTCAGCGTCTCGAAACGTGGCCCCGTGTACTAACCGCCCCTGTCTCCATCTTGTTCGATTTCGGCGCAGTGCTCGACGGCTTCTGCTACGACTACGGTCGCACAGTATCATTCGGTGAGCCACCGGAAGAATTTCAGCGCGTTTACAATCTCGTGATGGCTTCACAAGCTGCTGGTATTGCCGCCCTAAAAGCCGGTCAAGCTACGACCTCACAAGTTGATGCCGCCGCCCGCAAAGTTATCGAAGACGCGGGTTATGGTGAGGCGTTCCGGCACCGCCTCGGTCATGGCATCGGCATGGATGTTCACGAACCCCCCTTCCTCACCAAAAGTGATGAAACACCCTTGCAAGAAGGTATGCTTTTCACAATCGAACCCAGCATCACTCAATTTAACACCTTCTCTTCTCGCGTTGAGGATGTGGTCGTGGCAAGGCCTAATGGCGGTGAACCGCTTACCCGTGGATTCCAAGAATTAATCGTCATCGACTAAGGGCTTGAGTGAAATGACTAATCGTCAAAACATATCATCAGGTACAACATGGGAAGCCATTGCCGGCTTCTCACGCGCTGTCCGTATTGGCAATGTTGTCCACGTTTCCGGCACAACCGCCACCGATGAAAATGGCAATATATATGGTTTGGGCGATCCTTACGCCCAAACCATATATATCATCCGCAAAATCGAACGTGCTTTGAATCAAGCCAACGCCGCTTTATCCGATGTCATCCGCACACGCATCTACGTCACCGATGCCAACCAGTGGGAAGCAGTTGCACGCGCCCACGGTGAAATCTTTGGCACCATCCGACCTGCGAACACCCTTGTCGAAGTGAGCGCCCTCATCGGTGACGGTTATCTCGTCGAAATGGAAGCCGAAGCGGTCATCAACACACCATGAAATTTAGTCTGCGCTTTAACAACGACCATCCGGTATCGAGTTATGTCCGTTGGGCAAAGCTCGCCGAGTCAGTCGGGTTCAATCAATTCTGGGTCAGCAACGATCTTTTCTTTCGCAGCTCGCCAGTTATCTTAACTGCGGTTGCCCTTGCAACCCAACGTATCGAAATCGGTACTTGTATTCTCAATCCCTACTCCATCAATCCGGCTGAAATCGCCATGATGGTCGCGACTTTAGATGAAGTCTCAAATGGTCGCTTTAATCTGGGGCTATCCTCCGGTGCCGAAGATTTCTTAAATTGGATAGGTGTGCCATATGTAAAGCCACGCACCGCCGTCATCGAAACAACCCACGCCATTAACCAGTTGCTTTCCGGCAATCGCGCGGCAGTCGAGGGTGATTTCCTAAAATGGTCAGAGGAAACCTATCTACGTTTCTCCCCGCTTCGCCGTGTACCCATTTATATCGGAGCGATGAGCCCCAAGATGCTCGAAGAAATCGGGCGGATTGCCGATGGTGGCCTCCCCCTACTCTTTCCCCCTGAACATTACCAAAACGTCATACCCCTTATTCGCAAAGGTGCAGAAGCCGCCAATCGTGACATCAATCAGTTGGATATTGCTGCCTGCATCTGGTGTTCCCTATCCGAAGATAAATCTGCTGCTGAAGATGCGCTTAAAGAGAAGGTGGCTTACTATGGGCATGCGCTCAGCGAAACTATTCTTCAGCAGATTGGCCTTACCCATGCCGACTTTGAAGCCATTGAACACGCCATCATGGTCGAAAATAACGTCGAGAAAGCCAAAGCGCTAGTCACACCCCCCATGCTCCAAATTGGTATTGCTGGTACAACGACTGACCTCATTAAGCGGGTCGAAAAACTCGCGGCGCTCGGTGTTAAACATCTCAGCTTTGGGCCGCCACTAGGGCCAGATGTTGAGTATGCAATTCAAGCCATTGGGCGCGATGTCATTCCACATTTCAGTTAGGTTCACTACGAGCCGCAGGATGCCAATATACCAATACGTAAATTGGCATCTTGTCAGCAGTCCCAATCTTGCGCGTCCCTAACGAAAAAGGTATCCTGAACAAATAAAGATCGCAATTTATACATGGCATGAAGTTCATGAAGCGTAACGGGGTGTCGATCTTGTGTTCACATGGATCAAAACCTTCTTCACAAAGGCAGATATGTAGATGAAAGCAACGTCCCTCGGCAAGTTTCGCGCTTTACAACAATGCAGCACGCCCGCAGGGTCATTCGCTATCCTCGCTGCCGATCATCGTGGTAACCTCCTCGAAGCCTTAGAGAAGCACGCAACAGCACCCCTTACTGATAGTGAATTCACGGCTTTCAAAGGCAAAATCATCAAGGCTCTTGCCATATCAGGCAGCGCAGTCTTACTTGACCCTGAATACAGCGCCGCCCAACTCATTGCCTCAAATACCATCTCCGGTCAGCGCGGCTTACTCGCAGGTATCGAAAAAACAGGCTACTCTGGTGACCCAACAGCCCGCGAAAACGCGCTTTTACCCAATTGGAGCGTCGCCAAAGCCAAACGAGCTGGTGTCAGCGGTATCAAGCTGCTTGTACATTACCATCCCGACTCTCCAACAGCTTCGCAAATCGAGACACTCGTGAAGCAGGTTATTGAGGATTGCGCTGCATCCGAAATCCCGCTGTACCTCGAACCGCTTTCGTATTCGCTTGATGCCTCTAAGAAAACAATCTCATCGAGTGAACGCCGTGATGTCGTAATTGAAGGTGCGAAACGCTTCTCGGCGATGGGCATTGATGTATTAAAAGCCGAATTCCCGCTCGATATCACCACTGATACAAATGAGAGTATTTGGGAACAAGCCTGCGCCGACTTATCCGCCGCTTGTGCAGTCCCTTGGATTTTATTGTCAGGTTCTACGAGTTTCGAAACCTATCTAAAGCAAGTAACCACTGCCTGTCGCAATGGTGCATCGGGTGTAGCAGTAGGCCGTGCCATCTGGCAAGAAGCCATTCCTCTGTCTAATGCTGAACGAGATCATTTCTTGCGCGAAGTTGCTGCTCGACGGATGCAGCGCATTACTGCCCTCTGCGATGCACTAGCTCGCCCTTGGACAGACTTCTACAAGGTAGGAGAACTGACTACGACTTGGTATGTCAATTACTAGGCGTAGTTATAAAGTATTGGATTTAACCACTTAAGTGAAAAGATAAAGATATGCTCCACATTGAACGTGAAATTGCTGAACAGCCGGAAATCATCGGTGAATTGCTTGAACGCGAAGCCGAAAATACAAGGCAAATCGCCAAAGCCATTCGCGAATTTAACCCCGCGTTTGTACACATCGCCGCCCGTGGCACATCAGATAACGCTGCTCGTTATGCACAGTACACCTTTGGTATTCATGCCCACTTGCCCGTTGGACTTGCGACACCCTCTATCCACACGCTGTATGAAACATCGCCTAATCTCAGCCGCGCTTTGGTGCTTGGTATTTCACAATCCGGCAAATCGGAAGATGTATGCCGTGTCGTTAGTGATGCACGTGAACAAGGTGCATTGACAGTTGCTATTACCAATGCGCCGGATTCACCCCTCGCGCAGGCCGCCGAGTACCACATCAACGTGATGACAGGGCCGGAAGTCAGTGTTGCCGCCACCAAAACGTACACTGCCCAGCTTGCGGCGGTCGCCCTACTCATGACATCCGTGGTCGATCAAGCTGAACTCACACAATCGCTCACCCAGCTTCCTACCTACATGGCCGAAACCCTCTCTCAAGCCAACCACATCGCGCAGTGGGCAGAACGCTACCGCTATATGGAGCGCTTCGTGGTGATCGGACGTGGCTACAATTACTGCACAGCCTTTGAAATTAGCCTCAAAATTAAAGAGTTGTGCTACATTATTGGTGAAGGTTATAGTGAGGCCGATTTCCGACATGGCCCTTTCGCGCTGATTGATCCCGGCTTTCCGGTCATCATCGTCGCACCAAAAGGCAAAACGTTAGCAACCTTAGCCGATTTAGTTTCTAAATTAGAAGAGCGCCAAGCCGAAACGCTCATTATCTCAAACGACTCAGCAATTCTCAGTCAGGGACGTAAAGGAATGATTCTCCCGCCGTCACTACCAGAATGGCTCTCTCCAATTCCATCTGTGGTGCCGGGGCAAATATTTGCGATGCGCTTGGCTATCGAAAAAGGTCATTCAGTTGACGCACCACGCGGCTTGAACAAAGTAACCGTAACACGTTAGAACAACACACATCATGGGGTTAGCTTAAAACGGCAAAGCATGACTGATTCAAAAATTTGTACGGCCTGTGGTAAAGCAAATAGCACCAGCGCAACGGTTTGTGTTTATTGCAACACACCGCTTATTTCGCTTTTGCCTTCAAAAACCACCTCGCATGTACCGCCCCCAAATCCAATCGGTTTTACACCGGAACGGGTTGTACAATTAACCCGTCTTTACTCGGATATTGTCGTGTTTCAGATCGCCAGTTTTGAGCAGCCCCTCTTAGTCAAAGTTGCTGAAAATCGGGTAACTATCGGGCGATACAGCCCCGGCGAAAAACCCCCGTCGGTGGATTTAACACCCTATAACGGTAGTTTGATGGGTGTTTCACGCCAGCATGCACTCATTTCAAAAGACGAAGTCGGCTATAAGATTAAAGACTTATCTAGCACCAACGGCACATGGTTAAACGAAACCCGTTTGAATGCCAACCAACCCTATACCCTTCAGTCCGGTGACATCATTCGCTTCGGACAAATCAACACCAGTGTCTACTTCCGGCTTGCCGAATCGAACGATCCTGCCGAAACAACGCTTTCATTGACCAGTATTTTAGAGGCAGCAAATCCACTCATCTTGAAAACGTCTACCTTCGAAAAAATTATAATTCCCTATCTCCAAGCGCTAGATGGCTTTCAAAAATCCTGTGACGAAGTGATGTCACAACCGGTTAAAGATCTCATCATTACGAGTATCACGATGGATGCGACCAAAGCAGTACTCTCTATCAAATTGACAGGTCTCTATCAAGCCTATCGCCTATTAAAGAACATTATCTATCGCTGGCGTGAAGTGCATCAGGCAAACATCATAACTCTCAATCAGTCAACCGGTGAGGCGATCAAACCGTGGGTAGAAGTTGATCAGCAACCGAACCAAACCAATCCTCTGTCCGACAATGTGCTAAACACCGCTGGTATAGAATTGGCCTACGAAATCTTGGCTGATTTGTCGCCTCAACGAACGCGCGAAGAAAATAAAGCACATCTTGCCAAACTCTTACCTCATCTACAGCAGCTCGCTTTAAGCCCCCTTCGACCAAATGACAATTCATCTTAAATAATAGTAGACACAATAAACCTTATGCCTGCTGATTTCACCAACTTATCCGGTCAAACAATCAAAGGCTATGAACTCCGCCAGCTCATCGGGCACGGCGGTTTTGGGGCGGTCTACCGCGCCTACCAACCCGCAGTTGATCGTGAAGTCGCCATCAAACTCATCTTGCCGGAACATGCGAATAACCCTGAGTTCATACGCCGCTTTGAATCCGAAGCTCAGGTGATTGCCCGCCTTGAAGATCCTCACATCACACCCTTGTATGATTACTGGCGCGAGCCAGATATGGCAGTCCTTGTCATGCGTTTATTGCGCGGGGGCAGCCTTCAAGACTCGCTGGAACAAAACGGTGCATGGGAGCCATTTAAGGTCGTGCGGCTCGTAACCCAAATTTCTGGTGCCCTTACAACAGCCCATCGCAACAATATTGTCCACCGTGACTTAAAACCAGCAAACATCCTCCTAGACGAAGATGGTAATGCTTATCTAGCCGATTTTGGCATCGCAAAACGCCTAAATCAGCCGACCCAAACCATTACCGAAGAAGACCGTTACGGGTCGCCAGCTTTCATTTCTCCAGAACAAGTCATCGGTCAACCCGTTTCGCCGCAAAGCGACATCTACAGCTTAGGCATGGTCATATATGTGGCGTTATCCGGTCAAACACCCTTCTTCGACTCCAATACCGATACGGTTATCCGTAAACAACTCAGTGAATCCCTGCCACCGCTGCAAACCCATCGTACTGACTTGCCTTACGCGGTCAATATCATCATCTGGCGTGCCACCTCCAAACGTCCCGAAGCTCGTTATCCTGATGCCATGACTCTAGCGGCAGACTTTAAGCAAGTCATCACCGGGGAAGTCACCAACTCCACTGTCCAGCTTTCAACACCCAGCATACCGCGTGTGTTATCGAATCCCAACGACATCAATACCATCATCATCGAACCGCCGACAGACTTGACCAATCCTTATAAGGGTTTGCAAGCCTTTCAGGAGGCGGACGCAGGCGATTTTTTCGGTCGCACAGACCTCATAGATCGCCTCGTCAAAAGGCTATCATTAGGCGACACAGGCTTACAGTTTCTTGCCATTATCGGCCCTAGCGGCAGCGGCAAATCCAGCATCGCACGTGCCGGCCTAATCCCCGCCCTTAAACGGGGCGCCCTTTTCGGTTCACAAGAATGGTTTTACATTCAAATGACCCCCGGTAGCAATCCTCTGCAGGAACTTGCTGACCAATTA
The DNA here is from genome assembly GCA_027492915.1 of Bacteroidota bacterium. Taxonomy (GTDB): domain Bacteria; phylum Chloroflexota; class Anaerolineae; order Aggregatilineales; family Phototrophicaceae; genus CFX2. Next base: position 8,491 of record JAPUDW010000089.1, on the reverse strand, counting down.
CTGAGCATCGCCGATAAAATCCCACCCACATTCACAAATCTATTTTCAGGGCGGGAAGACACACTTACCCAGCTCGTTCCGCAGCTCTTGCCACCCGACAACAGCGTTCAGCTCTTGCTGCTCATCGACCAGTTTGAAGAACTGTTTACATTGGTCGCATCCGAAGAAATTCGCGAACATTTCATTAAGCTGTTGGTTCATGCTGTCCAGTCACCTACCAGTCGATTACGTCTTATAATCACTTTGCGTGCTGACTTCTACGACCGTCCTCTGCAATACGCGGGGCTAAACACGTTAATGCGGGATAACACTGAAATTGTCTTACCTCTAACGTCGCCCGAAATGGAACAGGCCATCGTCGAACCGAGTGATCGCTATGCCATTCAATTTGAACCCGGCTTGGTGGCGCGCATTTTGAGCGATGTCAGTCAGCAGCCCGGCGCCCTGCCCCTGCTTCAATTCGCGCTAACCGAACTCTTTAGTAAACGCGAAAAGTATCTTTTGACACTTAATGCCTACGAGTCATTCGGCGGCGTCTTGGGTGCGCTGGCGCAGCGTGCCGAAGAACTCTATGCAAGTCTTGATTCATTTAGTCAGGCCGCCGCCAAACAGTTGTTCCTTCGATTGGTATCCATGACCGAAGGGGCTGAGGACACGCGCCGTCGTGTAACCCGAACCGAATTAAGCAGCATCTCCAACGACAAAACTATTGTGCAGGGTGTCATAGATGCGTTCGGCAAGTACCGTCTGCTCACTTTTGACTATGAACCCGGCACCCGCATCCCTACTGTCGAAGTCGCTCACGAAGCTCTGATCCGTGTATGGGGTCGCCTGCATGATTGGCTCGATACCAGTCGCGAAGAATTACGCCTTCACCGCCGTTTAAGCAATTCCACCGTTGAATGGATCAATTCGCAGCGTGATGCCAGCTTTCTCGCCTCCGGTTCGCGCCTTATTCAGTTTGAACCGTTGGGTGCATCGCCAATCATCAAGCTCACACCAGATGAATCGGCCTACTTATGGTCCAGCATCGCCGCTCGACAATCTGCTGCGCTCCGTATCCGCAACAGCATAATAGCCCTATCCATATTCGCCCTTTTCGCCCTCGCCCTTGCCATTTTCGCCTTGGATCGCCAACATCAGGCCGAAGTAGAGAGCGAACGTGCTAACAACGAAGCAACAGTTTCACGTTCGCGTGAATTAGCCGTAACAGCACTCCGCAGCGAAAACCGTCTTGATCTATCACTTCTGCTCAGCCTCGAAGCACTGCATACCAGCAATACCTTTGAAGCACGCAACGGCCTCGTTCGCAATCTACAAAGCAAACCCTATTTCTTAAACTTTTTAACAGCGCATACCGATACAGTCCGCGCACTAGCCTACAGCGGTGATGGCAAAATCCTCGCATCCGCTGGCAAAGATCTAGCGATCATCTTATGGGATACAACGACCAACCAGCAAATCGGTCAGCCACTGCTCGGTCACACGAACTGGATAAACGCATTAGCTTTTAGCCCTGATAGCAAAACGCTGATTTCTGCGGGCATCGATGGCACAATTCGTCAGTGGGATGTTACGAGTGGTCAGCAAATTGGTGAACCGCTAACGCATCAAGACGCTGAAATTTGGAGTTTAGCCTTTAGATCTGACGGTAAAACATTCGCCAGCGGTGACGAAACCGGCTCAATCGTCTTGTGGGATGCCGCAACCCGTCAACCCATAGGTGAGCAGATGCAAGGGCATGAGGATATTGTCTATGCATTGGCCTACAGTCCTAATGGCACATTATTGGCATCAGGCAGCGGCGATAACACTGTCCGACTTTGGGACGCTGCAACCGGCGAACCCATTGGTGAACCGCTTGCCGAGCACATAGCGGGCGTACTGACCATCGCCTTCTCGCCTGATGGTGAGCGTCTGGCATCATCTGGAATTGATGACACTGTTATTTTCTGGGATATAGCTACTGGGGAATTCCTCTACGACATCGTAACTGGACATACCAAACGGGTTAAATCCATATCCTTCAGCAACGATGGTAGCGAGTTGGTAACGGCCAGCGACGACAACCTGATGCGTGTGTGGGATACAGACACATTACAACAGATCGGCCCCGATCTAATCGGCTATGCTGACCATATTTGGAGCATCGCTTTCAATCCTACCAACGACACATTCGCTGCGGCATCCGGCGACAACGCGGTGATGGTATGGAATATTGCAGCCAATCTTCCATTAATGGCTCATCATATAGTTGAACCCAGCAATATTCTGGCGGTAGCCTACAGCCCCGATGGCAAACTCTATGCCTCCGCAGGTGGTTCCAAAGGCGATGACAACCGCATTCATCTCTGGGATGCGGTCACAGATGACGAAATAGCAACCATTCAAGGTCACAGCGGCTTCATAACTGATCTCGCCTTTAGTCCCGATGGAACGAAACTGGTTTCTGCAGGCAGTGATAACACACTGCATATTTGGGACGTAATAAAGCGCATTTCCCTGTATGTCATTCCGCTAACGGGCGAAAATCGCTATGTAGCCGTAGCCTACAGCCCTGACGGCACAACAATAGCCAGTGGTGGTGCAGATGGTGAAATTAGCCTCTGGAATGCCCAAACGGGACAAAACATCGATCACACACTTTCCGGTCACACAGGCGCGATCTTGTCGTTAGCTTTTAGCCCGGACGGCAAGTTTTTAGTTTCAGGCAGCGCAGACCGTACCCTAAGACTATGGAATGTTTCTTCACAAGAACAAATTGGTGCGCCGTTCGAAGCACATACCGATGAGATCTGGGCAGTTAAATTTAGTCCTAACGGTCAAGTAATCGCCTCTGGCAGTACCGATCGTACCATCCGCTTGTGGGACGTAAATACACACCAACCCATCGGTCAACCGCTAATCGGTCATACCGACCGCGTTAAAGCCGTTTCGTTCGCTAGCAACGGTTCGATACTAGTCTCTGGTAGTCAGGACAACACGCTTATCCTCTGGGACTTAGCCCAACGCCTCCCCATCGGCCAACCACTAAGCGGACATACAAACTTCATCAACAGTCTAGGCGTCAGCCCAGACGGTCAAACTATCATTTCCGGTGGTGAAGATAATCAGCTCATTCGGTGGAACATCAACCTCGATACATGGCAGCAAAATGCGTGTACCATCATTAACCGCAACTTCACCACTGCCGAATGGAATCGATATTTCGGCGATGAAGCCTATAGGCAAACGTGTCCCTAATCCCCCTTAAACAAAAAACCTGCACAAGTATATGCAGGTCTTTTCATGTCCATAACTGCGCTCACGTCTCCACTAAGGCAGAAGTACCTCGGTTGATGTTGGTGCCGGTGGCGACACACTGCTATCCGTCGGCACCGTCGGGGGTACACTCGTGGGCGGTGGCACATTCGTGCCCGTGGGCAGCGGCGGCACATTTGTATCCGTCGGTGGTGGCGGCAAAGGTGTATTGGTTGGCGGAATAAGCGTATTCGTCGGCACATGTGTGTCCGTTGGCGGAATAAGCGTATTCGTCGGCACGGGTGTATTCGTCGGCGGGATAGCCGTGTTCGTGGGTACTAATGTATTCGTCGGCAAGTCCGTATTTGTCGAAGTGGGGGTATTCGTCGCCACAACCGATGGAACAATGCTCGCGGTCGGCGTAAAGGTGACTGTTGGTGTAAATGTCGGTGTCAAGAATACGGGCGGTGCAGCCGTAATTTGCCGTTCTAAGCTTTGAACCGGCAGGGATTGTACTTCGTCTATGTTATATCCATGCGGCAAACTCGGTGGTGCAACAGGAACAAGGTTCTCATCAACACGCACCGTTACGGTCGTTCCTTCAACGGCGACTTGTTCAACACCCATCGCCTCAACATGCGCTGCCCCTTCAAGCGTAGTAATAGACATCATCTTCGTGTCTGGTTGCGCTTGAATAAATGCAGTGGAGCCGAGTTTAATCTTCACTTCGTTAATCCAAAGCTGAACTTGGGCGACACCTTCAGGCGTTTGGATCAAAATGCCATCATTAGGCACACTCTCGCAAGAGGTTTGGCTCTTCCCATTCTTCAGGTAAAAAGCTTGCATCGGCCCGTAGGATGTCAGGCTAGGGTCAAGTTCCTTCAGTGTCGTCAAATCCTCGGCGCTTGTCATCAATGAACGCCGTACCCATCCGTTACCTTCGTTATCCGGCAGCGCAATATATAACCACGCGCCATCTTTTGACCTCCCTTTTGCCGTAACTTCGGTTGTTGGCGCAAGGCTATCAATAACGAATGCACGATTTGAAGGCTGGCGGCGAATATTCGCGTTACTTGGGCCTTTAACCCTCACTATCGCATAAACAGGGTCAGGAATGGCGTTTTCAAGCTGTACATCACCAAATACCAGCACCGAAACATTTGCATTTGGCAAACTGTTGGGAATATCAGCTTGCACCTTCAAAAGTGCTACACCCCAAACATCAGCTTCCACATCCATTGGGGTCAGGCTCAAACGACTCAGACGGGCGACATTGACCTTATCACCGACTTCATCAAATTTGAAAGGAATGTTACTAGACTGAGGTTCAGCCGAAAGGCTAATGTGACCATAGCACGCTTCGTTACGTCCGGTATCTGTGCAAACATCATCTGTGGCAGCGAGAGCCTCTTTAACAAATGCGGCACATTCGCCCTGCATATAAGCCGTGAAAGGTGTGACAAAGAGGAATATCAGCACCATCCATATAGTAGGTCGAGAATACTTCATATATAAGCCCTCACCAACCAATGAAAGATTCAAATGATGATTGTAATTATTTTACTTTCATTATAATTAGCTATGTACACATTGTCCATTAAAAACACTAAAAGTCAAACACTTACACCCCTACGATTATCCGCTTACTATCAACTAGGCTCAGAAACAGCTAGTCTTGGGGTTGTTTCTACCTCCGCAAATTGACGTTGGTACAACTGAGCGTATAATCCATTCTTAGTCAGCAGAGTCGTATGATCACCGTCCTCTACAATTTGCCCTTGCTGCATCACCAGAATACGATCTGCATCCCGAACCGTGCTCAAGCGGTGCGCGATAATGAGGCTCGTTCGTCCTTTTAATACTCGCGTCAAACCTTCTTGGATCAACGCCTCTGTCTCCGTATCGACACTACTGGTTGCTTCATCCAACACCAGAACACTCTTCGGGCTGTGAATGAGTGCGCGCGCCAGTGCGAGTAGCTGTCGCTGCCCTTGTGAAAGATTTGCCCCTCCCGGCAACAGCATATAGTCATATCCACCTACCAACCGCTCGATAAAAGGTGCTGCCTTTGCTGCTTCTGCCGCCGCCACCATCTGCTCATGGGTAATCATCGGATCGAACAATTTCAGGTTGTCAGCAATCGTTCCGTTAAAGCAGTACGGGCTTTGTGGTACAACCGAGATGTAATGGCGAAGGTTGTTCAACGATATCTGCCGAATGTCTACGCCATCAATCAGCACTCGCCCCGACTGCACATCGTAAAACCTTGCCAACAGCCCTGCCAAAGAAGTTTTTCCGGCACCGGTTGCCCCAACAATAGCCACTTTTTGCCCCGGCTCAATCTTAATCGAAACATCTTTCAAAACCGGGCTATCAGGGTCATAGCCAAACACCACATGATCAAATTCGATTGCCTGCCTAAATGATTTAATGTCAACAGGTGTATCTGTATCGACAATTTCAGATTTAACTTTTAGCATTCGTGCGATTCGTTCGCCTGCCGAAAGTGCCGTTTGAATCTGAGTAAATTGTTCCGAAAGCTGCATGATCGGTTCAAACGTGCGGCGCGTATATTGGATGAACGAGATAAGCATCCCTAAGGTTGCCCAGCCTGCCAATACCCCTTGCCCGCCACCGTACAATACCAGAGCCAAACCCACAGTCGTCAATATTTGTAGGATCGAAGCATACACCGTGTACAAGTCGCGAATATGCATATGGACATCGCGGTAATTGCGATTGATGGTTTCGAATTCTTTCCGGCTCACCGACTGCCGCCCGAAGAGCTGTACCACCAACATGCCGCCAAACTGCTCATTAATAAACGCCAGATACTCAGCCACAACGCGGTGAAATAAATCCGATTGTTGGCGAATCTTCCGCCGAAAATAAACCGTACTCACAATCATAATCGGCAGCACTGCTAGGCCGAGCAGCGCGAGTTGCCAATTGATGGCAAACATGACCAGAATAATGCCAACCAGCGTAACCAGATTACTCGCCACAATCACGATACTCGTCGAAAGCAGTTCCGTCAGCGCCTCAATATCATTCGACATGCGCGAGACAATCTGTCCGACCGGCGTGTTATTAAAAAACCGCATATCTTGGCGAATAATGTGCTCAAATAACGCCTGCCGCAGATCAACCAGCGCGTTTTGCCCTACATTTTGCAGCAAAAATGTATGGGCGAACCGTAGGATAAATAAGCCAATCACTGCCAGTAGGTAAACCACACCATACGGAATCAAACCCTGCAAATCGCCGTTCTGAATTGGCCCATCCACTGCCCGCTGCGTCAGGTAAGGGGGCAGCAGCGAAAAAATTGTCACACCAATCAACATGAAAAATATCAGCAGCAGTTCTTTCCAGAATGGTCGTAGGAATGTGCTTAACATCCCGAAAAGATAGCGGTCACTAATCTGCTCGCCATCTCGTTTACCGCCATTGGGTACGCGATTAGCTGCTGTTGCATTATTAACTTTGGCACTCATAGAATTATTTCCCGACTAGCTGTTTACAACGAAGCATTTTCGAAAAGCATTGGACAATTTGTGTTATCAAATGAAGCGGTCTAGAGTAGGTCAACCGCTGCCTTTGCGTCCTCAGAATGTAGTTCTCGCTCTACCATCCGCGCATATAATCCATTGGCTGCGACAAGGCTCTCATGCGTCCCCTGCTCAACAATCTGCCCCTTATCCATCACCACCACATGATCCGCATTTTTCACCGTCGCAATCCGGTGTGCGATAATCAAACTTGTCCGGCTGCGCAACACCTGCCGCAGGTCATTCAGAATGTCCGCCGCCGTGTGCGTGTCCACGCTCGAAAGTGCATCATCCAGCACCAATATTGCCGGGTCGCGCACAATCGCCCGCGCAATTGCCACGCGCTGCTTTTGTCCGCCGGAAAGCATCACACCCTTTTCCCCCACCATCGTGTCCAACCCGTGCGGCAGTTGCGGCAAATCGTTCTTGAACCGCGAAATCGAAATCGCCTCATCCAGTTGTTGGTCCTCAACCGCTTCACGTCCCATACGCACATTGGCATGGACAGGTTGGCTGAAAAGAAAAGTGGATTGTGGCACATAAGCAATCGCCCGCCGCAGCATTTCGAGTTGCAGCAGCTTCACATCTTGCCCATCGATAACCACTCGCCCCTCGGTCGGGTCGCTCACTCGTGCCAGCAAACTAACCAGCAGCGTTTTGCCACAGCCGGTCGGCCCCACAAACGCCACCACTTTACCCGCCGGTATCGACAGGTTAATATTGCGTAGTAGCCACTTACCCTCAACCTGAACACCCACATTATCAAACGCAATATCGCCCCGTGCCTGTGTCAACGGTCGTGCGTTTTCGATGCTCTTAATTTGTGCTGTTTGCAAAAGTGGGGTCAAACGCGTAAGCGCACCCGCTGTTTGAACATAGCGCTGGTAAATCGTTCCGAGTTGCAGCAGCACATTACTAATCAGCGCCAGATACACCAAAAACTGCACAAAGTTCCCCAGTGTCAGGTGCCCTTGCAGTGCCAGAAGACCACCCGCGATCACCACAATCGCGCCAGTCATTTCGCTAATCATGTTGGGCAGCATACCCACAGGCTCGTTCCGCCGCTTAAAGTACAACCAGCGTCGGCGGTATTCATTGTTTTCCTGTCGATATTTGTCGGCAACACCCGCCTCGCGCCCAAATGTCTTTATCGTTTGTATACCACTCACCGAGTCCTGCACCAGTGACGAAAGCGTTCCTGCCTGCTCCTGCACCTGCTCGAACACGGGTGCAAGTGCCCCACCCACCCGCATCTGCACGATGGTGGAAATCGTCAGCACCACAAACACGAAGATCGTAAGCGGCACATTAATCGTTGCCAACAGCACAAACGTCACCAGCAGCGTAACTAATGCGCTACCAAAGCGCGTAAACCCGATAATCAGCAAACGCCAGATCATATCAAGGTCGCTGTACATCCGCGAAATGAGATCACCGGTCGGATAGGTTTGGTAAAAACGTTGTTCTAAAGTCAGCAGGTTATCAAATAACGTTTGTCGAATATCATAATTCACATTATAGGCAACGGTACCACTCCAGAACCGCTGCCCCAAAAACGCCGCCACCGTAATCACGGATAACACCAGCAGGAGAATCGCATACTGCCCGATACTCGTCATGGATACATCGGTCTGTATCACATCGATAATCTTACCAATAAGGTATGGTTCAAATGCGGATGTCAACCCACCTATCCCACCGGC
>JAPUDW010000088.1 GCA_027492915.1 Bacteroidota bacterium | reverse complement strand
CATCCTATTTTGCGAACACCGACCTTGAGAATAACACGATCTCGTCCTTTTATAGCGGCGCGATGGCATTCTCTAAAGAATTCAGCCTCGCAGAAGCCTACCCCGGCATTAACCCTGACATGGTGATTATCTCCCCCAGCGATCCGCTTGCGATGACCCACCTAACCAGAGAATGCCGCGAACGCAATATTCCCTTCATTTACGACCCCAGCCAGCAAATCCCGCGTTTGAGCGGAGAAGAACTCATCAACGATATGCAAGGCGCATATGCGATGGTCGTAAACGCATATGAAGCTGAAATCATCTGCAAGAAAACCAACCAGTCGCTCGAAGACCTTAAACGTAATATCGAACTGCTGATCATTACACAGGGTAAGAACGGCAGCCACATTTACCAGCGCGGTGAACTGACACAGGTTCCAGCCTTTAGCGCCAAAGAGATTAAAGACCCGACTGGTGCAGGTGATGCATTCCGCGGCGGACTGCTGCGCGGGATGGCGGCAGGTTGGCCGATCACCCTCTGTGCGATGGTCGGTTCATTGTGCGCCAGCTACAATTTGGAAAATGTCGGCACACAAAATCACCACTTCACTATTCCTGAATTTATTGCCCGATTCCGCAGCGAACATGATGATCAAGGTCAGCTTGACAGCCTGTTGCAAGCGAGTGCTGTTACAAAGTAACGTAGCACAATCGCCTGATTCGTCCGACGACAGGCAAAAAAGTGTATGATACAATCCGCCCTATTAACGGGCTATCTATAAAGGCTTGAGGAGCAGAAATGACTGTTGAACACGACGTAAAGCAACTTGATCTCGCAACAGGTGGGCGCTACCGTATTGAGTGGGCAGAGCAGGAAATGCCTGTACTGCGCGCCATCCGCGAACGCTTCGCAAAGGAAAAACCACTGGCAGGAATGCGTATTTCGGCTTGTTTGCATGTCACAACCGAAACCGCAAACTTGATGCACACCCTCCAAGTCGGCGGCGCGGAAATCGTGCTGTGCGCATCGAACCCACTTTCAACACAGGATGATGTGGCGGCTTCATTGGTCGCCAACTACGAAATTCCGGTTTACGCCATCAAGGGCGAAGATAACAACACTTACTACGACCATATAAAGGCTGCGCTGGACTTCAAGCCGCATATCACGATGGATGACGGTGCAGATCTGGTCAGCGTTATTCACAAGACCCGCACTGAACTGCTGCAAGATATTGTCGGCGGCACGGAAGAAACCACCACGGGCGTTATCCGCTTACGCGCGATGGCGAAAGACAATGCGCTGAAGTTCCCGATTATTGCGGTGAACGACAGCGACACCAAGCACCTGTTTGACAACCGCTACGGCACCGGTCAAAGCACGCTGGACGGCATCATCCGCGCGACCAACATTTTGTTGGCAGGCCGCACGATTGTGGTCGCCGGCTACGGCTGGTGCAGCCGTGGTATCGCCAGCCGCGCCGAGGGCATGGGTGCGAACGTGGTGGTCACCGAGATCGACCCGATGCGCGCACTGGAAGCTGTGATGGACGGTTACCGTGTGATGCCGATGATCGAAGCGGCTGAAGTCGGCGACATCTTCATTACCGCAACCGGTGATAAGAATGTCATCGACGGACAGCACTTCGAACGCATGAAGCGCGGCGCGATGGTTGCTAACTCCGGTCACTTCAACGTTGAAATCAACATTCCTGCGCTGGAAGCCCTTGCTGGTAGCAAGCCCCGTATCGTTCGTCCGTTTGTTGAAGAGTACATCGTTAAGGGTCGCCCGATTTACGTACTGGGTGAAGGCCGCTTGATCAACCTCGCCGCAGCCGAAGGCCATCCGGCAAGCGTTATGGATATGAGCTTCGCAAACCAAGCATTGGGCGCGGAATACATGGTCAAGAACGCCGCTAATATGTCTCCGGCAGTGTATACCATTCCGGCAGATGTGGATAAGGAAATCGCTCGCCTGAAGCTCGAAGCTCTGGGCGTGAAAATTGACGTTTTGACCCCGGAACAGGCTGAATACCTGAGCCAATGGGAAGAAGGTACCTAAAGCGGTAGCCAGTCAGCGGTTGACAGGTTGTACCGTTAGCTGGTCTGATTATGTTTTGCGTCAATATCGGGCTGTAGGCGAAAAACTTACAGCCCACTGTTTCTCTGGCGCGGTTGATTACGCGAAGGAGTATGCAAAATGAAGATTTCGATTAAGCACGGCCTCGCTTGGATTGTGGCAATTGCAGTTCTACTAGTTGCCGCTTCCAGCGTTATGGCACAATCGGGGACGGCGAAACTACGTTTTGTCCACACCATCCCCGGTGCAAGCACGATTGATGTGTATACCGATGGTCAATTGACGATCAGTGGGCTGGCTTTCGGCAGCGCATCCACTTATGTCAATGTGGGCAGTGGCGAACATCAGTTGAAGGTAACAACCAGCGGTGCGAGCAACGCGCTGTGGGAACAAACCATTAGCGCAGCAGATGGCTCGGCAACAACCTTAGTTGCTGCTACTGCCAGCAACCCGAACTTTTTGGCATATCCTGAAGACCTGACCAATGTAGGTTTAGGGAAGGCTCGGCTGACCGCCATTCATGCGATCTCAGGTGGCCCCGCAGTCGACCTGATGCTAGCGGACGGTCGTCCTGTGATCCCGGGCTTACAATTCGGGCAGGCAGCAGGCACACTCGACGTACCTGCATTTGCTTATGATTTCGCAGTCGCTGCTAATGGTGACGGTGTTGAAAATGCCATCCTTACGGCAGATGGAGTAGCTCTAGACACTGGCACTTCGTACATGTTAGTCGTTTACGGCACATTAGACTCGCCAGAGACATTGGTACTGAAAACCGCGACTGAGGGCGACGCCAACAGCGGGTTTGTACGCATGGTTCACGGGGTCAGCGGCGCACCCGCAGTCGATATTTACATCAATGGTTCACTGGCAATT
>JAPUDW010000087.1 GCA_027492915.1 Bacteroidota bacterium | reverse complement strand
CGAGTCAACTCATCACCTACACCGGCAACTGGACGGCCAACAACCATGCGCAAGCGTCCGGTGGCAGCCGCAGCTTCACCAACGACCCGAACGGACGGGTAGCTTTCAACATCGACAACTCGGTTGAGCGTGTGGTGATCTACCACACCCTTTACCAGGCCGGTATTTACGGGTCGATGCAAGTGTTTGTCGATGGTGTACTCAACACGACCATTGCCAACACGCCGAGTGCATCCTTGATGTTCAACCAGCCGTTCGCGTTCAACGTCACCCCCGGCGACCACCGCATCGAACTGCGCAACGTCGGCTCGACCTACAGCGATATTGACCGCATTGTCGTCCAAGCGGCACCCGAAGCCTTGAACACCAGCGGCAATGGCACCTATGAAAACGACAGTGCCAACTTGACCTACAATGGCAACTGGACACTACAACCGAATGCCAATGCCTTTGGTGGCAGCCGCACCTATACCAGCGACCCGAATGGGCGCGTCAGCTTCACCGTCAACAATACGGTTGGGCGGATCACCATCAACCGCACCATTCATCAAGCCGGTGTCTATGGGTCGCTGCAAGTGTTTGTCGATGGTGTGTTGAATGTAACCATCGCCAACAATACGGGTTCAGCAATGACCTTCAAACAGCCATTTACATTCACCGTTACCCCCGGCAGCCATACCATTGAACTACGCAACGTCGGCTCGACTTACAGCGACATTGACCAGATTGTGGTGCAGGGGCCGACCGACGCGCTGACGACTGCTGGCACCGGTGCTTACGAAGAGACGAGTGCGCTGCTGACCTACACCGGCAACTGGACACAACAACCGACTGCCAATGCATTGGGTGGCAGCCGCAAATTCACTAATGACCCGAATGGGCGCGTCGCCTTCAACATCAACAACTCGGTCGGGCATGTCATCATCTACCGCGCCCTTTACCAAGCCGGTGTTTATGGGTCGATGCAAGTATTCGTGGACGGCGTTCTCGCCGCGACCATCGACAACTTCCCGAGTGCCACCTTGTTGTTCCAGCAGCCGTTTATTCTGAACGTCAGCCCCGGCAATCACCGCATCGAACTGCGCAATGTCGGCTCGACCTACAGCGACATCGACCGGATTGTCGTGCAAGCGCCGAACACACTCAGTCTGCCCGTAACACCGGTAAATGACCGACCAACATTGGAGCCAACGGCAAGCGTGACACCAACACTCGATGTAATCGCGACCATTGAGACACCGACTGCGACTGTAACTGCGGTGGAATCGCCAACAGCAACACTGGAACCCACGCTGGTACCAACCGATCTGCCAACATCAACGCCGATACCGACGGAGCCACCGACCGCGACGCCGATACCGACCGAGATACCATCGAGTACGCCGGTGCCAACAATCGAACCGACACTTACACTGGTACCAACCGAAATACCGCCGAACACACCAGTGCCAACGGAAACCCCTCCTGAAACCCCTGCATAGGGTAAACAGTAACAGGTCTGGAATAACACTCCAGACCTGTTTTTATTAGGGCTAATTATGCTTTCATCGTACAACCGATAACTTGCCATACCAGCGAAAACAAAAGAGCCGACAAAAATGTCGGCTCTTTAAAATGTGTGCCTGGAGAGATTCGAACCCCCGGCCCTCTGCTCCGTAGGCAGATGCTCTATCCGCTGAGCTACAGGCACATGATGGCTATACTTTAGCACCATCAAGGGGTGGGGTCAAGATTGAGTTTAGAAACAGACCAGCTTAGATACGCTATAATCAGCATTGCTTCATAAATGTCGTTCATAAACCGAAAGCCTTCATCATGTCGTCCACATTTATCAACATCCTTACACCCAACGGCTTACAACCCGCCGCTTATACTGCCGCTTCACTGGCTGATGCCGTTCGCCACGAACCGCACGACGGCATTTATACCCTGACCAACACCTTTAACCACGGGCAAGTACTCAAGCTAGACGCGCATTTCGACCGGCTGGAAGACTCCGCCAGCCGCATCGACATGCCGTTGAAACTCGACCGCCCAGCCCTACGTGCAGCACTCCGGCAAACGCTTGAGCAGTCCGGTTACGACGACGTACGCTTCCGCATTAGCATCCCAAAGGCCACGCCCGAACAGATTATCCTTTCGATGGAGCCATTCAGCGGGCATCCTACGGAACTGTATGCGAAGGGTGTCAAGTGCATTACCCTTAAGCCCAGCGTTGCACGGGTGAATCCTGCCGCGAAAACCACAGGCTGGATGCATGACCGCGACACGGTTGCGATGCCAGCCGGTATCTTCAGCGGCATTCTGTTGAGTGAAAATGGCGACCTGCTTGAAGGAACCAGTAACAACTTTTATGCGATCCTCAATGGCGAACTTCGCACGGCGGGTTCGGGTGTCCTCGCTGGCATTGCCCAACAAATCATTTACGAAGTCGCTCCCGCCGTTTTACCCGTCAACCGCACCGCTGCCAACGTGCGTGATATTACCCGCTTCAGCGAAGCCTTCCTTAGTGGCAGCAGCCGTGGCATCATCCCCCTTATCGAAATTGATGGCATCCTGATTGGTGACGGAAAGCCGGGTGCTATTACGGAGAAATTGCGTGACGTGTATGCCGCGTGGCTTGAGTCGCACCTCGAAGATTTATAGCTATAGGAAAGTCCATATTAAGAATTCTTAAGCTATTTGCGCGAGATTTCACATTGGCACTATATGGACTAAGCCAACTTTGAGTAAGCTATAAATATCCTCGTTTACCATAACCCTGTAGGTTTCACTATCTCATGTATGCTTTTCGGCGTTTGCTTCCCCTGCTGTATCGTTATCGTTGGCACATGCTGGTCGTCATCATCTCTTCCGGCGGTATTACCGCCATGAACCTCGTCAACCCGTGGCTGGTGCGCGAACTCGTGCAAATCCTGCGAGTCGAAACCGGCGACGCTGCAACCAACCGCATTCTGCAACTCGCGGCCATATTGCTAGTGGTATTCGTTTTCCGCGCCATCTTCCGTTTCCTATACTTGTATATCGCGCATGTGATGGCGTACAGCTTTGTGAATGATCTGCGCGTCACCCTTTATGATCATCTGCAAAAACTGTCTGCTCGCTTCTTCGCTGACCGCCAGACAGGTGAACTAATCAAGCGCGTCATTAACGACACGCGCGACATCGAACCCTTGATTGCCCACTACATCCCCGACATGACGGTGAATATCCTGCTGCTCGTCGGCGTCGGCATCATCTTGTTCAACCTTAACCCGACACTTGCACTGCTGACCCTGCTGCCGATGCCGCTGTTGGTCATTAGCAACCTGCTTTTTGGCAAACGGATGCATAATGCCATCAAAGACTCGTCGCGGCGGTTGGGTATCTTGACAGGCATCGTTCAGGACAACCTCGTCGGTATCAAAGAAATCCAACTGTTCACCCAAGAGAAGCGTGAACATGAACGCATCAATGAGTATTCGACCGATACCACCAAGATGCTGCTCTACGGCCTCAAGATGCAGGCGATTCTCTCGCCTTCCATCGAATTTCTGACCGCGATGGGTTTAGTCATCGTGGTGCTGTTTGGTGGGCAAGCCGCGCTGGCTGGCACGCTGCCGGTCGAAGATCTGGTCGCCTTCTTCCTCTACCTGAACATTTTCTACCAACCGATCACGCTAATGACGCAGATGAATGAAATGCTGCACGTCGCCATCACAGGCGCACATCATGTAGTCGAAGTGCTGGACATTAAGCCCGATGTTGATGACTCGCCGAACGCGGTCAACCCCGGTCGACTGCGCGGTGAAGTCGAATTCCACGATGTCAGCTTCCTATACAATGAACACGTCGCAACACTTAAAAACATCTCGCTCAAAATTCAACCGGGGCATACGCTTGCGCTCGTTGGGCCGACAGGTGCCGGTAAAACCACCATCGCCAGCCTCGTTCCGCGCTTCTACGATGTTGCCAGTGGCAGCGTCACCATCGACGGCATAGACGTGCGTGAATTGACGGTCAGCAGCTTGCGCTCGAACATCAGCATGGTGCTGCAAGATGTGTTCCTATTCAACGGCACTATTCGCGATAATATCCGCTACAGTAACCTTGCCAGCAGCGATGAGGAAATTATCAAGGCAGCCAAGGCCGCCCGTGCCCACGAATTCATCATGGCAATGCCCGATGGTTACGACACGCACATCGGCGAACGCGGTGTTAAGGTATCGGGTGGTCAAAAGCAGCGTTTGGCGATTGCCCGTGCCGTCCTCAAAAACGCGCCAATCCTCATTCTGGATGAAGCAACTTCGGCAGTGGATACGGAAACCGAGGCCGAAATTCAGGACGCACTTAACGAATTGATGAAAGGTCGCACGAGCATCGTTATCGCCCACCGACTTTCAACCATCAAGAATGCCGATCAAATCATCGTACTGGACGGCGGTGAAATCGTTGAACAGGGTCGCCATTCAGAACTGATCTTCGGTCAAGGCCGCTACCAGCGCCTACACGAAGCCCATACACGCATGAATTAAAGGCGCTCGCAAGGTGCCTTAGCGTAATATGCTGGTCAACAACTTGATTAAACGAAGTCAGCGTGCTATAGTATTTTCAAGTTGACAACTAAATAGCTTGTACTGTGCTTCAATGCACACATCAAGAGCGATGGAGGGAAACGGCCCTACGAAATCGCGGCAACCCCTAAAGCATTGGGAAGGTGCCAAATCCGTCAGAGTTTTACTCTGGAAGATGAGCAGTCCGGTTACGGTCATACGCGCCTCTTCTGTTCCAGAGAGGCGCTTTTTGTTTTGGAGGAAAGGTAATGACAACAAAGGAACAGGTACAGGTGAGCAACACCACGTTTATGACTTCGCCCCACTACTTCTTTACATCGGAGTCGGTTTCCGAGGGGCACCCCGACAAAATGTGCGACCAGATTTCGGATGCCGTTCTGGACGCAATTCTTGAGCAAGACCCGAACGCTCGCGTCGCCTGTGAAACCGCTACCACCACCGGCCTCGTGCTGGTGATGGGCGAAATCACCACCAGCGCATACGTCGACATCGACAAGCTGGTGCGCCAGACGGTGACTGACATCGGTTACACCCGTGGCAAGTACGGCTTCGACGCCGAAACCTGCGCCGTGATTGTCTCGATCAAGGAACAATCTTCGGACATCGCTCAGGGTGTCGATAAGGCGCTGGAAGCCCGTGAAGGCACGATGACCGAGGCTGAAATCGCCGCGACCGGTGCTGGCGACCAAGGTATGATGATCGGGTTCGCCTGCGATGAAACGCCCGAATACATGCCCCTGACCATTTCGCTTTCGCACAAGCTGACCCGCCGTTTGGCCGAAGCCCGCAAAGGTGGCGAGATCGAATGGCTGCGTCCTGATGCGAAGAGCCAGGTTACGGTTGAATATGCATTCGGCAAGCCGAAGCGTATCGACACGATTGTGATCTCGACCCAACACGCGCCGGAAGTCAGCAATGATGAAATCCGCGCGACCGTGATCGAGAAGATTATTAAGCCTGTTGTTCCGGCTGAACTGCTGGACTCGAACACCCGCATTTTCGTCAACCCCACCGGTCGTTTCGTGACTGGCGGCCCCTTGGGTGATGCTGGCTTGACCGGACGTAAGATCATCGTCGATACCTACGGCGGTGTCGCCCGTCACGGTGGTGGCGCGTTCTCTGGTAAAGACCCGACGAAGGTTGACCGCAGCGCCGCGTACATGGCGCGTTATATCGCCAAGAATGTGGTGGCGGCTGGCCTCGCGACTCGCTTCGAAGTGCAGGTGTCATATGCGATTGGTGTCGCCAAGCCGACCTCGCTGGCGGTGGAAACATTCGGCACAGGCGTGATCTCAGAAGATGAAATCGTGGCGCTGATTAACAAGCACTTCGATATGCGTCCGGCGGCGATCATCCGTGACTTGAAGCTGCGCCGTCCGATCTACAAGCAGGTAGCGGCTTACGGTCACTTCGGTCGCCACGACATCGACATTCCGTGGGAACAGACCGATAAGGCTGATGCCCTGCGCCGCGATGCTGGTTTGTAAGACAAAGACGTTTTAACCACCGAGACGCAGAGAACACAGAGATTTAAGAAATCCCTATCAAGTGATGGGGATTTTTTGTTTTGATGGACACTAAAGAGCGTTGTCCGATACTAAGAAATGAGTACGGTTGCGTCGCATGAGGCTAAAGCCGTCATGCTAGACAGAGGGACAAGTCGGCTAAAGCGACTTCAAAGGCAGATGATCGCTGCTAAAAAACAGCCTCGTTCACAATTTGAACAAATCCGATGTCCATTTCTTGCCTAAGCATCAACAAAACAAGTACCGGACAAGCCTTAAAGGGCTTCCTTTGGTCGCAAACTGCGAAACATGCGGCAGAAATTGCCAATTTTGCACAATTTGCACATTTATCTGCCGAAATGGCGGGCGAGAGGCTCCCGTGTGTCCGCCGAATTGACATTTTGTGTCGGCGGGAGGCTCGGCTGCATCTGCTGAATTGGCGCAATTTCGGCGGATGTGAGGGAGACTGCCACCGCCGTCAATTTGTGCGCTGCTGCTGTCATTGCTGGAAAAGTTCCAGTGACAAGACCAAGACGATTGAACCCCTGAGACGCAGAGAAATACAAAGAGTAATTCACAGCAGCATTATAGCACAAAAGTTCTTTCGCAATGGTTCGAATTTTCAAACTTTTAAATTGAAGTTGAGCACAAAGAGAATGAATAAATTTGTGATCTATACTGAAACCATCTTGTGCTACATTTGAGGAGAAAAATAGCGAAAAACCTCATAAAATTAGGAAGGTTGAGATTAATTATGCATCCACTCGGAAAGAAAATAGGCACATTTGGTGTGAACTGGATCACAGTCTTACAGTGGTATGCTCTATATGCATTACTCGGTTGGACTATAGCCATAGTCACTGTTACTAACGTGCCCAACATTCAATATCTCTTTCCATTAGGTGCGATAGTAATCTACTTTGTGATCTTACAAATTTTGAAAATTCTACGGTCACGCTTGGTGCTTTATGAAAGAGGTGTAGGAGTTCAGCACGGAAAGAACGAGCAATTGTGGCGCTGGCACCAAATTACCAGTGTCAAAGGTAAGCGTGGTACTGAGAACTACCGTGTAGCTACTCCTATTATCAGCTATGGTGCTAGCCATTTTTATAGTGGTGAAGTGTATGCCTTTAGCGTTGGCGTGTTAAGAAGTAATACGGCTAATCTTGCAGATTTTATTACCAGTAAAATGATTGAATACCAACTCCCTCAATATCTAAAGTTGCTTGCCCAAGGTCAAACGATGAAACTCGGAAATTTACAAGTGAATTCTAGAGAAATAGGTAATAAACAGCAATCTTTTCGTTGGCAAGATATAGACGTCATTTCTATCGATAAGGAAGAGATAGCGACCGTCAGTGTTGAAGCCTACTCAGAAAAACGGCGTATTCGCTTGGGTGTAGTTTATGACTCAGACCGTTTTATTCTGAGGGGGATTGTCGATGCCAAATTCGGTTCACGTACACTCAGCACTTTGCAAAAACATCTTTTGCACCAGTTACAATAGCCATACTACATCCAAATGAACACAGCCCAAATTTTAGTGCTCCATAAACTATGACAGTTCATTCCAAAAAGTGGCGCGGGCTGGAAAAATCCAGCCCCTACCATGTGAAATTATTTATCCTTCGTATTAATCAGCGTTACTTACCAGATAACCACTACCTAGAAAGGCGCTACTTCCACAGTTCCAGCAGGCCGCTGGTGGTGACGTATCCGGCGTAAATGAGCGCGGCGATGAGCATCACCCGCCCCAGCACTTCGGAGCGTGCCGCCAGCGAGTCGCGGAAGAAACGATGCACGAGCATTGGCAGGAAGATCAAGCCGAAGGGCAGCAGGAATATGGGCAGAATGCCCACGATGATGTAATAAGCGAACAGCAGGATCAACGTGCCGGACGCGACCAACATCAGCCGCGAACTGACCTGCCGCCCGAACGTTACCGTGAAGTTGCGGTCGGTCAGCACATCCACGGCGTAATCGCGAATTTGCTGTTCCAACTGCGCCGAAAGCGAGGTTAGCACGAAGATCGACACCAGCGCCGTATCGAAGCGCGTCCACGTTAAGCCCACGAGCAGCATGGTAGCGAGATAAGGAAAGGTTTGCACAAAGAACATATGCATCACAAGGTCGGCAATCGGGCGGCTTTTCAGGCGCAGCGGCGGCGCGGAGTATGCCCAGATCGCCAGCAGCCCGAAGGCGATAACGACCGCCCCTTTCACGCCGAACTGGGCGAAGAATATGCCTAACGCGATGCTCACGGCGATAAAGGCGATTGTGGCTTGTGGGCGGGTGATCTTGACGCCGACGAAGAAATTACGCGCGCCCTTCTTTGCTTCCTGCGCGTCAAACGGCGCGTCAAAATAGTCATTCACCGCGAAGCCCAGCCAGTAGCAAAAGGCCATGACAACCGGCACGCCGAGCAGTTCCAGCTTAAAGGACTCATGCCCGACCAGCGCCACAATTCCGATGATGAGGGTGATGCCCCATGCATCGGCATGATTAAAAATGAGTTTCGATACGTGTTTCACGAACATATCTCGGTGTACTTCCATGAACGCTTCAATAAACACTTAATCATCGAATAACGGTTGTTAAATGTCCATACGGCTTTTTGCGGACAAAGTTGCTCATCTTTGGTCTTTGTGAATGCTTTCGCAACGAATTGAAATATCGAAGGTTCGAAAATCATTTGCTGCAAGCCTAAGCGCGTTGTATAGTGAGAATTGCATTAAGACACTACCGGCGAAGGAGCCACCCCATGCGCGCTTTGAAGTCTATCGGCAAATTTTTCTGGCGCTTTATGATTGTGTTTTCGTTCATTGTGAACATCATTCTGGTTGTGGTACTCCTCGTACTCGGCCTAACAATTTTTGACATCAAAAAGAACATCGCCCAACCGCTGATTCAGGGCTTACACAGCAGCTTCGTCGGCCTGAACGATGCCACGATTGACTGGACAATTCCGGTACAGGATACCATCCACGTTGACCGTGCCAACGCGCAGCTCGAAACCAACATCCCGATCAACGTGGGTGAAACGGTGGTCGTGCTCACCCAACCCGTGCCGCTGACGGTCGGCGCGAACATTACCGCACCGGGCTTAACCGTCAGTAATGCATCGGTCAGCCTGACACTGCCTGCTGGCACGCGCTTACCCGTGTCGCTGGCCTTCGACCTGCCGGTGCAGCAGGATGTGACCGTCAGCCTCGACGTGCCGGTTGACCTCAAGGTACGTGCGGTCATTCCCCTGAACCAGACGCAAATTCACGACCCGGTTGAAAACCTGCGCCTACTGTTCGAACCGCTGGTACGCGCCCTTGGCAACCTGCCGGATGACTTCAGCCAAGTCGGTAACTTCGCGGGGCAAATCCTGAGCGGCAACCTGCCCAACCTGCTAACCGAAACGCCGTACAGCCAGAACCCGTGGCCGGGTTACTCGACCACCGCCGGTACCAATTACACCCTCGGTAATGCTGAAATTCCCGCAAACAACCTGACGACCAGCACCGGCATTGTCGCCATCGGTGGTATCCCCGCGCTGGACGAAGGCATCCGCCCTGAGCTTTACCAGAACGGCAGCACACCGGCTTCGATCAACACGCAGACGATTAATAACCTGATCGGCATGGGGCTGAACCCCGCGTCCTTCAACGGCACTTACGCTGATACGGCGAACAGCCCATCCAAGCAGGGTAACGGGCAGGCTCCGGTGAACCCACCGCCCACCAACGGCGAAACGGGTCAGCCGACGGGCGAGAACCCACCGCCAACACCTGTCCCCACCGGCGGGGATCTCGGCATCGTCGCCACCCCCGGCGGCTAACGACAACCTATCTGAAGGGCGCAAAGTGATGCGCCCTTTTCATGAGAATTGATAACACACGGACTCTCAACAAGTCCACGTTTGACATATAATATAGGCGTTCGAACGCAGCACGCTTGTGTGATGGTTAAAAGAGGAATGTATGACCAAGCCTGATATTCGGCCTCCCATTTGTGACTATGAAGGTTCCAATTACCGTACCGAGTTCTGGGAAGGCAAAGGCCGCGACTACGAAGATCAGGTTGAGCGCATCGCCCTCCGCCGCATGTTACCCAAGCAGGGCAAACGCTTGCTTGAACTCGGCGCGGGCTTCGGGCGGCTGACCAGCGAGTACAATATGTATGAGCAGGTGGTGCTGGTCGATTATTCCTTCTCGCAGCTACAGTATGCGCAGGAAAAACTGGGTCGCAGCGGTCGCTACATTTACGTCGCCGCCGATGCCTATCAACTGCCCTTCCGCGCGGGTGTGTTCGACGGGGTGACCATCATCCGTGTCATCCACCATATTGCCGATGTCAACGTGGCGCTGCGGCAGGTGCGGCGTGTGTTGGCGCCGGATGGCAAGCTGATCCTCGAATACGCCAACAAACGCAACCTCAAAGCCCTGTACCGCTACTCACGCGGGTTGCAAAAGTGGGACCCGAACGACCTACAGCCGGTGGAATTCGTAGAACTGAACTTCGACTTTCATCCGGTTTATATGCAGCAGCGCCTCGCGGGGGCGGGCTTCAGCACCCAGCGCAGTATGCCCGTGTCCTTCTTCCGCATCGGGATGCTCAAGAATCACCTTCCGGCCTACTTACTGGCGAGCCTAGACGGTTTGCTACAGCTATCCGGTTTCCAATACACACCCAGCATCTTCACGCTCAACACGGCCACGGGTGCTTCCCCGAATAATCTAGAGACTGACTCGTTGTTCGTCGCGCCGGGTTCAGGTGATGAGTTGGTAAAGGAAGGCGATACCCTCGTTTCCAACCGCACCAACCAGCGCTGGGCGATCCGTGACGGCATCTACGACTTCAAAGCCCCGATTGACGAGTAAGACAAGCAACCCTGTTGGCATCCAATAACAGATGTGAGTGTCAACTTTCTCATCGTCAACCTCACCACCCATAGAGCCGCGCGGCTTGTGCGGCTCCGAGCTTAAAAACCAATCGCTACACAAGGAATTTTTCATGGATTCTATTCCCGTTCGCGTCGACGTATGGTCGGACTTCGTTTGCCCGTGGTGCGATTTAGCCTTTACCAGCTTGCAAAAGTTGGAAGAATCGCACGGTGTCGAGATGGTCAGCCGTTCATATGAACTGCGCCCCAAAGGTTCGCCACCCATGCCCGAAGAATATCGCAAGCGCATCGATGACGCACAGCCGCAATTTAACGCAATGGCCCTCGAAAAGTACGGCATCACCATCAACCGCGGCCCCTTCGGCATCGACAGCCGCCCCGCGCTCATCGGTGCCAAGTATGCCGAGGAACAGGGTGTCGGCAAGGCGTACCACGATGCCATGTACCGCGCCTATTGGGAAGAAGCGCGTGATATCGAACAACTCGATGTGCTGCTCGATGTTGCCGAAAGTGTCGGCTTGGAGCGCGAAGCCTTTGCCACAGCGTTAGAAACACCGTCGTACCTGCATCTCGTCCTCGCCGACATCACACAGGCACAGGGCATGGGTTTGCAAGGCGTTCCGGCCATGATATTCGCAGGGAAGTATCTCGTCAGTGGTGCGCAGCCTTACGACGTGCTGGCGAACGTCGTCAAAGATGTGCGTTCACGGCTAACCAACAGCGCATAATTACTGTTAACAAATCGTAATCTTTATTTATTACGATTTATTAACAACAGTCGACTAAAGCGGTTGCATTCCTCTATAATATACGAATATCGTTGGTATTAGAGGTAGTTTTATTGTGACGCAACCGCTTGATGAGGCAACGCAAAAGCTGTTTTTTGATGTAGGACGGTTGAAAGCGCTGCACGATTTATCCTTGCTCGACAATAACGCCGAGACGGTTTACGACCGTTTTACGCAGCTTGTGCATGATGTTCTGCAAACGCCGGTGTCGCTCATTTCGTTGGTCGCCGAAGATTCGCAGTTTTTCAAAAGCCAGATCGGACTGAGCGAACCGTGGAAGTCACAGGGCAAAACGCCGCTGTCCTATTCCATCTGCCAGCATGTCATCGCCACTAACCAACCGCTGATCGTCGAAAACGCACCAGAAAATGCCCTCGTGAAAGACAACTTAGCCGTTACCGAGCTGCACGTCATCGCCTATCTCGGTGTACCGCTCACCCTCAAAGATGGCACGCAGTTAGGGTCGTTCTGTGCGCTGGATAATCACGCCAAATCGTGGGATGCAGATGACCTCGCGATCATGCAAGAACTCGGTGAAATCATCACCGCCGAGTTTAATCTGCGTGCCGAAGTCTATATTGACCCTTCCCGCCAGCCAGAGTTAGTCGGATTTCACCAGCGCATCGAAAGCCTGATGCAAAGCTTGGACATCACCCTACCGAAAAGTGATTTTCTGATCGCGCTTGGCAAAGCCCGCGCTGAATACAACCTTTAATCCCAACACTGCTGCCCCAACTAAACAGCGCCATCCATCGGACAGGCGCTTTTATGTTGTAGATGCGGGGATTACAGGCCGGAGTTAATCTGCACGCGCCCCAGATGTGCCATAAACTCATTACGGGTCGATTGGTTCGCACGGAACTCGCCGAGCATGGTGCTGGTCGTCATGCTAGAGTCGTGCTTCTCGACGCCGCGCATCATCGAGCACATGTGCTTGCCATCGACCACAACCGCGACGCCCCTCGGGTCGAGCACTTCATTAATAAAGTTGGCGATCTGGCGGGTCATGCGTTCTTGCACCTGCAAACGCCGCGCGAACATATCCACAATGCGCGGGATCTTCGACAGGCCGATGACCTTACCGCGCGGGATATAAGCCACATGCGCGTGACCGATGAACGGCAGCATATGATGTTCGCATAGGCTGCTAAACTCAATGTCTTTCACGATCACCATGTCATCGTACTCAACATCGAAGATTGCGTTATTAATCAGCTTAATCGGGTCAGTCCGGTAGCCGCTGAGCAGTTCAGTGTACATCTTGGCGACACGGTGCGGCGTGTTCAGCAAACCCTCGCGGTTCGGGTCTTCGCCCACCGCCGTTAAAATTTCGGTGGCTGCCTCTTCAATGCGTTTACCGTCAACCGGCGGCAAACCCAATTCAAAAATACGCAAAAAGTCCTTCGACTTCATCTTATTATCAATTTCGGTTGTCGAGCCAGCATCATTGATCTTGTGCTCGTCTACTTGCTTCCTGTACATCCTGTTCCCCTTTTGTCTAGGTTTTGAAACATTATAGGATACCTTGGATATGAAATGCATTCAATCTTAGGAACTACTACGCGTTTTCATATCACATTCTCACTATCCATTTGGAACTATTGTATAGTCCAGATGTGCTGTATTTTGTTACACTTACCCCACGTTTAAATAGGAGTCGTATTGTGCCAACGCCCTTAGACATCATCGAAATTGATCATTTACGCCTGCGCTGTGTCATCGGTTTTAGCGTCCACGAACTCAAAGATAAGCAGGATGTGATTATCAGCCTGCGCATCGGTACCGATATGCACCGCGCCGGTGAAACCGATAATCCCGACGATGCTTTTAACTACCGCACCGTGACCAAAGCAATTATCGCGCATGTCGAAGGCTCGCATTACGCGCTGGTCGAACGCCTCGCGGCTGCCATCGCTCGTATCGTCGTGGTCGATCATGCCGCGCCGTGGGTGCAGGTGCGCGTCCATAAACCCGGTGCGCTGCGTTTCGCCGACAGTGTAGGTGTCGTCATAGAACGGACGGCTGATGACTTCCGCTAAACTTGCGACGGTTTATATCTCGCTCGGCTCAAACATCGACCCGCTGAACAATCTACGCCGTGCGGTCGAACTCTTGGGCCAGCATACCACGTTACACGCCGTGTCCCACGCTTACCGCACGCCGCCGCAGGGCTTTACCGATCAGCCGGATTTCCTGAACGCCGCCGTTAAGATCACCACTCAACTTGATATTCTTACGCTCAAACACGAGGTCTTAGATTGGATTGAGCGTGAATTGAAACGAGTACGTGACCCGAACAACAAGAACGCCCCGCGCACCATTGACCTCGACATCTCATTATGGAATGACGAAACCGTGGAGTACGGCGATAAGCCGTGGCGCATCCCCGATCCCGACATCCTGCGTTTCGCCCATGTCGCCCTGCCCCTCGCCGAAATCGCTCCGGCGTATCTTCACCCCACCGAACACATCACATTAACCGCCTTAAGCGCACGTTTTTCTGCTGTCCATTTCGAGCAAATTTCGCTCACCTAGCACGAGTACAACCTCTAATCGGTGGGAATGCGCCCTACAGGATGCGGCGGGACGTGGTACAATCGCTCCGTTTTACGAGGCGGTCAACACATGCCAGACCGTTCGCGAACGGCACAAAAAGCCCATCGCCAGCGGCTAACCGCTAATAGGAGTTTGTTGATTTATGATTTTACTTGACTATGGACGTATCTTCATTCGCCGTGCGTGGATTATCGTGCTGCTGGCCGTTATCGCCGCCGGTGGGGCGTACTACCTCGCCAAGCAGCAGCAGCCCATTTACCGCTCGACGCAAACGGTGCTGATTCAACCCGCCCGCAGCGACAACGGCCTAACACTCGCCAGTAAAGAACTGCTGAATAACTACAGCCTTTACCTGAACAGCACTTACCGCGCCATTGATGTCATCGACCGGCTTCAACTCGATATGACACCGCGCGCGCTCACGAATGCGGTCACCATCGTGCCTGATACGCTTACACTCTCCGTTAAAATCTCGGTCGATTTACCGGATGGTGAAATGGCGAATCGGGTTGCCAAAGCATGGGGCGAACTGCTCGTCCAGTTCCGCAATGCCGAAAATCAAAAAGTGCAGCGATCCGATCAGGTAACTGCCCAATTACAGGACGATCCGCAGTATGAACTCAACCGACCGCGCCCGACGATCAACGCAGCAGCCGGTGCAGTCCTAGGGGTTATCCTCGGCGCGATTATTATCTTCGTGTTGGAATTTTTGGAAAGCAGTGTCATACGCCGCCGCGAAGATTTAGAACGCACGCTGGATATGCGCGTACTGGCATCCATACCCGAAAATAACTAAGTCACCTCATTGAGATGGCTATTGTAGGGAAGGGTCTAAGACCCTTCCAATTTTATGACCGAAACGCCATTAAAAGCACCTGAACACACCTTGCACACGAATAGGTAGTAACTTATGCCGAATGTAAACCTGATCACCCTGACCGACCCCCGTACCGCCGCTGCCGAAGCCTTCCGCAGCCTGCGTACCAACCTCATGTTTAGCAGTGTCGAAAATCCGCTGCATACCTTGATGATAACGTCCGCTGCTCATACCGATGACAAAAGCACGACACTGGCTAACCTTGCCGTCACCTTCGCCCAGAGCGGCAACAAAACCATTCTGGTGGATGCTGACCTGCGCAAGCCGACACAGCACGAAATTTGGGGCGTTCCCAATGAACGCGGCCTAACCACCATGATGATCGAGGACGGCGCGATGTCCAACCCGCCGCTGCTCAACACCCCGGTGGATGGCTTGCAAATACTGCCCAGCGGCCCGCTGCCGCCCAATCCGGCGGACATCCTCAGCAGCCAGCGTATGAATGCCCTCATCGGCGTGCTGAAGGCCCGTGCCAACTACATCCTGTTCGACTCACCGCCCGTCCTCGCCGCTACCGATGCCGCCCTGCTTGGCGCGAAGCTCGACGGTGTGCTGCTGGTTGTCCGTGCTGCCCATACCCGCCGTGAACATACCGTCCGCGCCCGTGAAGCGTTGGAACGGGTACACGTCCGCATCCTCGGTGCGGTTCTCAGCAACGCGCCCAAAGAGAGTGTCGGCGGCGAGTACAAATAGGCGCGGTTATGCAAACCCCGAAAGATATTCGCGTCAACAGTTGGGCGGAATTGAACGAAGTCGTGTTCAATCAAGCGTGGGATAAAGACCTCGGTCGTTACCGCACGCCCTACGCCTTTCGCGGCCTCTCGGATACCGACTACGACCTGAAAACCAGCCTCATCCGGCTTGGCGGGCCGTATGCGCAGCTCGAAAACGCGCTGCTGCGCAACTTCAAGAAGTACGCCCACCGCGACACCAGCCCCGGCGACTCGATCTGGAATTGGCTGGCGGTCGCCCAGCATCATGGTCTGCCCACCCGACTGCTGGACTGGACGAACTCGGCTTACGTCGCGATGCACTTCGCCACCATCAACCTCGACAAAATCGTGAATGACGGCGCGATCTGGTGTATCGACGTTCACAAAATCCAGCAGTGGATGCCGCCCAAAGTCCGTGCCGTCCTGCGTGAACAATCCGCCAACTTCTTTCAGGTCGATATGCTCAGCCGCGTGTCCAGCACCTTGACCGAATTTGACAATCTCTCGTCGGAACCGTTCGTCCTGTTCTTTGACCCACCCAACCTCGACGACCGCATCACCAACCAGTACGCCCTGTTCTCCACCATGTCCAGCCCTGTATCCGCGCTCGACCAATGGCTGGCGGATAAGCCGGATGTATACCAGCGCATCATCATTCCCGCCGCGCTCAAGTGGGAAGTGCGGGATAAGCTCGACCTGATCAATATCACCGAACGTGTGTTGTTCCCCGGTTTGGATGGCTTGTGCGGCTGGCTAAAGCGTTACTATAGTCCACGCACATCGGTAGCGAAACCCAATGTCGAACCCTAGCCAGCCGCCGGATGATGACCCGCAAACGGCGTGGGACAAGCTGCCGAAGAACGCGCCCTCGCACCAAGCCCTGCCACCGATGACGGGCGGCACCCGCTGGGTGTGGGCAATCGTCATTATTTTCTTCATCATCGTAATCTTTGGCATCTTGCAAGGTCGAATCGGGTAATAATAGAGGCATGTTGATTTCTAGTAGGGGCGCGCGGTTGTGCGCCCCTATCCTTGTCTGAAATAGAAAATGAGGGATGAACCATTATGAAGGGACTGATTCTTAGCGGCGGCAAGGGAACCCGGCTGTACCCCCTGACCTATACCAACGCCAAACAGTTGATTCCGGTTGCCAACAAGCCGGTTCTCGTGCGGGTCATCGAGTCCATTCGTGATGCAGGTGTTGATGAGATTGGCATCGTCATCGGTCAAACCGGCCCACAAATTCAAGAAGTCATCGGTGATGGCAGCAAGCACGGCGTCAAAATCACCTACATCCCGCAAGAAAGCCCCGATGGTCTCGCCCATGCCGTCAAAATCTCCCGCGACTTCCTCGGTGACGAGCGCTTTGTCATGTTCCTTGGCGACAACGTTATTCAGGGCGGCATTACCCAGCTTATCAGCGACTTCGCCAAAAGCGACTGGAACAGCCAGATCGTACTGAAAGAAGTCGAAAACCCGACTGCCTATGGTGTCGCCAAGCTGCGCCCCGATGGCAGCATCGAGCAATTGATCGAAAAGCCCAAGAACCCGCCGAGCAACCTCGCCCTCGTCGGCATCTACATGTTCGACCCGTCCATCTGGGAAGCCGTCAACAGCATCCAACCGTCCAGGCGTGGCGAACTCGAAATCACCGACGCGATTCAATGGTTGGTCGATGCGGGTAAACGTGTGTTCCCCCACGTCCACAAGGGCTGGTGGATTGATACCGGCAAGCCGACTGATATGCTCGAAGCCAATAGCCTCGTGCTAGAAGAATTGGTACCCTCCATCGCCGGTGATGCCACGGTCGAAAATTCGCAAATCGACCGCCGTGTGACCATCGAAAGCGGCGCGAAGATCATCAACAGCGTCGTGCGCGGCCCGACCATCATCGGCGAAAACACCATCGTCGAAAACAGCTATATTGGCCCGTTCACCAGCATTTACCACGATGTCACTATCCAAAACTGCGAAATCGAACGCAGTATCCTGCTCGAAAACAGCACCATCGCCGACATCGGCAACCGTATTCAAGACAGCCTCATTGGTCGCCACGCCATCGTCCGCCGCAGCGACGAAAAGCCCAAGGCGCTCAAGATGAACATCGGCGACCACAGCAACCTCTGGGTTGTCTAATCACTACATCCCTGAATTTAATTCCCCTCGCCAACGCATTGGAGAGGGGTTAGGGGTGAGGTTTTCCTCCAATTCCTATGTCAGTCCTGTGCGTAACCCACGCACTATCTATGTGTGAGAACTATGACCGAATTTACACCAACACAGCCCATCAAACTCATCGCCATCGACCTCGACGGCACGCTGCTCAACAGCAACCACGAAATGACCGAGCGTACCGAGAAGGTGCTGAAAACCGCCCTTTCCAAAGGCATCCGCGTCATTATCGCTACCGGCAAAACCTTCCTCTCCTCGCGCCACATCATTAAGCGTTTGGGTACGAACACCCCCGGCATCTACAATCAAGGCACGATCACCTTCAACAGTGACGGTACAGTTCACAGCCAGCAGGTTATCAACAAAGTGCTGGCGAGGCAGGTGATCACCTACGCCGAAGATCGGGGTTATATCATCGGCATCTACAGCGGTACGCGCATCCTCGTCCGCAAATTGACGCAGCGCATGGAAGAACTCACGACTTACTTCCACGAACCGATGCCAGAAGCCGTTGGCCCGCTGCAAAACATCTTGGATACCACACCCATCAACAAGATCATCATTTTCTACCCGCATGATCCGCGCCGTGTTCAAGCCCTGCGCTGGCAGCTCAGTATGCAAATCGACAGCAGCGCCCGTTTGCTCTCGGCAGGTATCCCCGATGAACTCGAAATCTTGCCCGCAGGTGCGTCCAAAGGCAGCGCCCTCAAAGTGCTGCTCAAGGAAATGGGCATTTCTGCCAGCCAAGTGATGGCGCTCGGCGATGGTGAAAACGACCTTGAAATGCTCGAACTCGCCGGTATTGGTATCGCGATGGGCAACGCCAGCGATCACGTCAAATCGGTCGCCAATGTCACCACCAAAACCAACGACGAAGATGGTGTTGCCGAAGCCGTTGAGAAGTACGTCCTGAACCCCTTAGCGAAAGCGGCAGAAGCCACCGACAAACCCGCTGCTGAACCCGCCGCTCCCTCACCTACCGAACCCACAGGCAAGGCGGAAGCAAGTCCGGTAACGTAAATTAGCGCTATATTGATCAGATGTAGGGGCAAGGCGCTGACTTGCCCTTTTGGGTAAACAAGGAGCATCCCCTCTCATGAAAAATATTCTCGTCACCGGCGGCGCAGGGTTCATCGGTAGCTGCTTCGTCCGCCGCATGACCAAAAGTCATCCTGAATTCAATATTGTCGCCTTCGACAAGCTGACTTACGCGGGTAATATGGATAACCTGCTGCCCGTCAGCGGCGCGTCCAACTTCCAATTCGTGCAGGGTGATATTGCCGACCGTGAAGCTGTGATGAGCGCTTACGAAACCCACAGTATCGATACTGTCGTCAACTTCGCCGCCGAGTCGCATGTGGATCGCAGCATCCTATCACCGGATGCATTCATCAACTCCAACACCGTTGGCGTACATATCCTGCTCGAATCCGCCCAGAAGCACGGCATCGAACGCTTCCTACATGTTTCGACCGATGAAGTTTACGGCGACATCGAAGGCGACCATTTCTCGCTGGAAGATGATCCGTTCCAGCCCAACAGCCCCTATTCCGCCAGCAAAGCCGGTGGCGACCTCATGGTACGCGCCTATCACGTCACCTACGGCATGAATACCATCATCACCCGTGGCAGCAACACCTTCGGCCCGTACCAGTACCCCGAAAAGTTGATGCCCTTCTTCATCTCCGAAGCCATCGACGACCGTCCGCTGCCCGTCTACGGCAACGGGATGCAGGTGCGCGACTGGCTGCATGTCGAAGATCACGCCGGTGGTATCGAAACTGCGCTGCTCAAGGGAACAGCGGGTGAAGCCTATAACATCGCGGGTGAAAATCAGCAGACCAATATTGATGTTATTCGCCTGATGCTCAAGCACCTCAACAAGCCGGATACCCTGCTGAAGTATGTGCCTGATCGCGAAGGCCACGACCGCCGCTACGCCATGAATGCCGATAAGCTCAAAGCCCTCGGCTGGCAGCGCTTGTACGACGCCGTGAACTTTGATGCTGCCGTCGAAAACACGGTCAAGTGGTATCGCGATAACGAATCGTGGTGGCGCAAGATCAAAAGTGGCGAGTATCTGGAGTACTACAAACGTCAGTACGCCGCCCGCCTTGCCGCGGCCTCTGCCTCCCCGAACTAATACACCACCCTCACACACAACATTGTAGGGCGCACGGCGTGCGCCCTTATTATTCTAGTTAGGTGGTCGA
The DNA here is from genome assembly GCA_027492915.1 of Bacteroidota bacterium. Taxonomy (GTDB): domain Bacteria; phylum Chloroflexota; class Anaerolineae; order Aggregatilineales; family Phototrophicaceae; genus CFX2. Next base: position 2,918 of record JAPUDW010000087.1, on the reverse strand, counting down.
TGTCTGAAACTTTTATCAAGCGGAACAGCAGGCATCGTCATAAAATTACCTTTAAAATTAGCAAGAGTTTTGTTTTCTTCGGTAGCTACAAACATAATTAGATACATTACTGCAAACTTTGCAATTTTGGTTGCCAAAATAACTTTTTCTAGGAATGAGCTTTCAAGTTCTCTAGGAATATCGGGATTAGGTTGTGCTGTAAGTTTTATATTATGTAAAACAAGGAAACGATGAGTAAGAGCATCGCGATCATCATATATACTGCTCCACGGACCTCCTTTCGATACATCTCTACATAAGCTAAACATTGCAAAAAGATATTGACTGTGGAATGCGGACAACTCTTTCGATAAAGAACTGCTATCTTCAAATAATTTTTTAAATGATACCTGCTTGGGCTTAATTGAACTCATTTTACAATAGTCATATATAAAATAAGCAACCTTATCTAAAACTGATATTGCTTGTTTCATAGCAGCTTTTAGTAATTGGACATATACGCTATGTAATGAATAGTCAAACGGGTAAAACAAGGAAACGCCTTCATCTACTATGTCAAGATTTGCTGATTGTTGTTGCGATTGAACTAAAAAATATCGTCCTAAAACGTAATCCTGTTTGATTTCATTCAGAAAAGTTACATATCTATCAGCACGACTTGCATCATCAATAGGAATGCTCATACGATCAATAAATATAGGATCGCCAAATACTTCTTTATCTTCTTGCTCAAGAAGTGTAACAATATTGAGAAATAACCTGTGTTTAGCACTGAATTTACACAGGAATTTATGGAACTCATTTGTTGGTATTAAAGGATCTATGTCTTCGGGCAACATTTCGCCGTGGTTGTTTATTAGATCAACTATCCACTTTAGATTTAATTCAAAGCTTTCTCTTCCTGCCGGGTAAATTTGATTTTTCAATGCATTCTCCAAAAGCCTTTTTGCTTCCAGATAGAAACGATGACTGAAGCCATTAGAAAATGGAGCGGTGTGCATTATTGCAATTGCTTTATTTCCTAAAGATAATCCCATAGAAGGATTAATTTTAAGGGCATTATCATATGCATCTACAGCTTCAACAAATCTTCCCACGCTATCCATAGCGTTTCCATACTCAGTCCACAAATTACAAGCCAAATCTCCCATAGAAGCTTGATTTGTAATACTTTCAATTCCAAGTCGATAAAACTTTAATGCTTCGACAAAATCTGAATTATTTTCTCCTTCATATATAAATTTTTTCGCTTTCAACTTCCAACAAGCAAAATGCCCATTAGCAATGTTATAAAAAATCTGAGCATTTTCCTCTTTACTTGGATATTTACTTTGCCAAGCTACAAAATATTCTATGCCACGTCGCATCATCTTTTCGTCTTTTATGGCTTCGCCAACATCTATCAGGCATGAAGCGACATACTGGCGACATAAGTGCTGTTCCATTTCAGTCGAGTAATTATCACTATTTTTTTCAATCTCTAGAGTAAGCTTTTTAGCATCCTCAACTTGGTTGCTATCAAGTAATTCATAGACTTCCTGAGTTCGCTTATATTCTTGTTCAAGCATGATGCTACACATTTCAACGCCTTATCAATGGGTCATCAAGGTGCATAATAGCACATATATTCTTATAGATCAACACCAAATACGCTACTTTCAAACCATTTCCTAACTTGACTTTTCAGCCCATATGTTCTATATTGAGATTGTATTTTCGTACAACTGCGTCATATCTTTGCAGTTAAGCTCACAACATCATGGCACCATACTGCCGCCGCCGCCGCCAATGCCGCCATAAAACGCGGTTATGTCGTCGCCGACTTCGCCGACATAAAATAGGCTTTTGCACTTGCAGTCGCTTGTCGTGCGGTTTTTCGCAGTTGCGCCCTCAAAATGTTGCGACTTTAGGAGTCCGTTAGGGCAAAAATAGCGATTCTCAACTGCAACAACAGCAGCATTTAACCGTAGCTGATTTAAAAACATAGTAAAAAGACGTTACGAATCTGACGAATTTGAAAAATCTTCCGAATCTTTGGAGGCAGCAATGGCAGCAGGCAGTGGCACCAAACAAGACCCGTGGCAGCTTAAAACCCCACCCGGCACATCCGAATACACCATGTATAAGGACGAAGCCCACGACCCGCCCATCCTCGTATGCACCGTCGGCAAAACCATCCTGCACTACGACCTGCGTGCCATCAACGACCTGCACGAAATGCTCAAAAAGCATAGCGATTGGATGGAACTCGGCAGCGCCGACGAGCAAAAAGAGGCTAAAGAAGGCACAGTCGAAGCGTGGGGGCGTTCAGCCGAAAACCCTGTCGGCGGCTGGTATGGCCTCAAAAAAGGTTATCGTGGCCGCTTCGGCATGTACATGCCCCCGCTGATGGAAGCACTCGGCCTCGTCGAACTCGAACACAACGCCAAAGGCAACAGGATGCGCGCCAAATAACCACCGTTTTGCAGCAAACGTTGCAGCAGCAGCCCCCTACTGCCGCTGCCGCAAAAAAATTATCTTATCGACTTGTAACTTGCGACCAGAAACTTAAAACTACTCGCTAAATACTCCCCAGCGTCACGCCGCCGTCCACCACAAACACCTGTCCCGTCGCGAACGATGACGCGCCCGATGCCAGATACACCGCGATCCCCGCAATGTCGTCCGGCTGCCCGATGCGTCCTACCGGCGTGCGGTTCACAATCTCGCCTAGCAAATCCTCGTTCGCCCAAATCGCGCTCGCGAATTTCGTCTGTACCAACCCCGGCGCGATTGCGTTGACCTGAATATTCTCGCTCCCCAGTTCCATCGCCAAGGTCTGAGTCAGGTTAATCATCGCCGCCTTCGTCATGCTGTAGATACCCTGCATCCGCCCCGGTCGCAAGCCATTAATCGAGGCCACATTGATAATCTTCCCG
>JAPUDW010000086.1 GCA_027492915.1 Bacteroidota bacterium | reverse complement strand
AGGGCGCGGTGTACTGAACGCGACGCTGGCACTCTCGATTACGTGGTGGCCGGGTTACTGTCGTTTGGTCGAGGCGCAAATGCTCAAAATGCGCGAAGAAGATTTCGTCGCGGGTGCGCGTGCCATCGGCGCGAGTAACAGCCGCATCATCTTCCGCCACATTCTGCCCAACTTGCTCACCGCCATCATCGTCAAAGCCTCGATGGACTTCGGCTTCGCTGTGTTGAGTCTGGCGTCGCTGGGCTTCATCGGTGTAGGCGTGCTGCCGCCGGAACCCGATTGGGGTTCGATGATTTCCGCCGGACGACGGTTCATCCCCGCGAGCTGGTGGTACTCGACCTTCCCCGGTTTGTTCATGTTCGTTACCGTGCTGGCCTTCAACCTGTTGGGTGACGGCCTGCGCGATCTGCTCGACCCGAATGCGACGGTGCGCTAACTATGACAGATTCTTCACCACAGCCGCTCGTCGAAATCCGCGATTTATACGCCGAAATGGTGACCTTTGACGGCGTGTCGAAAGTCCTCAACGGCGTGAACTTGACCATCAACAAAGGTGATTTACTCGGTCTCGTCGGCGAAACCGGCTGCGGTAAATCGGTCACCGCCATGAGCATCCCGCGCCTTGTGCCGCAGCCCCCCGCCCGTTACCCGCGCGGCGAAGTGCTGTTTCGCGGCGAAAATGTGCTGAACAAGCAGGCCGACGAACTGCGCGTGATGCGAGCCGAGCATATCGGTATTGTCTTTCAAGACCCCATGACCGGCCTCAACCCCGTATTCACGGTCGAGCAGCAGATGGTGGATGCCATCCTCAGTCGCCAGAACGCGCTCGCCGCAACCGGTTTCATGCGCGGCTGGATGCCTTCCAGCCGGCAGGTGCGGCGGCAGGCACAGGAACGCGCCATCCAACTGCTGCGGCGCGTCGGCATCCCCGAGCCGGAAAAACGCATCCACGCTTACCCGCATGAATACAGCGGCGGGATGCGCCAGCGAGTGCTGATTGCGATGGCGATCTCCGGTAGGCCGGATTTGCTCATCGCTGACGAGCCAACAACCGCGCTCGATGTCTCGGTACAGGCGCAAATCCTCCGGCTCATCGCGGAACTGGTACGCGAAATTGGGCTGACGGTGCTGCTGATTACCCACAACATCGGCGTAGTCGCGCAGTTATGCAACCGGATTGCGGTCATGTACGCCGGTAATGTGGTCGAGTCCGGCACGACGGTTGACGTGCTGCGGTCGCCCAAGCACCCGTACACGCAAGGGCTGCTCAAGGCGATTCCCGACGAAACGATTGAACGTGGCGAGCTGGTTGGCGTGGCAGGTTCGGTGCCGAGTTTGCTCAACCCGCCCCCCGGCTGCCGATTTGCGCCGCGCTGTGCCCACGCCCGCGAAAAATGCACCACTGCCTTCCCACCCGCACGGCAAATCGCACCGGGGCATGAAGTGTCCTGCGTATTATATGAATAAGGCCGACTAATCCATGACGCTTGAACTCCGTAATCTGACGAAGGTATTTGGTGGGGGCGGCAAGCGCGTCGTCCGTGCGGTCGATGATGTGTCGTTCACGATATCCGAAGGGGCGACGTTCGGTTTGCTGGGCGAATCTGGGTCAGGCAAAAGCACGTTAGCGCGCATGATTCCACGATTGATCGAACCCACCTCCGGCGAGGTGATCTTTCAGGGTCGTTCGCTTACCCGCTTAGGCGAACGCGATATGCGCGGTGTGCGTGAACAAATTCAGATGGTGTTCCAGAATCCGTTTTCCTCGCTGAACCCACGCATGACCGTCCGTGAACTCATCGGTGAGCCGTTACTCGTCCACAAACGCGCGTCCGGCGCAGCGCTGGATACTCAAGTGCGCGACATGATGAAGCTGGTCGGTCTGAATCCTGAACACACCAACCGCTTCCCGCACGAATTTAGCGGCGGTCAGCGCCAACGCATCGGCATCGCACGGGCGATTATCCTGCAACCCAAGCTGCTGATCTTAGACGAGCCAACATCGGCGCTAGATGTGTCGGTGCAGGCACAAGTGCTGAACCTGCTCATTGAACTGCAACGCACACTCAATCTCACCTACCTGCTCATCACCCACGACCTGACAGTTGTCCGTTATATGTGCGACGATGTGGCGTTGATGTACCTCGGCAAAATCGTAGAGCAGGGGACGGTGGAACAAATCTTCAAAGCGCCCAAGCACCCCTATACGAAGGCGCTCATGCACGACATTCCGTCGATAGACCCTGACCAGCGTATGTTGGAACAAATCAGTTTGGAAGCGGATATTGTAAGTGCGCCGTGGTCAGGTAGGGGCTGCCGCTTTTCGCCCCGCTGCCCCGCCGCACAGAAAGGCGAATGCAAAACGGTCGAGCCGCCATTGGTAGCAGTCGGCGGTGGGCAAATGGCGTCCTGTCATCTCGTGCAGCCGGTACTGAGTGCCTAACAGCGTCCAGCACCGGCCTACTTCTGGGGTAAAGCTTGCTCGATAATTATTTTCAGAGCCATTAGAGGGGATAATTTGCTATTACGCGCGGGTTTCTCCCTCAGTTTTTAAAGTCCCTTCAGTGGACTTGTCTTATGGTTAGCTGAGTGGTGCTTAGGGGTCGGTGTACCCACCGACTGAAGTCAGCAAAGCTGACCCCGTGCAAAGCCCTCAGTGGCGCAACCAGCCAATTACCATTTTAATAAGTAAATCACCATTAGCCTGATGCGACACAAACCACAAAACTTTTAATTATCAGACAACCCTTTTACCCGCGTCGTGAACCGCGCTGTGCCGCCAGCGCACCTGAATAAATGAAGGGCGTGAAGTAATCGACCACTTCTTTCGGCATGTTGGCTTCCTCGCAAGCCGCCATCATATAGTTAATCCAGCGGTCGCGCTGTGCGTCGCTGATGGTCAGCGGTTGGTGTACAGCAACCATCGTGTAAAACCCGCCGCGCTGGTTAGAATGTTCGCGTGGCCCACCGAAGAATTCGCCCAGCCACAACGCCATGCGCCCCACATGATCCTCATCAGGGTTGCCGAATAAGGGCAGCATCAACGGGTCGTCAAACATATAACGATAAAATATACGCGCAATCCGCAGCATTCCTTCCGCACCACCCGCCAAATCATATAAACTTTCCGTCATATCCTCTGGTCTACATCCGTTCTTGATAACTCAAACCTCAAAGCTTTATGCCCCGAAGTTGATAAAAGTCTACCATAATCCAAATACTCGTCTGTTATAACCGATGAATATTGACACAGCGACCCCGTTACAAGGTGAGGTTACGAGACCGAAACTTCACCGAAACCCATTTGAGATGTAGACTAATTATCATTCGATATGCAGCCAGCGCACGAATCGCGCATCGGTTGCGAGTGACGGTTTATACGCGATGCAACACACAAAAAACAGGACTCTTTTCCCGCATTCAATCCGCGCCCGCCTGCCCCTCAGCTACGCGGCGATTGCGCTGGTTACCGCTGTTGCCGTCGGCGCGGTACTGCTGGTCACGCTGCGGGGCTATTACGCCGAGCGCGAACTGGATCGTATGAACCACGCGGGTATGTCCATCGGCCTCGTGATCGAGCGAATGCTCGAAGAAAAAATCCCGTCGGATGTTTTGCAGGCGCGGTTGGATTCAATCGCTTTCTTTTCACAAGCACGGATTAAACTACTCGACGCCGACCAAAAGCTCATCATCGAATCACGTACCAACGGCGTCAACATGGTCTCGTTCACCATGCCCGTTCCCTCCGATGTTGTTCCGGCACAAAGCGCTATTCAGATGAACTTTCAGGCCGCGCCGTCGCCCTATGATGATTACCCGCATGACGTGCAGCCGGTGTCCAACAACTTATTCATTATCACGCAGGAGCATCCGAGTTCTGCCACGATTTCCACCATCCCCACCTCACCGGATACAGCGGCGAATCCGGTTTATTCGGTCGCCGGTGTCTCAGCGGGCGAATACCCCAATACAATTTCCCTATATGGTGACGCTGTTCAAAACATAAACTCTAGCACCCAAATTATGCAAGGTGGATATGGTGAAACCATTCAGGCTGTTCTGCCTGACACAGGATGGATGCCTACCGACTCAACCGACAGGCTTCAAATCGCCCCTGCTATACCCGCCTCAACCGTTTTTGCAGGCGGCAGTACATGGGCACAAGACCCGCAGCTTGGGTCGCGCGTCTTTGTGGACGGCACCCCCTATGGTGTACGCCTACGACCCGATATGGAAAACCCGCAGTGGCGTTCCGATCAGGTCGCGACAGTGGTGATGTCCAACAGCGAACAACAATTAATGGGCTACCTGCAACTTTCAGATGGGCCAGCCATCGGCGCGGAAATCGTTGACCGCGTGGCATGGGCGCTGCTGGGCGCAAGCGGCATCGCGATTGTGGTAGCAGCCATCGCCGGTTGGTCGATCAGCCGCGTCATTACCACACCACTGCTGGGGCTGACTCAAATTACCGACCAAATGGCGCAGGGTGATCTTTCCGTTCGGGCAAAAATTACGTCGTCAGACGAATTCGGCTCACTGGCGAAAGCCTTCAACCACATGACCAATCAAGTCGAACACACCATTACCACCTTAAAGTGTTTCCTCGCAGACGCAGCCCACGAACTGCATACACCGCTTACCGCCCTGAACACCAACCTTGAGTTAGCCGCTACTGAACCGGATGACTCAGCACGACAATCCTTCATCGAACGCGCGTTGGAGCAGCTCAAACGCTTGGAAACACTGACCAATAACCTGCTGATCCTCTCGCGCATCGAAACCCACTCGCTGCCCGACGAACGCACAACGGTTGACTTGGGAACGCTGGTGAGCGAAACCAGCGAGATGTATGCCTCACAAGCCGAGCAAATGGGCATCATCTTCTCGATAGATGTGCCGAACCACTCGACGCGCGTCACGGCGAATGAAGCCCAACTCCGGCGCTCTCTGTGCAACCTGCTCGACAACGCCATCAAATTCACCGACGAAAATGGCTGTGTCGAGCTAGGGCTAAAGCGAGATGGCGATGGCATTAAGCTGTGGGTGCAGGATACAGGCATCGGCATCCCCGACGAAGATATGCCGTATCTGTTCAACCGCTTTCATCGTGGGCGCAACACCGCCGCTTACCCCGGCAACGGCTTGGGCTTGGCGATCATCAAAGCCATCGTAGAAAGCCATAACGGTAAAGTCGCGGTCGATAATCTGGCAACCGGAACGCGCTTTACACTGCTCTTGCCAGCAACCTAGATTTAACAACAGAGGTATGGAGAACACAGATATTTTTTGTAGGGGATAGTCTAAACGGGTATCTAAAAGGCCGAATCGCATCGGTCTAGGGAGGAGGCGTACCTCCTCCGCACCATCTACCGCAAGCATCACTTACTCGTAGGGAATGGTCTAAGACCATTCCGATAAACACACATATGAGCAAAATTCAGAGAGAAGTATAGTGTTAAAGCAGCAAGCACACATTCTCATTATCGAAGATGATCCGGCAGTCGCACGGGGTATTCAAGACGGTCTCCAGCGCGAAACCTACCGCGTCGAGTGGAAGGCCAACGGGCGCGATGGGGTCGATTATGCCCAGCGTCAAAAACCGCACCTCGTCATCCTCGACGTACGCCTGCCGGACGGTACCGGCTTCGACTTCTGCCGTCAGATGCGCCAGTTGGGTTTGCGCCAGCCAATCATCATCTTGACCGTCAATCAGGATGAAACCGATAAAGTGCTGGGGTTAGAGATGGGCGCGGACGACTACGTGACCAAGCCCTTCAGCCTGCGCGAACTGCTCTCCCGCATTCGGGCGCAGCTCCGGCGGGCATACGGCGAACTCTCGGATGTGGATACCAGTTCCGACCTGCTGTATGTCAAAGACCTGCTGATTGACCGTGGGCGCGGGCATGTCCTGCGCGACGGCAAAAACCTCAACCTGACGCCGATTGAGTTCCGCCTGCTGGTGTACCTCGCCCAAAACCACGAACAAGCCCTCAGTCGTGGGCAAATCCTCGACACCGTTTGGGGGCTGGATACACCCTACGACGGTGACCACACCATCAATGTCCACATTCGCCGCCTGCGCGAAAAAGTGGAGATCGACCCTAACCACCCATCGCTCATCCTCACCGTCCCCGGCGTCGGTTACCGGTTAGCACGTTAAAGGTGTTCCAAAACTGTTAGGGGGAGATTACGAAACCGTGACCTCGCCGTGACTGGTTTGTGATTTAACATCCCTACACTGGTTGAGTCTGCATTTTTGAAAATTCGATGGGAGCAGATTCATGCAAAGACGTTCGTTACTCTTTTTAGCAGTCCTTTTAACACTCGCTGTAGGGATTGTTCCCCTGTCGGCAGCGCAGGCGCAGGACAGCCGCACGGTCATCCAACTCAGTGTTCCGCAATTCCTCAAACAAATTATCAATGACCAAATCATTGCCGACTTTGAAGCACAAAATCCCAACATCAAAGTCAACGTGCTGTCAAATGACGCCAGCGTTGGCACAGCCGCCGTCGATGTAGACTCGCTGCTAGAAGGTGAACAAGCCTACGCCAGCACCGCCGACGTCCTATTCGTGGATAACAGCACACTCACCGTGCAGGGCAGCCGCGCCGGTTACTTCCTCGACCTGTCGCCGCTCACCAGCAGCGACTTGAACCTCAATGTCGAAGATTTCTTCCCCGCTGTCTGGCAGTCATTCCAATGGGATAACGGCATCTGGGCGCTGCCCATTTCTACCGATGTCATCGTTATGAGCTACGACCCCGCCGCCTTCGACGCCATCGGACTTGCCTACCCCAACGAACGCTGGACAATCGACGACATCGCCAACGCCGCCCGCCAATTGGGTGTCGTTGACCCATCAGGCGAAGTAACTATCGCCGGCCTCGCCGTATCACAGACGAACTTGCAATGGCTGTTCCGTAGTTTGCTCGGCAAAGGTTTTTATGACCCGAACACCCTGCCGAACGCACCGCTGCTGAACGACGCCAACCTGCAAACGATCATGACCACATGGCAAGAACTAGTGAGCGAAGGCGTTATCAGTAACGAAGGCGGTTTTGGTGCTGCCGAAAGTATTCCGATGACCATCGGTGGCAGCTTCACACTTGCCGGTCGGCGCTTCCGTCCCGGTGAAGACAACACCAATGAAGTGGAACGTCAGGCCGCGCTGCTCCCCGGTGGTGCTGCCGGTTTGAATGCACAGGGCTTCGCCATCAGCAGCGGCACACAGTACCCCGAACAAGCCTATGCCCTCGTCAAATACTTGACCAACAACCCGAATGTAGCACGCAATTTCTTCGGTGTCCGTCCTGCCCGTCAGAGCCTCGTCGGGGTCGATCCGGTGCAGAATGACGCTTCACAAACGGGTGGTGGCGGGTCAGTTATGGCGGTAGCTGCATTTATGAACTTCTCGGAAGCCGTCAATGCCGTTATCGATCAAGCCCTAAGCGTTGGCATACCGCTGGGCGAGGTACGCTTTGGTGACTACATCATCAATGCCCTCGACATGATGAGCGCCGACGAGTCGGACGCACAAACGGCGCTGCAAGCGATGGAAGCCCAAGCCGTGACCGATCTACAAACGGTCGACACAGCACGGACAAGTAATCCGGTTGTGCTGGCAACGCCTGTGCCGGAAGTCGTCCTACAAGCCGGCGAAGTCGCGCTCAAGTTCGGCCTCAGCTCATTCATCTCCCCCCTACCGAATCAGGATAAATGGAACGCGTTAATCGCCGAATTTACCGCCAGCGACCCGCAGGTCAAAGATATTCAGTTGGATACCGAAATGCGGGGCGGCGACCAATTTGCGGCAGTCGATGACTGCTTCTATCTGACCTATAACAACGTGCCGGGTATCGACCTATCGACCGTCATCAACCTCGATCCGTTCATCGACTCCGACCCGACCTTCGATAAAAGTGATGTGATCGGTCAAACCCTCTCGCTGCTCACCCGCGACAATAAGATTTGGGCGTACCCGCTGGCGCTCCAACCCGGTGCGCTGGAATACAATGCAGACACCTTTGCCCAATACAATGTACCGGAACCGCAGGCCGGTTGGTCAATCAGCAGCTTTGCTGACGCGCTCCGCAGCATCAAGCTCGACCCCAGCGAACCCGCGCCGTTTGCCTCGCATGAACCGGGGGGTAACTACCTGCTGCAACTGATGGCTGCCTATGGGGGTATCCCGCTGGACTATCGTACCGAACCGCCAACCGTTGACTTAACTTCTCCGCAAAATGTGGAGGCTATCCGGCAGGTACTTGACCTCGCCAAAAACGGCTACCTCAAGTACGAACAGCTTGCAACCAATACCTTTAGCATTAGCATCGGTGGCGAATCATCAGAGGCTATTTATACCACCGCGCTCAACGGTTTCAGCTTCCGTGGGCGGCGCGGCGGTGCGGTGCTGTCGACCACAGGCGTGACGAGCAGCGAAACCACCAATAACATCAAGCTGACGACTTACCCGAATGGCACCGATTATTCAGCCGTGTCCTATGACATCACCACCGCCTACATCAGCGCCACTTCACAGAATCCTGAAGGCTGCTACCGCTGGATTAGCTTCCTCAGCAAGCACCCCGAAGTGTTGGATGCTATGCCTGCTTTCCGCTCGCAGATTGCGAATGCGGCAGTCGTCCAAAGCCAGAGCGCGGCTGACTTCTACACACAGATGGATAACCTGTTGCAACAGCCGAACACACTGGTGTTCCCGTCGCAGTTCGGTGGCGGTTTCAACTCCCCCGCCAACTTCCTGTCGCAGTATTGGATGAACCGTGCCTTCGACAACTACGTATTGAATGATGGTGACTTGGAACAGGGCTTAACGGAAGCGCAGACCAACATACAAGCCTTTCAGGAGTGTGTCGCGGGTATTCCGGCCTTCGACCCCAATACCGAGGATCAAGGCGCGTTCTTCGATCAGTACATCTCATGCGCCCAAAAGGTTGACCCGACACTCGATATATTCGGTGGAACGGGCGGCTAGTCAGTACACATAAAAATAAGCAGCGGGCTTGGCTATACGTAAAGCTCCGCTGCCTATTTTCAACCGAAAAACTGGGTTCGGTATGAGACCGTGCGTAGGTCAACCGCCCATATTGGGGCAAATAGCTATGGTAAAATGCCCTTCCTGTGAGTGCAATATTTTCCACTAGATTAAGGGATGAAGAGTAAGGGATTACTTCTTAGATATGAAAACTCACAGCCTCATTGAAAGGAATTTACCTATGCATAGTCGTCGTACACTTCTGCTCTGCATTTTGATCTTCGTATTAGTTGCTACTGCTGCAACACCCCTTCTTGGACAAGCTGAAACGATCATCACCATAACCGGCCCCGGTTGGGTCAGCCGTGCCTTCACGCCCGAAGTCTTTGCGCCGTTCGAAGCCCAGCATCCCGGTGTCAAAGTCGTGGTCGCCGATGCCGGTCAAGATTATTACTATCCGTCAGCCGCAGCAAACATTGATCAACATTTGAATGGTGCCGAAAAGTATGCCACTTATGCTGATGTGCTGTATGTCGATCACCGCATGGCGTCTATCGAGGCAACCCGCGCAGGTTACTTTGTAAACCTCGCGCCCTATGTGAACAGCGACCCGACTTTCGATACCAGTGATTTCTTCCCCAAAATCTGGCAGTCAGCCTTATGGGATGATGGCATCTGGTACATTCCGGCGTCCGCTTATGTAAGCTTGTTGACCTACGATGCAAATGCCTTCGATCAAGCGAACCTCGCCTACCCCAATGAAAATTGGACGTTCGAGAATTTTGCCGAGGCCGCACGCGCCCTAACAACCTATAAGGCGGATGGCAGCGTAGATGTCCCCGGCTTCCAACTTTACAATCCGGCGCTGTACTTCTACGGCTTATCCGGTCAACCCTTATACGACCCCGGCATCAGCCCCAGCGTCCCGAAATTTGATCAACCCGACCTGCCAGCGTTCGTCGAACAATGGATTGCGTTGGACAAAGACATCAGCACCGACGGGCAGTACGACTATGATGCAGTATCCTTCCAATCGGGTGCGCCATGGTACACCAACCCAACAAGTGGCGACCGTCGCTGGGAATCGGCCCTGATGCCCGGTGGCATTTCCAGCCTGAGTATCGAAGGCTTTGCCGTCAGCGGCGGCACACTCAACCCTGAATTGTCTTACGCGCTGGCGAACTTCGTCAGCACCAACCCCGAAATTATTGACGCCTTTGGCGGCGACACCCCTGCCCGCCGCAGCATGGTCATCCCGAACAACGGTCGTGCAAGCGCTTATCAGGCGGTGTTAGATCAAGCGCTTGAAAATGCCGTACCCACTTCCGAACTCCGGTTTGCCGATTATATGGAAGTCGCCATCAATAAGCAGTCCGCAGATAGTGTCCAATCCGACATCCCTGCTGCCCTTCAAGAAGCACAGCTCAATGCACTTAACGCGCTGGAAGTCGCCGCCGGACGCCGTAGCAGCACCGTCATCTATGTGACAACACCCGTTCCCACGCCTTCATTCTCCGCAGGGCAGATTGTGCTGCGCTTTGGCTTGGGTAGTGATCTTTCGTCCACGCGCGAAACATGGAATCAGATTAAGACCGATTTTCTCGCCGCGAACCCTGCTGTAGGCAATGTCGATCTGATAACTGATTTCTTCGATGAGAAGGTCAAGGATACCCTCGACTGCTACTTCATGCCCTACAACGAAGTCCCTGCCTTACAGTTAGAGAATTATCTGAGCCTCGACCCGCTCATGAATGCCGACCCGAACTTTGATCAGAATGACTTTATCGGTACGGCGCTGGAGCAAGTGAAGCGCGATGGACAAACTTGGGCTTACCCGATCACCGTTCAACCGGCGGTGATGTGGTACGACCCGAACCTGTTTAATCAGGCTGGTTTGCCATCCCCCGAACAAGGTTGGACGATAGACGCTTTTAGGGACGCCCTGCAAACTCTCAAATCGTTGCAAGCTAAAGAAACCGATCCGGTGTTTGTATCCGGCACGTATGGCAACACCTACCTATTGATGCTCATCGCAGCTTTTGGCGGCATTCCCTACGACTACCGAACCAGCCCGCCCACCATTAACTTTACCGATCCAACAGTCATCGATGCCATCCGCCAGACGTTAGATTTGGCGAAGGAAGGGTATATCGGTTACAGCAGCCTCTTTAACAACCTCGTATTCAACGCCGTAAGCGAAGCATCCATCACCGATGATGTGCTATCCATCCCAAATTGGCGGCTTCAAGAACGCACAAATCCCGATTCGGAGTTGGTTCCACTGCATTTAGCCAACTACCCGCAGGGCAGCCAATATACACCGGTCGCGTTTTCAGTAGGAACCGCTTACATCAAAAACACCAGCCAGAGTCCCGATGCCTGTTACCAGTGGATTTCAGAAATCGCCAAGCGACCCGACATCTTAGGGGGTATGCCTGCCCGCATTTCACAGGTGAATGACCCCTTGCTCACCACGGCACTCGGCGACGAAGTAGCAGGGATTTATCAAGACTTCTTGGACACCTTCCAGAATCCCAACACCCTCACCTTCCCTAGTCCATACGGTGGCCCGGACTTTAACCTGAGCAATTATGTGGAACCACTGTGGTTGAACCGCGCCTTTGACCGTTATGTACTGGAAGATGCCGACTTGGAAACCGAGTTAGCAGCAGCCGAATCCGCTGTCACGGCGTATCGTGAATGCGCGAGTGTTATACCGATCACAGTTCTAACAACGCAATCGTCCGAAGAAGAGGCAACCGCCTACTACAAGCAGTTTGCGGACTGTGCAGTTCTGGTTGACCCAACGATGAAAGAACAGTTCAGTTATCTCTATGCCAGCTAAACGAGCCTAGAGCGTTCGACCAAATAACTTCTCGGAAATAGTGAGCCATTAGTATTTATTCCCTCCCTCGCTTGCGGGGGAGGGTAGGGTGGGGGTCTAGCTTGTGACATTCGATAACTTACTCAGCACCACGCGGTTAGAAATCATGTGGTGCTGGTCACCAACCGAAACGAAATCAAAAATTAACTTATTGATCTGATCCAATTACAGCCAAACGAATTTTTGACCTCCAACGTATACAGTATAATGATAGCTGAAGGTTAGTGACCTGTGTTCCGCTTCTTTGACATGCTGCTGTTCACCATCGAACGCCTGCGCAAACATTATGTGCTGGTGTTCTGGGCATTGGTCGGCCTTTCGACTGCCACCACCCTCAGCCTCAGCCTATGGTTGTATGTTGACGCGGTGAATACCGGCCTGCTGACCTCCAGCCTCAGCAATCCGCCTTACGCCTTCCGCTTCCGCTACCTCGGCGCATGGAACGGCAACATCACCTTTGCCGATGTCAACAGCGCGACCGCCGCGATTGAAAAAACATTTACCGGCATCATCGGCTTACCGACTGACCGCACCGTCAACTTCACCCGTGGCGGTGCATGGGCAGTACGGCGCGTGCCGCAGAACCAATCCCTCGGCAACCTCAGCCTTGCTTCACTGGCAGGTACCGAAGACCAGATGGAAGTTTTCGACGGTGAATGGCCTTACACCGGAACAACCGAAGACAACGCGCTGCCCATCATGATTTCCGAAACCATGTTGTACAGCATGGGTGTCCAGTTGGGCGATAAATTGACGATCACCCGCCCCGGTGGGCAGCCTGTCAACTTGCAAATCGTGGCACTCTGGCGACCAGTCAACGCCGCTGACCCGAATTGGCTGTTTCCCACCAAATTCTTCGACAACATGCTCCTCGTGCAGCCTACCGACCTCATCAAAGGTTTTGAAGGCGCAGATAACCCGATTGAAGAAGCCGCATGGTATGTCTCGTTTCAGGGAACCAGCGTTAAAACCTCGGACGTGAACGGCCTATTAGGGCGCATCGTTGATGGGCAGCGTGAAGTGACCGCCGCCCTCCCACCTATCCGCCTCGACCTGTCGCCTGTGGACGGCCTGAACGCCTTCAACCAGCAAGTCAACACCCTCACCCAGCAGTTGGTGATAATGATCTTGCCGGTGGGCGGACTCATCTTCTACTTCGTGTCAATGGTTGCAGGGTTGCTCGTCAGCCGCCAGCAAACCGAAGATGTCACCCTGCGCAGCCGTGGCATGAGCCGTCAAGCTATCCTCAGCATCCACCTGATGACATGGCTGCTCATGGCACTGATCGCGCTCGGCGTAGCAATCGGGCTTTCACCCTTTCTAGTGCGCCTCATCGGGCAAACCAGTTCGTTCATGCGCTTCGATAATCTAGCCGGTGCGTTGTACGTCATCCCTACTCAGCAGTCAATCACCATCGGCGCACTAACAGGCTTGATCGCCGCCAGCAGCGGCTTATTCATCGCGTGGCGCACCACCGGCGAAACCATCACCAGCTTCAAACGGGGTGCTGCCCGCGCCCGCAGTGCGTGGTGGCAGCGCATGTACCTCGACATCATTCTGCTCATCCCCGGCTGCTACGTCTTGCTCACCCTGCGTTTACAGGGCGGCTTGCGCACTGCGGTGGACGACCCGTTTAGCAACCCGTTGAACTTCCTCGGCCCGACTTTATTCTCGTTAGGGCTGACGTTGTTATTCCTGCGACTGTGGCCGATCTTCATGAGCATCGGCTCACGCCTGATGAGCTACACCAGCAATATCGCCCTGCTCATGGCGCTGCGCGAACTCACCCGCTCCATCGGGCGCTACCGCAACACCCTGCTCATGATGTGCTTCACCCTCAGCCTAACCGGATACACCGCTTCGATGGCAAGTACGATTGATAAAACCCTACAAGATACCGTCGATTACAAAATCGGCGCGGATGCCGTGCTGGTGCTGGCGACCGATGCCCAAACCGAGGACAGCGACTCGGCGCAGGGTGGCCTCAGCGTCACCGGATACAACTCCCTGCCGCCGGATGATCTGCTGCGCATCGACGGCGTAAGCGAGGTCTCACGGGCAGGGCGCTATCCGGCACGCATGGTTTTTTCCAACCAGCGCGTCGACGGCACCATCCTCGGCATCGACCGTGCAGCGATCCCCGGCATCGCCCGCTACCGCAGCGACTATGCCACCGAGTCGTGGGGAGCCGTGTTCAACAAACTCGCGGCTGACCGCAGCGGTGTCATTATCAGCACCAACGCCGCCGTCAAGAACAACCTCAAAATCGGTCAGGTTGTCAAAATTCAAGTGCAGGCGCTGAACACATGGTACGACCTGCAAGTACCGATTGTCGGCACAGTCAATTACTTCCCCACGCTCGACCCCAACACCGGCTTCTTCATGATCGGCAACCTTGACCCGATCTTTGAAACGGTCGGCACCGAACTCCCCAGTAACCTGTGGGTCAGCCTCAAGCCAGATGCGAACCTGCAAACCGTCCGCACGGAAACCGCCAAACTCGGCTACCCCATCCTCCAGTGGCAAGACCCCGCCACCGCCCTGCTCACTGCGCAGGCTTCCCCCTCGCGGCGCGGCGTACTGGGCTTCCTGTCGGTTGGCTTCGTCGCCACCATCTTACTCACGCTCGTCGGCTCGATTGTGCAAAGCGCCGCGTCCTTCAGCGCACAGGCGGTACAACTCGGCTCGCTCCGCGCGATGGGCTTGGGCAGCCTCTCGGTCGCCATCTATCTCATCTTCGTGCAGGGGATTGCAGCCGCCAGTGGCATCCTCAGTGGCACATCCATCGGCCTTGCCACCACCCTGCTGTTCCTGCCACTGCTCGACTTTAGCAACGGTCTACCCCCGTATCTGGTGCGCGTCGATTGGGTAAATATCGCCCTCGTATACGGCCTGTTTTCGCTCGTATTGCTGTTCGTTACGCTGATTACAACGGTGCTGATGAGCCGCGAACGGCTTTCCACCGTCGTCAAATTAGGAGATACCTGATGTCTGTTCGAGTCATAAAAGCGTTGCTGCTGGTGTCAGCATTGGGGGTTATGGCTGCGTGCAGCCCGCAAACCGGCAGCTCACCCGATCAAGCGCTGGCACAAACCGAACCAACTGCCACGCCCATCCCCACCGCGCCAGCCGTTGCCAAGCCGACCTACCTTGTGCAGCGCGGCGATGTGCAGAACATCCTCGAATTCACCGGACGCTGGCAGCCCCGTGACCAGATGACACTCTCGTTCGAAGTTGCGGGAACCATCCGGCAGGTGAATGTGAAGCAGGGCGACGCGATCACCGCCGGTCAGCTTCTCGCCGACTACCAGATCACCGACCTTGAAAACCAACTGGCGACCGCCCAACTCGCGCTCGACACCGCCCAGAAGAACCTGACCAATGGCGCGACAGGTGATGTGGAGTCAGTCGCGGATGCGGAAATCGCGCTGGCAAACGCCAAGTTGAGTTTGGAAAGCACCAAAGCCAACAGCCCGTGGACAGGTGTCGCCTCCGCCAAGCTCGGTATCGAAAACGCGGAATTGGCGCTGGCTAATGCTCAACGCGCCTACGATGAGGCACTCAGCCGCCCCGAATCACCGGCTTCAGCCGTCGATAGTGCCCTACAGCAGTTGCAGAATGCCCAAAACAGTCTGCGCAGCGCCCAGATTAGCTACGACAGTCAGGCGCAGTCCTTCAACAACTACCAGTTTCAAATTAAGCAGTCGGAAAACAGCGTCATTCAGGCCGAGCTAAACCTCGAAAAAGCCCGCGCGGGCGGTGGCGATGCCTCCGCGACCCAGAGCTTACTTTCGGCGCAGTTGAACGTTGACCAGATCAAAGCCAACATCGCCCGATCCTCGCTCTACGCCCCCATCGACGGGCAAATTCTGAGTGTAGCCATTAAACCCGGCGACCAGGCAACCGCCTTTGCGACCGTCATCACCATCGGGCGGCCAGAGCCGAAAGAAGCTGTGGCTTCGCTGGCAATTACCGACGCGCAGAAGTTGAGCGTCGGCACTGTCGGCGTGTGTCAGGTGTTGAACCGACCGGAAACCGCCGTGCAGTGTGTCGTCCGGCGCATCCCCTCGACCTCGAAGGAAGCCGACCAGACCACGCGCGTAGCCGCCTCCCTAGAAAACGTCGCCTCCGACCAATTGATCGAGGTGCAAATGCCCTTGCAGGTCAGCGAAGGGGTGTTGTGGCTGCCGCCTGCCGCCATCCGCACCTTCCAAAACCGGACGTTCGTAGTTTTGCAAACACCCGACGGCCCGCGCAGTATCGATGTAACGCTCGGCCTCCAAACCACCGACCGCGTTGAAATTACCAGCGGCGTGAATGAGGGCGATGTGGTCCTTGGGCCATAACGAGGATGTATATAGATGGCTCCTTTAATCATATGTAAGCAGGTCGTCAAAGCCTATAAAGTGGATGACCACGAACTTGTGGCGCTGCGTGGCATCGACTTCGAGATGCAAAAAGGCGAGATGGTGTCGATCATCGGCCCCAGCGGCGCGGGTAAAAGTTCGCTCCTGAACCTGCTCGGCGGCCTCGACACACCCACCGCCGGTCAGCTCACGGTTGATGGGCAAAACCTGCTCAACCTCAGGGGACGTAAGCTGGCGGATTACCGGCTGCGGCAGGTGGGTTTCGTCTGGCAAAACGTCAGCCGTAACCTGCTGCCCAACCGTTCCGCCCTACGCAACGTCACCCTTCCGATGATGATGGCGGGGGTTTCGCCCTTCCAGCGCGGCAAGCTGGCGATGGAGCTGCTCGACGCAGTTGGCCTAAGCGACAAAGCCCACCAGCGTCCGGCGGCTCTTTCCGGCGGGCAGCAGCAGCGCGTGGCGATTGCGGTTGCGCTGGCGAACAAGCCGATCCTGCTCCTCGCCGACGAACCGACCGGAGCGCTCGACCGGCAGAGCGCGGCACAGGTGGTCGAACTCCTGCAAACGCTGCGCCAGCGCTACGGCCTCACCATCCTACTCGTCACCCACGACCTCGAAGTCGCCGCACATGCCGACCGTGTGCTAACCCTGCGTGATGGGGCGCTAGGGCAGGACATGTCCAAGTACGGCGACGAAAGCCCGCGCATGGACGATGCAGGCAGCATCAAACTGCCGGAAACCGTGCGTTCGCGCCTCGCGGATGCATCGCACATCGCGGTCGAAATCCGGCCTGAGGGCGTACTCTTGCGACCAGAAACCGAAGCCGACGACAGCGCCGGTATGGGTGACCTGTTGATGGACGCGCCACCCCCGCCCAAACGCCGTTTCGCATGGCTGCGCCGGAAGCCGAAGGTGCAGTCATGACCGACTACCTCATCGAAGCGCACGGCATCGAGCGCACCTTTGGCTCATCAGCCAACCCTGTGCGCGTGCTGCGTGGGCTTGACCTGTGCGTGGAAGCCGGAACACTGGTCGCCCTCTACGGGCCATCCGGCAGCGGGAAAACCACCTTGCTCAACCTGATCGGTGCGCTCGACCGCCCGAACGCCGGCAGCATCACGCTCAAGGGGCAGGACATCGTACCCATGAACGATGGCAAACGCGCCAAGCTGCGCCGGACGCAAATCGGCTTCATCTTCCAGACCGACACGCTGCTGCCCACTTATACCGCGATGGAAAACGTCGATCTCGCGCTGCGCCTACCGGGGCTGCATATCTTCGAACGGCGGCGACGGGCGAAGGAAGCCCTACACGCGGTCGGCCTGACGGCGTGGGCCAGCCATGTGCCGGATGAACTCAGCGGTGGGCAGCGACAGCGCGTTTCAATCGCACGGGCGCTGGCACTCCACGCCAGCATCATCCTTGCCGACGAACCGACCAGCGGCCTCGACACCCGCACGGCACGCCATATTCTGACCTTATTTCGCAGCATCGCCCGCGAGCAGGGAACCACACTTTTTATCGTGTCCCACGACCCGCTGGTGGTGGATTACGTTGACCAAGCATACGACCTTGTGGATGGCAAGCTGGCGGCTCGCCCAATTGCCCCACGCGCTTCAACTTAGGGAGTTTAACCGAATGAATACGACCATGAAACGACTACCCATTTTATTGCTCATCCTCCTGCTGGCGCTAACGGCCTGTAACCTACAACAGCAGTCCCCCCCCTTCGCGGTGACGCTCACCTCGGCGACTTCGGTGGCACAGGCCGCGACCGAAACCATCCCGCCTTATACCCCGCTGGCGACGCTGACACCCTCGCCCACATTGCGCCCACCCCCAACCTTTGAACCACCGACCGCGACGGTTCCGGCAACCAATACGCCGACCATTACGCCCACTGCTACCATTAACCTGAGCGTGTCGATACCCGGTTTGAACGGCGCGGAAACACCCACGCCCACCAGCACACAGGGCTGTACCCCGCGTAAGGAGTGGAAGCTGCGTTACACCATTCAGCGGGACGACGCGCTCATCAAAATCGCCGAGAAATATGGAACATCGGTAAACGAGCTTGCCGAAGCCAACTGCATCAGCGATGTGAACGCCATCGTCATCGGTCATGAACTGCATGTCCCCGGTGACAGCCAGCCCGTCGAGCCATACGTCTGCGACGGTTGGGAAGTGCTGACTCCCCTCAACGGCACACAGGCCATTCAGGGTACGGGGTCGATTACCTTCAACTGGCGCGGGCCGCGTGCTGCCCATAACCTGATCCGCATCGTGCGGCCTGATGGCTCAATCTTCGAGAGCGTGGTTGACCTGCGCCAGAATCAAGAGGTTGATCTGGTCAACAACCTGTCGATGGCCGGCAATTACACATGGTATGTCTACCCGCTCGACTCGAACTACGCACAAATTCCCTGCCACGAAGGCGGCCCGTGGACGTTCATGAAATCCGCCTCGCCAACCATCACGCCCACGATACAAATGCAGTAGGCAGTTACAAGAAGTAAGTTTTAAGTTTGAAGAACGAGAGCGTGGGTGCAAGCCTGCGCTCTTTTTGTTGGTAGTCAGCTATCAGTCTCCAGTCGTCAGTCAAAGGCAAGTTATAATCTGCCAGCTAAAGACAAAATCATGTCAATTGCTATCAGTCGCCGGATTAAGCGGAACATGCGTAAAAAGCGGCAAATGCGGCAATTTCAATCCACCATTTTGTGCATATTCGGCGGGTGGCTCGGCTGAACTGCTGCAATTTTGGCAAAAGGGCTGCCGCCGCCAAGATTGCCAAAAGATAGTTAACAGTTATCAGTTTATAGTTGACAGTCAAAGGCAAGTTATTAAGGTGCGATGGTCTATAGTCTTTTTGCAGCAGTGGACGAGTGGCTCGCTGCTGCAACGTTTGCTGCAAAATAGTTATCAGTCAACAGTTGACAGTTATCAGTCAAATGCAAAAGCAAATACAAGACCATTCATCCGTGTTCCTCAGACAGTATGTTAGGCATACAGGTTAACACGCTTCGGCTACGAAAGGGGGACCATTTGGAAGAACATTTGGTAGCTTTTAAGCGGTGTCGGTGCTAACCATTTTAAGGGAGTAGGAATGTTAAGCAGATTGGTGAATGGTTGGAATTTGGTATGTGGCACAAACGGAAAATAAACTCAAGTTATAATAAGTGAAATAAGTGATCCATAGGGTGCTTTTATGAGCTTACATTTCGATATGGTTATCAACTGAGACTTGAAGGAAGACACACCTGAATCTTTTATTCAGGCGATTACATGCTTAACGCAGCAAAATTATCTATTAACCACGAAACCTGAATTAATTTATCCCGATCACGGCAATATTTGGAATAGATTTTACGACCAGCATTTTCTCGCGTCTAATCCTGAACACGACATCATTTCTAACTTTAGGCGCATTCATCGAACAACGATACCTACTGAAAACAACCGTAAAGTGTATCGCTACAGGCTCCAATATTGTGGTAGCTGGATACACGATGATTTTTGGGCTTCGCATCACATACCATTCGTCTATTGGCTGGCGACCATAGCCTACGATAGTTATATCGGCTATTGCATCGAAACCAATGGCAGCGAAGCAGAAATGATCCATTTTAAGGTTAATGATGGGAAATTAGTTGAACCCAATAACGGGTAGAGCTTAGAAGAAAATCAGGGCGGACAGCCGTCTGCCCCTACGATGTGATGTATGGATGGGTGAGGTTAGCCGCCCGTAATCTCGTAATACCCGACCTGCTTGCGGTCAACGCGGTTGCTGTACTTGAAGGTGATGAGGTTGCCTTCTAAAGTGGAGTCCACCGTACCAAGTTCCGTACCGTCGTAGGCGTAGGCAGTCACGGTGACGGCTGACCAATCCGAATTGGCGCGGACGCTCAGGTCGGTATCCTCGCCGATGGGCTGCAAGACACGGATACCTTCAGGCGAGCGCGTTTCAATCAGGTAATGGTCATCATTACCCTTCAAGGCCGCGCCGTTGTAAGCTGTGAATACACCCGCCGTCACCGAGCCATCAATAGCCTGTGTAACCACGCCGCCTGCCGCGAGGGTGTAACCGTCACCTTCGTACGTCTGTTCGGCATCCCAGTTGGCAAACACGGTGTAGCTGCCGAAGGTGGTACGGGTGACATTCTCTCCCAGCGTGTCGTAGGCAGTCACCAGTTCATCGGCGTAGTTCGCGAGGGCATAGCTCTGGAATGCGCCGACCAGCTTGATCCACGTGTTGTTCATGTTCAGACCGCCCACGTTCGAGTCAAGGAAAGCATTGCTCAGGTTATAACCCTGCGCCAAATTCCAGCGCAGCATATCCTTGCCGTTCGTCCACGTTTCGGCGGCGAGGTTGTGCTGGTAAAGCAGCACTTTATCGCGCAGGAGCATCGCCGCCATCGGGTAATAAGTGGTCACATCAGCGGTAGCGCTGCGGTAGCCAAGCATATCCCACAGGTAGTTCGTTCCCATGAAGCCGATGCCGTGTTCCGCCAGCACATCCACACCCACCTCAACAAACAGGTTGTCAGCGGCATGGTCGCGGTAGTGCTGGAGTACGCCCCCAAAGTAGGAGGTTGAGGGGTCGAATTGGTCAAGGCCAGCGGGGTTGAAGTCGTAGGGCGCGGAACGTGCGCCGAATTGATCCTCGAAGATGCCATCCATGCCGATGGTGTCGCGCAGAAGGTTGTGCTGCTCGGTGATGATGTTGCGCACGAAGTCGTTATGCAGGTTCATGACGAAGCCGCTGTTCGGGCCGTAGCTTTCGAAACCCGGTAAGCCGTGCGAGTCCTTGATGTTAATCACATCCGTCAGCTTCACGCCCTCTGCCAGCTTGAGCAAAATCGGCCCATCGTTATCCCACCACGAGAAGTTGGTGTATGGTACGGCGACGCTGCCCTCGTCGTGCAGGTAACTAACGAGGTCGGCAAAGTCCTCGTTCGTCCCCCACTTGGGCGCGGCGGGGATGAACAGCGGGTAATTCTTATCGTGACCGCCAAGCTGGAAAGCAACAAAATGGATGATGCCGGGGAAGGTCAGCTTGTCGATAACCTCAGCCTTCAGTTCAGCGAAGGTTTTCTTCAGTACCACCAGATCGAGCTTGTACATCGGCGCGGCGAAATAAGTGGACGCTGCTTCACCAAGTTTGTCGGTCAGCGCAGGGTAAGCGTCGATGCCATTATCGGCGCGGTAGGCAGCGATAGTCTGCGGGTAATCTTCGCCCACGTTGATGACCACGTTCGGCGCTTGCCATGTGCTGCCATCCGCAATCCACGTTTTATACGTGTGACGGATAGCCGTCGTGTCCGGCACATCGGCAAGGTGTTCGTAGCCGAGCAGCGCGGGTTGCAGGACATCACCCTTTTGCCCGTAGACGGTCAGCTTGCCAGCCGATGAGCGCAGCGCCAGATAATCAGCGAACAACACACCGGGGTAGATATTGATGAAGGTGCGCCCATCAGTAAAAAACTTCGAGCCGATTTGCGCACCCGGCAGCAGCGGCAGCAGGCCATCGGTGATTTCCGACTCAACAACTTGCAAACCAGCCGGAAAAGTGAAGTCGGAGATGATCGAGCCGCTGTTGTTGGTCAGCGAGGCCGACAACCTTAGCGCGGCAGTCTCATCCGAGGTGATAGTGACTTCAACCGTGATTGCATCGGTGTAGGTGAGCGTCAGTGTACCCGTGCTGTCATCCCACGCCGAGGTGAACTTGCCCGTGTAGGCGCTGCTGTTAAGCGACTGGTTGTTGTCAAACTGCACCCGCCACAGGTTGCCGCCCACGCTGCCGCTGCTGATGGTTTCGCCGGTCGCTTTATCCACCACCGAGGTGATACCACCATGCTCGGCGCTGAGCGTGACCTCGTATGCGTTGTTTGAGAGGATAATGCTGTCACCATCGAGGGTGTAATTGCCCGACGACTGCGCGTGGGCGACGCTAACGGTGAGAAAAAGCCCAACGGCGAGGAGGATCATAAAGCGTTTCATGTAAAAGTTCCTTAGCTAAAAAACATTTTTTGGAAAGATCACCCCGCATCCTAAGTCCACGAATAGAGACAACAAAGACAAAGGGTATGTTCTCCATGTTTATTCTTTCAAATTACGGCGGACAGCATGTCCCACGGGAGGCTTCGCACTATGCTGTCCCTACAAACATCTTTTGCGTAGGGACGCGATACATCGCGTCCGCCTCTCAAAACCACATTCCTGTTAGACCACCAATTTACCCGTTGTATCGAACACGCTGGCACTGATGCCCCACCAGCTAATTTTGGTATCCGGCTGCGTGAAGATCACCAGTTGGTTATCGCCGGCTTGCAGCGGCAGGGCAAGATACGTTTGCTTGGGCGGCATCCATGATGGGAAGGCAGGGTCAAGCGGCGCGTGGGGAACGGCATCGGTCGGCAGCAGTTCCACGCCGTTCAGAAAGGCGACCGACTCACCCACCGTTTGCAGGAACAGCACGGCAGCCTGCGCCGAGGCGGATGGGATGTTGGTGCGAACGACCGCCGCTACCGGTTCGCCGTTGGTGATGCGCTGGCGATCTTTCTCCAGCAGGATCATGCCATATGGCTGCTTAAGGTTGAAGCTGGTCGCGAGTGTCTGCTGCTCCGGTGTCCATGCCAGCCTCGACGAAGCAACATCATGAATCGTAATCACCTTTTCCTGCGCGTTATAGAGGTGCGTTTGCCAACGGGTGATAGCTGGGTATGCATCCTGACTCTCGTAGGTGTAGTGCAGTGTTTCGCCACCCCAGAACACATTGACGGCTACGCTCCAACGGAAGGGTGTAAACGTGCCATCATCTTTGAAGGGGCTGGTGACGATCTGGCGTTCAGTGCAGCTTTTCAGCGCGACGGTTTTGGCAGTTATCGGCTGCCCCACCTGCTGGAACACCCACTCAATCTCGGCATCAAACGGTGTGCCATCCGCCGATGGTGAAATGACCAACGCGGCAAGCTGCTGGCTGGCATCCTCGTACACATCATAATCAACACAGTACACGAACGGCGCACCGGATGCAGTTGTCACGACTGGCAGG
>JAPUDW010000085.1:16608-23433 GCA_027492915.1 Bacteroidota bacterium | reverse complement strand
GCGGCAAGAGTCACGCTGATGACAAGCAGCATTCCGCGTTGCAGTTCTACACGCAAACCTAAACCTTTGGCCGTATCTTCCCCCAAACCAAGCGTATTTAACTGGCGTGCCATAATCATCGCGGCTGGCAAAAAGAGCAGCAGCCATCCGCCGATTGCGTATACGTGTTCCCAGTTGCGTCCGTACACGCTGCCTGCCAACCATACATAGGCTTGCTGTACATCGTTGATCTGCCCGAACAGCAAAATCGTGCTGGTGATGGCCGCAAGCACGGCTTCGATGGCGATGCCAATCAGGATAAGTCGGATAGGGCTGGTCGCGCCATTTTTCCACGCGAACATATAGATGCCACCGGCAGTCAGCAAACCACCGCCGAGGGCTGCCCACGGGAGTACATAAATCGGCACTGTTTTCAGCGCTACAATGACGACGACTGCTGCCAAACCCGCACCACTGCTGACACCCAAAAGATACGGGTCAGCCAAAGGGTTGCGGGTGATACCCTGCATGATGGTGCCGGATGTTGCTAGCGCCATGCCGACGAGGAATGACAGGACAATACGCGGTAAGCGGAAGGTGTGAACCACCAGCGCGAAGTTACGGTAATCAGGATGATCTTTGTTGAGGCCAAGTAATGTCAGTACAACGTCGCCAACCGTCATGTTGTATTGACCATAGTTGATGCTGAATACAAGCACAATGATGGTAAATATCGCGATGATAAATGCGATCAGCGGTACACGGCGGTCAATGCGATACGAAAAGCGAGGCTTTGGTAGGCGTAACGTAATCCAAGATGGGCGGGTAGAGTTGTTAGTGCTCATTAGCGCTTCACCTTCCACCGCGCCAACCAGATAAAGAACGGCGCACCGATGATCGCCATCATCACACCAACCGGCAATTCTTGCGGTCGAATGATGATACGGGCAGCAACATCAGCAACCGTGACGAGGATGCCACCTAAAACAGCCGAGTAGGGAATGATCCAGCGATAATCAACCCCGACAATAAACCGTACGACGTGTGGAATAATGAGGCCGACAAAGCCGATTGGCCCCGCAAGCGCGACCGCACCACCGGCTAAAAAGACGATGATGACGGCGGCTAAGGCTTTGACCCAAATGGTATTTTGCCCTAACCCCTTGGCAATATCATCGCCTAAACTCATGGTAGTGATCTGTCGGCTGATAAACAGCGATGCGACGATGCCCCCAATGATATAAGGCGCAGTTTGCAGCAGCAGCGGCATTTCGCGCCCTGCTAATGAACCCGCCGTCCAAAAGCGAATCTTCTCCAACGTTTCTTGGTCGCGGATTAAAATAGTCGTGGTGAAAGCGGATAAGAATGCCGAAAGCACTACACCGGCCAATGTGAGTTTGAGCGGTGTCATCCCCCCACGCCCCATTGATCCTAGCGCATACACCAATATGGCAGCAATTGCTGCACCCACGAAACCTAAAACTGCATAGGTCGATAGGCTTGGGTTACCTAGTAGAAACACACCCATAACCACGGCGAAGGACGCGCCGCTGTTGATGCCGAGCAACCCGCTGTCCGCCAGCGGATTACGTGTTAGCCCCTGCATCATTGCGCCCGCGACGGCGAGCGCTGCTCCGACGGTAATACCCGACAACACGCGGGGTAGGCGAACGGTTTGAATAATGAGGTGGTCGAAATTAGTCGGATCGTATTGAAAAAGTGCTTGATACACAACTTGTGTATCAATTTTGGCAGCGCCCAACGTGATACTCCACAATAGGCTGAGTATCAGGATAACAAGGGCAATGATTAATCCCGGCAGCAGGAATTGGCGGCGACCTAAAAGCCGGTTGGAAGATGACATAGATTGGGTTCGAGCAGTCATGCAGCCCTCTTAAAAGGATGGTCAATGCCGGTAGCCGGACATTGACCCTGCACAGCAACGACTTCCCGGGCTGTAGTGATACTGATTGGGCGAAGTAGCATTTCTTGAAATTCTCGTGACGTTAATGGATGATTATGATATGGTTGCTGGTTGCAGCACAAACTCTTGAATGATTTGCACAACCCAGCCTTCAATGCGCTGGCTGTTGAGTTTGGATTGGTTGGTGTCGTCGATACCCAACCCCATGAATTTACCATCGACGAAGCCCAGCGATTCGCGGAACTTATACTGGTTATCATTCCAGTATCCGACGAGTTGGGCGTTGCGCTCAATAAGCTTTTTGCCAAGGATACCGACCGCATCAAGGAAATTGTCAGGGTAGCCGTGCATATCGCCGATACCGAAGATCGCAATTTTCTTGCCGCTAAAATCAAGTTGGTCGAGCTGCGGGAACACGATATCCCAATCGTCTCGCAACTGGCCGATGTTCCATGTGGGGATGCCGAGAATCAAGCAATCGAAGTCCAACAGTACCGCGATGTCGCTGACATCAGTGATATTCACAGGTTCGATGGGCTTCATGCCCGCTTTTCCCCACGCTTCTTGCACTTCTTCAGCAATATATTCGGTGATACCGGTTGAACTGCCATAGAATAAGCCTACACGATCCCCTGATGGTATAGGGGACACTTGCTCAGAGGTTGTTGCGAATTGTCCTACCTTTTGTGAGCGCAGCCAATTGCGCGCGTCATCAAGGTTGGTGAAACCTTCGCCGGGGATACCCCAATTGTATTGGGCGAAGCGGTTGTTAGCCTCGCGGCCTTCTGCCCATTGTTCCGGTGTGGGCATATATTCCTGCACCATTTCCGGTGTGAATGTCCGCACGAAGCCTGTGTTCAGTTGGCTGGTGCGGTCGCGATAATCACGCCGGAAATCATTGATTATACGGGTGATTTCCGCTTCGCCTTCACGATGGCTTTCGTCGTGTTCGTGGGGTGGATGCGGCTCTGAAACTAGAATGACACCAAATGGGTTATTCTGCTCCAATTTGGCAACCCAGTGCTTCACAAAATTGACGTAATCCTCTGGTACCGCATGTTCATTACCCGTGTACACGATCAGAAATTCCGGTTCACTTTCGTCAAATCTAAACATTGCCTTTTATCCTTGCGAACATGCTGCTGATTTTATTGTTATCACCAGCAGTTCGATATATTTTGGTCGAACGTTGATACATAGCTAAAAATCCATAACGGGGCTAATGATAAACAAAGGGGAAGGGGTAAATCCACGCAGGTGATTAAGTGAGGTATTTCACATATAAGGGGATGCAACCCAACATGGTAAAACTAGAAATGTGTCATTGTGAAAGTTTTACTGTCTGTAATGCGTATCTAAATATTAATCGGGGTTAAAATTGTAACCGTATAAGTAAAATTGCCACTGTTTCAACATTTGAACAGTGGCAATTTGCGGCAAGCTAATGGCTTTCCTTTGCGTTGTTAGGTGAGATGCTCTGACTAAGGTTGCTCATTCACTAACGTATGCAGATAGTCAACCAGTGCTGTCAATTCCTCGTCGGTCAGGGCAGGGTAGCCACCACGTCCGGGGTGTGGGAATTCAACGCGCGGATCAGCCAGTGGTTTACCTTCGGTGATGTACTCCAGAAACGCCGCTTTGTCGTCAAATAGTGGGCTTTCCAACAGGCTTGGTCCGTGAGGGCCGTTTCCTGCTCCATCCACCCCGTGACATCCGCTGCACGACCACGCATATGCTGAAGCAGCAGTGAATGGTTGTGGCGTAACGGGGATAGCAGTTGGTAGTACAGCTTCTATTTCAGCAGTGGGCGCGGCTGCTTGGGGGATAGTCGTTGGCTGTGTTGTCGGTACTGCTGCAATGCCACCGGATGACATATCATGCGACGCTATACTTGGCTCCGCCAGCGAACGAAGATAAGCCACTACTGCCATAAGCTGTTCATCCGTTAATGAAGGATTACCGCCGCGTGCTGGCATGGGGATGCCGGTCGTGTTAAGCGGATCGGATGGGTCACGTCCATCGATAATGAATTGCAGCAGTTCCTCATCGCTTAAGCTGGCGACAAACTCGCTGGTTACCAGATTCTTGCCAAGTCCGGGGATACCGTTAGCATCCATACCGTGACAGGTGGTACAAATCGACTGGTAGATCCCTTGTCCTTCATGAATAAGCGCGGGATCATACGCTGCTGCTATTTCTGTAGGCGGCAGTTCGGTTGGCACATTGGCGACTGATGCGGCTTCTGTGGTGGCAGTCGGCTGAACCGTTTTCGCGGACGGTTGTGGCAAAATCGCCAGCAGTAAAAGCGTCAGCGAGCCGAACAGGATAATAGCCGGAATGAGTGCATCGTTTGATCGGATTGATGGTTTGTTAGTCATGAATCTGCTTTCTAGTGAAGGTCATAACACCATTATGGGAATTGCGATGTCACTGATGTAGTGAGGGTTGTCATGAAATCCCATGACAATCATTCCTTATGGGAAAGGACGCCTTCTATTACCATGTAAAAGAGAGACTTTTGCATACAAAATAGAGGGCAATGATGAAACGACGTGATTTTCTTCGGTACTTGGGCATTGGTGTCAGCAGTGCGGGTGCCGCTAGCTTGGTTCATACGGTTGGTGCACAAGAGATGTCTCACGCATCCATGCCTGCCGGTAATGCCGCTCAGCAGGTCGACTGGGTAGCAATGAATGCCCATCACAAAGAAGGTGTGGATATCTTTTTAGCCAATATTGGCAAAGACCCGACTTTCTGGCCGGAAGAACTACAGCCGACCATTGAAGACGGGGTGAAGGTTTTCGATATACGTTGTCAGGAAGTGGATTGGGATACAGGCGGAGGTATCGTCTTCCCCGCCATCACCTATAACGGACGCGTTCCCGGCCCGACCATTCGTGTCGATGAAGGTGACAAGGTGAAGCTGGTCGTCACCAACGAGATGAGCCAACCGACCGCCGTTCACTGGCATGGTGTCATGCTGCCCAATAGCATGGACGGCGTACCGTTTATTACCCAGCCGGCGCCGATCATGCCCGGTGAGGTATTCAACTACGAATTTACGGCGCGTAATGCCGGTTCACACATGTATCATTCGCACTACAATGCCGTCGAGCAGGTGACGAAGGGTATGCTAGGTGCCTTCATTATTAATCCTAAAGACACCAGTCGTGAGCCAGTTGTTCAGGGCGACTATACGATTATCCTGAACGACACCTCACTCGGCTTTACCCTCAACGGTAGATCATTCCCTTATACACAACCGATTGTAGCGAAGTTTGGCGATAAAATTCGCGTGCGCTATATGAATGAAGGCTTGATGATTCACCCGATGCATCTCCACGGTATCCCGCAGTTGGTGTTTGCAAAGGATGGCTTTAACCTGCCAACGCCTTATATGGCAGATACCGTATTGGTCTCACCCGGCGAACGCTTCGATGTCATCGTTGACTGCACCGAACTTGGCGCTTGGGCGTTCCACTGCCACATTTTGAACCATGCTGAAGGTCGCGATGGCATGTTCGGTATGGTGACCGCTCTGGTCGTTACAGAGTAAAGCGCTTATTCGGTAGCAGTTGCGCCCAACTGCTGCCTAATAATCATTGCTCTCTTGCATGAGGGACGGGGTTACGCTTCGTCCTTCTACCATTTTTACTACCTGATCGCTCCCAATCTCGCTTGAAATGACAGTCTTCTAGGTTTGAAAACTCAAACGAAAATCACTTGACTGCATGATACAAATGTTCTATTATTGAATTGGCTAGCTTCAACTGGCAAACAATACACAAACACAGAAATTGTTTCATAAGGGAAGATCTGAGACCATCCTGTTTTCCGTCAATGGCTGTGAACCACTTGTTGTAAGGTCAAATTGTTTCATTCCAAATGCATTATCTCAAATGCAACAACATTTGATGGGAAAGATTCAAGAAAATTGCATCTGAATTTGAAGAAATTGACGAATTTTCCGAATCAATTGGCAAACTTGGCATAAAGATCGATTTTGCCATTGCCGAAATTGCTGCCAACTTTGCCAAGCTATATTGATGCATAACAACCATTGGCAGTAGACTGCCGCCGCCGCCGCCAATACTGCCACGGAGTGTGTAGCCGCTCATGGGACGACATTTCTGACAAATCCATATATGAAGATACTGTTACTTTCATAAAGCGTGCAATCACAATTAGGAAATTAAAAGGCGCGTTTTGGCGCGCCTTCGTAATTATTGGATGAATTGGGTAGATATTGGTTGTTAGCGTTGTTCAGTATCTGCCGGTGGCGGCACGATTTCATCAATATTGTGCTTAACTGCGTAGGCAGCCGCTTCCGCACGGTTTGAAACACCGATTTTGGCGAGCACACTGCTGACATAGTTGCGAACTGTACCTTCACCGAGGAACATCTTTACCGCGATTTGCCGGTTAGTTAGGCCATGAGCTACCAGTGAAATCACCGTTAGTTCTTGCGGAGTCAGTTCGCTAAACGCTGCCGCCTGCCGTGATTGGTCGGCCTTGCGCATTTCTGCAAAAACAGTCGCCGTTAAAGCCGAGTCGAGAATGTTTTCGCCCCGACTTACCCGTTCAACTGCTTGTATGAGGTCATTATCACCAATGCGCTTTAATACATACCCTGATGCACCCGCACGAATAGCCGCGAACAGCAGTTCATCTTCGGCATATGTGGTTAAGACGATCACGCGGCATCCATCAACGCTCGTGACGATTTGGCGGCAGGCTTCAATACCAGAAATACCCGGCATACGGATGTCCAGAACCGCAACATCAGGCCGGTGTTCACGGGCTTTAAGGATTGCTTCATCACCTGTCGAGGCTTCTGCAACCACATGAAAGTGACCATGATGCTCAAGCAAAGCTCGCAGACCCGCCCGTACAACTGAGTGGTCATCTGCAATTAAGATTCT
>JAPUDW010000085.1:0-16578 GCA_027492915.1 Bacteroidota bacterium | reverse complement strand
GTTGATGGCATATTGCGCCCTGTTTTAAGTTGGCTGACTTAACGTTACAATTACCACATTGAGTTTAATCCATGAGAGCCAAAATGACGAGTAACGAATCTCCTGAAAAAGAAGTGACAGTTGTTCTCGCAACCCTCAAAAATATTGCGGAGGCCGTCATTCAGGCTGCCGAAGCCGGTACACTTAAACAGGTTCTACAACAGATTGCTTATGTCGCCCAACAATTAGTTCATTCGAGGTATGCTGCCTTGGGTGTACCCGGTGACCACGGCACTATGAAATATTTTGAAGTGGTTGGCTTAACCCCCGACGAAATTATTAGTATTGCCCATCCACCTATCGGTCGTGGTTTGTTGGGCGTTATCATGAATGAGCGCGAAATACTGCGGCTTGAACACATGCGTGATGATCCACGCAGTTCCGGCTTTCCAGAGAATCATCCTTATATGGATCGGTTGCTCGGTGTTCCTGTGCAAGCAGGGCAGCAGTTATTTGGGATGTTATATTTGACGGATCGCTTGGATGATCTTCCATTTACGCAGGAAGACCAGTGGTTGGTCGAGTCCTTAGCTGGATATGCCGCGTTAGCGATTGCGGGAACACGCCTCAGTGAACAGCACAGCCGCCTAACGCTGTTGGAAGAACGTGAACGGGTCGGTATGGAACTACATGATGGCATTATTCAATCGCTGTATGCCATCGGTATGCAGTTGCAATTACTTAAACTTTCCCAATCCGGTGTTAGCGATGATCTCGGCAAAGCGACGCGTGGTATTGATATTGTCATTGAGGATATTCGTCATTACATTTTGAACTTGAAAGTGGCTAATTACGAGCAGCAAACGATGCGCGCCTGTTTGCAAGATGTATTGGTTCGGTTGCATATACCAGACACTCTTCATATCCAGTTGAACGCTCTGGATCGTCAACCCCCATTCGCCCCGCCCGTGGTTGAGGCGGTATGCCAGATTGCCTATGAAGCGGTTAGTAATATCATTCGTCACTCAGGTGCAACCGAAGCCAGCATTAATGTGACTGAAGACTCGAAGCGTTTTCAAATGGTGGTACGTGATAACGGGAAAGGATTTGCTGAGGGCACGATCTCAAAGCATGGTGGTTTGGGGCTGCACAATATTGCCCAACGTGCGCGGATTTATGGTGGTAATGTCCATATTGATAGTTCACAGGGTAAAGGAACCCTATTGACACTAATCCTGCCATTGGGTAATGGGTAGCCATACTGCATTTATGCTAGGGGCTTGATGGCGAGTGTCGGCGGTTGTGAAACGAGATCAATACGGAAGTAACACATATCACCTCGAATATAATTGAGTCCGAGGTGCAATACAACATCGTCGCGCGTGATGGCTATACGTTCGACGTACATCAACGGAATACGCGGCGGTAAACGCAGCATTTGGGTTAAATCACGGTCGGGGTGCATAGCTTCAAGTTTTTCGGTCGCGCGTATGATGGGCAAATCATACCGCTCGACCAATATGCGATACAACGATTGGTCGAATGGGTCATCAAGCAAATTGGGGCAGAGGTGGTAAGGAATATAAGCCTTGCTGACCATGACCGGAGTGCCGCTCAAAAGTCGCAGTCGATGCACGTAAATGACCTGTGATCCTTTTGCAATCTGAAGTCGTTCTGCCAGTGCTGAGTCCGCGACAATGAGATGCCGATCTAAAATTGTATCGTGAAGTTGAAAGCCAAGTTTACGAAGCTGCTCGGAAAAGCTGTAGGCGACATTCAACGGTTGTTCGAAGCGCGGATGTTTGACGAAGGTACCGGCTCCGTGCGCTTTTTCTAGGATATTCTCGTGAACCAGCGCCGCGATGACTTGGCGGATCGTGGTGCGACTCAAGCCTGTTTGCGCCATCAGGTCACGTTCGGACGGAATTTGTTCCCCCGGTTTCCAAACCCCCGATAAGATATGCTCTTTCATTTGCGCTTCGAATTGGCTGTGAAGCGGCATTTGTCGATTGTTATCGTGGTCAAGCTGCCAACTTGGCTGAGAGATGGGCATGAAAAATACTTTCACGAAATTGAAATTTGACAAGAGATTAGAACAATGTTATTTTCGGTGCAAGTGGTATATACCAGTTATTGTAATGTTGTTATTAAAATAATTGTATTGCTGTATCCATAAAATAGATCTTATTGTTGAAAGTGTGTCACTATGGCGATTATTCGCACTGTTCGCGGGGATATTTCCCCTGAATTGTTAGGTGTCACTTATCTACATGAACACCTCATCGGTTATTCTCTAAAGCCTGATGGTGATATTGATTTACGCCTAGATAGCGAAGCGGCTGCTGCTACTGAATTGCATCACTTTAAGGTAGCAGGTGGGCAGGCGGTGGTCGAAATGTCACCTGCGGATTACGGTCGGAGTCCATTAATCCTCAAACGACTAAGTGAAGCCACCGGCGTACATATCATCAGTGTCAGTGGGTTTATTAAGGGTTCTTCGGCTGATCCGTTGGTGGCGGATAAAAGTATCAACCAAATTGCTGATGATATGATCCGCGATGTATGCGATGGCATTGATGACACAGGTATACGTGCTGGCTTGCTGAAGGCTGGTTCGAGCCTTGATAAAATCTCCCCCAATGAAGAAAAAATCTTTCGGGCAGTGGCGCGGGCGCAAAAAGAAACGGGTGCCTTGATTTCGACACATACTGAAGCCGGAACGATGGCGCTCGAACAGATTGAACTGTTGCGTTCGGAAGGGGTAGCATCCGAACGTATTTTGATCGGGCATACCGACCGCAAACTCGACTGGGATTACCATGTCGCCATTGCGAATACGGGCGTTACACTCGGATACGACCAATTTAGCAAAGAGAAATATTTCCCAGATAGTCAGCGGGTCGATTTTATCAGCCGTATGACAAAAGCTGGTTTTGGCAAACAAATTGCCATGTCTGGCGATTTGGCAAGCAGTTCTGACCTAACCAGTTATGGCGGTGGGCCGGGTTATACTTTCATCCTCTGGCGCATTATCCCTTGGCTAAAAAAGAAGGGGCTTACTCCTGACGATATTAAGATGTTGATGATTGATACACCGAAGCGGTTGCTATCAATTGAGGGGTAAACTTGAAAGGCTTGGCTTCTACATGGACATTGTTGCCCGATTGAAAGAACAAGGGATCACCATTCCACCTGCAAGCAAATCATCAAATGCATATGTGCATGTGCGGCAGGTTGGTAATTTGCTGTATGTCGCGGGTCATAGCCCGAAGAAAGATGGACAGTATCCCTATATGGGTAAGCTTGGTGCTGAAGTTTCAATCGAGCAGGGGCAGGAAAGCGCCTGCAATTGTGTAATCAATTGTTTAGCTTCGGTACAGGAATACTTGGGTGACCTTAATCGGGTTAAGAATGTTGTTAAATTGGTTGGCTATGTCGCCAGCGTGCCGTCCTTCACCCGCCAACCTGAGGTGATCAATGCAGCCTCAGATTTGCTGATTGCAGCATTCGGGGAACCGGGTCGTCATGCCCGAACGTCGGTCGGGGTAGCGGTACTACCGGGTGATATTCCAGTAGAAATTGATATGATTTTGGAAGTCGAGGCTGTTTAACGAATGAGCGCGGGGAATGCAACTTTAACAAACCGGCTACGAAGCAGCCCACTACGATTGCTGCCGCGTGTTTTCTTCGCGCTTGTAGTGATGGTGATTGTCCTCGGCCTTGTGTCGCCGCTTTCTATCGCGCCATCGAACCTTCTAAACCTCGTGCGTCAGGGGGCAGCCTTGGGCGTGGTCGCCATCGGCCAAACGATTGTGCTGATTAGCGGCGGTCTTGATCTATCTGTCGGTTCAACCGTCATTTTGGCAGATGTGCTGGCAGCTATGCTCATTGGTGGTCGTGAAGAATTGATTGTGCCGGTGGTCATATTTGTACTTCTGCTTGGGGCACTCATCGGTTTTGTAAATGGATTGCTCATTACCCGTTTTAAAGTGACGCCGTTTATCGCGACATTAGGTATGAACTTTATTGTATATGGTGCCGCATTGGTCTACTCCGGCGGCGCACCTCGTGGTGATATTCCCGGCAGTATGCGTTTTTGGGGCAACGGGTTTATTGGTGGGTTTTTTCCGGCTTCAGCGTTGATCTGGATATTGGTGACCGTTGCAGCCGTGTTCATGCTGCGTCGTACCACGTTTGGGCGTCAGCTTGTGGCGACAGGGGCTAACCCTTTGGCCGCGAAGTTGGCTGGTGTTAATGATCGGCGTGTGACGCTGCTATCCTATTCCTTTTGCAGCATGATGGCTGCTGCCGGTGGTCTACTGCTGGTGGCGTATGTCGGTACCGGTACTTTGGAAGTTGGAACTGATTTCTTGTTGGGGTCGATTGCTGCTGTTGTCATCGGCGGAACCCCATTCGAAGGCGGACGTGGCACACTCTGGGGTACTTTTGGCGGTATCCTATTTTTGATGGTGTTATATAGCATCCTGACCGTCTTGGCATTACCAGCCAGCGGACGGCGTATGGTGGAAGGTGTCATCATTTTGGTGGCAGTCACTTTATATGCACGAAGCCGTGATTAAAAACTAAAGGAGGCTGCTAACGAATCGATTTCGCTCATTTTTCTGCCTTTCATCCATCGCTGTCGGGTCAATACTAAAAATATGATGGGCAAATTGAGTCCATTACATGTCCTAATCAAATATACGTTTATGAGGAGATCAAGTGCAAATGAAGAATCGAAAACAGATTTTATTCGCTACCGTATCGCTTCTTGGCTTGGCGTTTAGTTTCCCTGTGCTCGCGCAGGATCCTACCGCTGTTCCTACTCAGGTGGTAATTGATGATGTTGTCACCCAGCGTTCCACCGATTATCTGACTGACTACACGTTGGCAGTGCCAGAAGGGGAGCTGGTTGATACCACCCAGTATAAGAAGGAAGGGCCGTGGACAATCGGCTTTATTAATTGGTCAAGCGCTAACTCGTGGACTGTCCAGATCATGAACGAAGTCCAGCATGAAGCTACCCTTTACCCCGAAATTGCGGAGTTGATTTCCGTTAGCTCGGAAGGTGATGCCAACAAGCAAATCTCCCAGATTGAAGATATGGTTGCTCGCGGTGTCGATGCCATCATCATCAGCCCTGTTGCGCCAGATGCAATTGTTCCGGCAATTGAAGAGGCCGCTGAAGCTGGTATCCCGATTGTTGTGTTTGCCTCGCAGGTGAATACTGATGCGATGGTAACTTATCTGCAAGCTGATGAACTGCAATTCGGTCGTAAGCAGGGCGATTTCTTGATGGAGCAGATTGACTGTAAAGGCAACTTGATCGCCCTGAATGGCATCACCGGTAATTCGACCAGCGATGCTCGTCGTCAGGGGTTGTTGGATGCTATCGCGGCCTGTCCTGATGGCGGCGCTGAGGTCAAAATTTTGGCTGAACAAGATGCGGCATGGGCTTATGACCAAGGTAAACAGGCCACTGAAAATATGTTGGCTGCTTACCCAGAAATTGATGGTGTGTGGTCACAGGGCGGGGCAATGACTCAGGGCGCTATTGAAGCTTTCGAAGCTGCTGGTCGTCCTCTGGTGCCCATGACCGGCGAAGACAACAACGGCTTTATGTTGTATTGGCAAGAACGCTTGGATGGTGGCTTTAAGGCGATGGCAGCATCTGAACCAACATGGCAGAGCCGTGTTGCTTTGCAAGCGGCTATTCGTATTTTGGAAGGTATGCCTGTAGCGCCGTTCTATGCGCTGCAAGTACCAACCATCTATGAAGATGCGGTTGCTGATTATACACGTCCCGAATACTCAGATGCCTATTGGACAAATTCGCTGCTGCCGAAAGAAGTTGCAGATACCCTGTATTTGAAGCCGTCGTAGTCTATTGTTGATGCTCGAAATAGGGAGTGCTGTTATCGGTATTCCCTATTTATATGAAATGAAGTACCGCAATAAATTGTTCGTTTACTGTATTCTGTTTTCTTTTTAGCTTTTATGACATCACAACCCTTGCTCCAGATTGAACAAATTAGTAAATCCTTCCCCGGTGTCCAAGCGCTGAGGAATGTTTCGTTTGCGGTTAATATAGGCGAAGTTCATGCTTTGGTTGGGGAAAACGGAGCAGGTAAATCCACGCTAATGAAGATCTTGGCTGGTGTTCATCAGCCAGATCAGGGGCAGCTCATTTGGCAAGGGGAACACCTCCATTTGCATAGCCCTGCTGATGCCCAGCGCCACGGCATCCGAATTATTTACCAAGAATTTAACCTGCTGCCGGATTTAACGGTGGCAGAAAACATCTTATTAAATCGTGAACCGCGTACACGATTCGGCTTCATCGACTGGAAGCAGATGAACAGCCGCACAGCTGAACTGCTGGCTCAACTCGAAATTGCTATTTCGCCGGAGGCTATTGTTCGGTCATTGACGGTGGCGCAGCAGCAGATTGTCGAGATTGTTAAAGCGCTGGCAGGGGATGTCAAACTGCTAATTATGGATGAACCGACAGCAGCATTGAATCCCACTGAAGTGAAACACTTATTTACCGCGATCCGTCGCTTGATGTCCCAAGGCACGACTATTATTTTTATTTCGCACCGATTGGATGAAGTCCTCGAAATTAGTCAATCAGTAACGGTGTTGAAGGATGGACAATTTGTTGCCAGCCAGCCGACAAACGGCTTGACCAAAGAAGAAATCGTGCGGCAAATGGTCGGTCGCAGCCTCGAAGATATTTTCCCACCACGTTTACGAGCGAATGCAGATCAACCTTTACTCGAAATCCGTGGATTGACGACCCCCATGCTGCGGGATGTCAGCTTCAAGTTATACCCCGGCGAAGTGCTAGGGTTTGCAGGTCTGGAAGGGCATGGACAGCGGGAAGTCGCGCGGTCGCTTTTTGGCTTAGAACCACTGCGTGGTGGCGAATTTTTGGTTGATGGTAAACATATTAACATGCGTGACCCACGTGCCGCGATTGATGCGGGCATTGTATTCATTAGCGATGACCGTAAATTAGAAGGCTTAGCCCTGACGTTAGGCGTGCGCGAGAATGTTGCGCTGCCGAGTTTGGGACGTTTTAGCCGCTACGGTTTGGTGCGCAAGCCGGATGAACACAAAGTTGTGGCAGAAAAGGTTACGAGTATTGGTGTCAAAACACCGAGTATCGAACAGGCAGTGCGCTTGCTCAGTGGTGGTAACCAACAAAAGACGGTGCTGGCAAAATGGCTAATTAAAAACCCGCGTATCCTAATATTTGCTGAGCCAACGCGCGGTATTGATATTGGAGCGAAGGTCGAAATCTATCGCTTGATTCACGAGCTTGCCAGTGCGGGTGCAGGCATCATTATGGTATCAAGTGAACTATTGGAACTGCTGGGTATGAGCAGCCGGATTATTGTCATGCGGAACGGGCAGGTTCAATCTGAATTGGCGGGTGCAGATGCGACCGAAGAACGTATTATGCTCGATGCCACTGGTTCATAATCACCGGGCGCATTTCAATAAGTTTAGCGATTTATTTAGGAAATAGTATGGCAAACGTCGTCACCGTCAATACAGCAGAGACATCCGGCTTCGGCCAGAAAATAATGCGGCTCGTGCGTATGCACCAGAATGTGCTTATTATCTGGGGCGTTTTGCTCGTACTGTTTATCGTTTCGAGTTTTCTTTCCCCTGCGTTCACTGGCCCTCGAAACTTGATAAATCTCTCACGTCAGTCAGCCACCCTGCTGCTCGTGAGCATCGGTCAAACTATCGTGCTGCTTTCCGCTGGCATTGACCTATCAGTCGGCTCGACCATTAGCCTAATTGTGGTCGTCATGGCAGGCATCATGGAGCCGACACCGGAGTCCATGATTATTACATCCTTGATCGGTTTGGCGATTGGTGCTTCGGTTGGTTTGGTGAACGGTTTGGCTGTCACGCGCTTGAAGTTGTCACCCTTTATGGTCACCTTAGCAACCTTATCCTTTGTGCGCGGTCTTGCTCTTCAGCTCCGGCAGACCCCGCCGGGCACGATACCGAATGAGTTTTCCCCTTATTTTACTGGAGAATTTGCAGGCTTACCTATTCCGTTATTCATTATTTTGATCTCAACTGCTGTCGTTGCTTTGATATTGCGCCACACGCGTTTTGGCCGCCACCTGTATGCAGTCGGCAGTAATGAAGTTGCTACACGTCTTTCGGGTATGTCAACCGACCGTATCAAAGTGATGGCTTATGTAGCCTGTGGTGTGATGACCGGTTTGGCTGGCATTTATTGGGCGGCGCGCTCACGGGCGGGTAATCCCCTTAGTGGCGAGGATTTCGGCTTCGACTCGATTACCGCCGTTGTGTTAGGCGGCACTAGCTTGACCGGTGGTGTGGGGTCCGTTTGGGGAACGTTAGCCGGAGTGTTGATTATTGCTATCCTTGGCAACATTATGAATTTGACCAATATACCCAGTAATTATCAATACATTTTCAAAGGTATTTTGTTGGTAATTGCGGTGATGATGTACCGCAAGCGTTAGGAGCATAGGGTGAATCAGGTTTTGCTTGGTATTGACTGCGGCACATCGGTTGTAAAGAGTGTGATCTTTGACTTGCAAGGAAACGAAGTCGCAATTGCCCGCCGTGAAACCCCCGTGATCACCCGTATCTCCGGTACATCCGAAGTCAACATGTTACAGCTATGGGAACTCACCGCCGAGACGATAGCCGAAGTTGTGGCTGCCATGGGGGATTCACAAGTCGCGGGTATCGGATTATGTGGTACCGCGTGTGGTGTGTGGCCGATTGATGCCAGGGGCAACCCGACTCGAAACGCTATTCTGTGGAATGACGGACAGGCGGCTCCAATCATCGCTCGTTGGCAAGCTGATGGGTTTATCGACCGTGTATGGGATATGTCGGCCAATGCTATGTTTCCCGGTTATCCGCTGGTGGCGCTGCGCTGGTTACTTGAACAAGAGCCGGACGTCATGGCTAAGACCCGTTGGCTACCTTTCCATAAAGATTGGCTTCGCTACCAACTGACGGGTGAACTATACAGCGATGAGTCGGATGTCGCCTATTTCCCCGGTGATATTCGAGGGCGGGGTTACAGTGATTCCTTAATGATTGAGGCGGGTTTGGAAAGTTGTATCGAGAAACGCTTACCAGTAGCCCGTTCGCATGATGTCGTGGGACATATTAACGCGGCAGCATCCGCTAAAACTGGTTTACGGATAGGCACACCTGTCGTTGCTGGTTCGGTCGATGTTGTCGCTTCTACGGTAGGTGGTGGGGCGTATCGTCCGGGGCAAGCCTGTTCGATATTGGGAACCAGCTTTCTGAACACCCTGGTCAGCGATATTCCGACATTTGAACCGCGTGGTACTGGTGTACAAGCGTGTATGCCGGATGGTATGTGGGGGCGTTCACTGGTGAACACGACAGGAACTATCAGCATCGAATGGATGGTGAAGA
Organism: Bacteroidota bacterium; assembly: GCA_027492915.1. Classification (GTDB taxonomy): domain Bacteria; phylum Chloroflexota; class Anaerolineae; order Aggregatilineales; family Phototrophicaceae; genus CFX2. Next base: position 7,146 of record JAPUDW010000085.1, on the reverse strand, counting down.
ATCTGGCTGAACCGGAACGGCAGCTTGCGGTGAGCAGCGGTCAAAATGTGTATGACCTAATTGAAACACAGGTGTCGGCGGTTCCTGCAGGCGCACGCGGTATTATGTTCATCCCTTACTTAAACACAGCAGGAATTATTTCTCCTTTTGCTGATCCACATGCGCGAGGGCAGTTTTTTGGTTTGTCGATGGAACATACGCGCTTCGACATGATTCGGGCGATATATGAAGGTACGGCGCTGGCGATGCGCGATTGTTATAGCTCAATCCAACAGCCTATTGATGAAGTCCTTTTGGTAGGCGGTGGCGCACGTTCCGATTTTTGGGCGCAAATGTTTGCGGATGCAACCGGAAAACGGATTGTGATACCCGGCGGTACCGAATTTGGTGCGCGCGGCGGAGCAATATTAGCTGGCGTAGGTGTTGGACTTTTTTCGTCATTTGAAGCGGCGATGCGAGCCTTTATTCGAGTAGATCGCGCCTTTGAGCCGCGTCAGGAATTCGTCACTACATACAGCGCTTTGTACGAACTCTATCATCACCTTTACCAGAGTGCGCGCGAGGGTTGGGCGCTGCGGCACGCGATTTGGGAACGATTAGGATTAGGTTGAAAATATTGGTTATTAGGAGACTGTGATGTCGGAAAAAATAGGAGTCGCATTTGTAGGATGTACGCATCCTCATATTTTCCCGCGTATACAATTGTTATCGCAAGAATCGGATGTACAGCTCGTCGGGTGTTATGACCCCGATAGTGTATTAACCGGCGTATTGGAACGTGATTACGGTTTAAAGGCTTATACGACACCGGAAGAACTACTCGATCAACCGGGTGTCAAATTAGCCATTATTGAAGGCTGGGAGCCGGATAATCCTCGATATGTTGAAATGGCAGCATCACGTGGTCAAGCGATTTTGCTCGAAAAGCCGGGTGCAGCAAACTTACCAGCTATGCATCAAGTGGTTGACATTGTCCGGGGGGCGACAATCCCGTTTCAGGTAGGTTATATGCTTCCATACAGCGGTGCAATTCGCCACATCAAACGGATTATGAGTGAAGGTGTTCTGGGGCCAGTGGTGCAGGTGCGCTTACACGCCGCGACACCGGTAGGTGGTTCGGCGGAAGTCTGGCAAAGCGTGAAGGGTGATCTCGGCGGCCTGATGTATACCGATGCCTGCCATGCCATCCACCTGATGACTGGTTTATTCGGCTTGCCCCAATCTGTGCAGGCGACCTATCTCAAATTGTCAGCAGGTGTTGATGTGACCGCACACGGGTTTAAGAAGGACACACTTTCCGGCTTAGGCGAGACTGTACAAATGCCTTTGGGCGGATTGGTTCACGAAGATGCCGGTGGTGCAGTCTTTCATTATGGCGATAAATTGGTGACGTTGGATATGACCGGTTGGGAAGCGCACCCGTGGGTAGAAGCGTGGACAATCGAATTGTATGGAACTGATGGCACACTCTATGCGGGTATACAACCGGCTCGCTACCGATTATACGTGCGCAATGCGAATCATGGTTACGAAGAAGGGTGGCACAATTGGGACAGCTTTGAAGGTACCGGTGTCGGAAATTCGCTGTTGGTTGACAATAATTACACCAGCGAAATTCAGCACATCCTTAAACGGGTGCGGGGTTGGGATACGGATAATTCGAAGTCATTGCCAGAAGCGGAAGGTGTTATTACCGTTTTGGATGCGATGCACCGTTCCGACCGTGATGGAACGCGCGTGATGGTTGAAACGCGATAATGTCGATTGTTGATGAGCTTGAGTATTATCAATCGGTTGATTTGCCGATTTTTCAGCAGGAATTTGCCTCGTGGCTGCCTGATCGTATGTTTGATGTTCATACTCATGCATGGCTGCCGGAACACGCTTTAAAGCCGATTTCGGCGGAACGGGTCGGCTTGGTTTTTGAGGCGGAAAGTGTGTCATGGGCGGAATTATCCGAAGCCTATGGTTTACTTTTTCCGGCTAAGACTGTTGAGTTCTTAGCGTTTGGGATGCCGCTGACCGTAGTTGATCGAGAAGCAAATAATCGCTACATTGCAAGTCAAATTAATCAGGCACAATCGTTTGGTTTATATATCCCTGCGTTGGATGAAACGGTCGACATTCTAGTTGAACGTCTGCGGCAGGGAAGATTTATTGGCTTTAAACCTTATTTGTCCTATGTGATATGGAAGCCGTTAGAGTCTATTCGCATTCGTGATTTTGTGACTGATGCGCAGCTCGAAGTCGCAAATGGCTATAAGTTGCCAATCATGCTGCATGTTCCGCGCGATCAACGCTTGGCTGACGCTGATAATTTAACGGACTTAGAATATATCGCCAGTCACTATCCACAGGCACGTATCATATTGGCACATGGTGGACGTGCATATGCACCTGACCTGATTCATAAAGCGCTGGATGTGGTCGAAAACCTGCCTAATATGCACTTCGATTTTTCGAATGTGCAGTCAGCGGGTGTGATTCAGGCAATCCTCGAACGAATGCCACTCGAACATTTAATGTATGGATCGGATATACCCGTTGCTACCGTGCGTGGTTACATGTTCATGCTTAATGGGCAGCGAGTCGCCTTAACGCGCAAACAGTTCGACTGGAGTATTAGTAGTCGAAAGCCCAATCAGTTACGCTGTACGTTCATGGGCTACGAGCAAATTCGCGCTATGAAGCAGGCTTGTGATGTCCTGAATTTTGACAACGTAGCCGTTGAAAAGTTGTTTTATAGTAATGCTCGCACACTGGTGGATGAAGCAGTGCGATCACTTTATGGATGAAGCTATGTCAGAGTCGTATTTGCTGGGTATTGATGCAGGAACATCTGTTATTAAGGTTGTGTTGATCAACCGTGATGGGCATGAATACGCCGCTGCTGGTCGCCCGACGCAAATTTTTACGCCGCAACCTACTTACTCTGAGGCGAGTTTAGATACCTTTTGGGAATCAACAGCCGATGCAATTGCCGAAATATTGAATCGCAACGGCGTGAGCGGTGAACAGATTGCAGGTGTTGGTTTGACCGGCAATATGGTGGGAGCATGGTTAATCGATGTAAAGGGTAATCCTGTACGTGACGCCATCCTGTGGAATGATGCCCGTACGCTGGAACTTATGCAGCGCTTGAGCACTGAGCAACCGGGATTCATGTCCACAATCTTCGCTTCGTCGGGTTCTGTGATGCAGCCGGGATGTACGCTGCCGGTGATTCGTTGGTTGTTAGAAAATGAGCCGGATGTGTTGGCACGAACTGCCCATGTGCTGTGTTGTAAGGACTGGTTGCGTTATAAGCTAACCGGAGAGATTTTCACCGATGTTACAGAAGCCTCTGTTATGCCGGGTGACATTCGTGTTGGGAATTATAATGAGGCGCTGTTCGATTTGTTGGGTGTGCGGGAATATTGCCACTTGCTGCCACCGGTCGCTGCGTCTGAGCAGATATGTGGTGCGGTAAACATTGCCGCTGCCCAAAGGACGGGGCTGAAAATAGGTACGCCTGTTGTTGCTGGATTAGGCGATGTTCCAGCCAGTGCGATTGGTGCAGGTGCTGTGGAGGCGGGTGTCGCCTGCATCATTCTAGGGACGACATGCCTGAGTTGTTTAGTGTTTCCACAGCCAACTTTTACGCCACCCGATGTTGGTCTACTTTTTTTTATGCCGGGTGGGAATTGGCTTCGGGTAATGGCGAATATTGCAGGTACGACCAATTTGGATTGGTTTATCCGTGAGTGGTTGGTTGACATCCAATCCGGTAAGGATCTTTTCGACTCAATTGAATCTCTGGTAACAGCCAGTCCACCCGGAGCTAATGGGGTAATTTATCACCCCTATCTCAGCCCTGTAGGAGTGATTGCACCGTTTGTTGCTTCCGGTGCGCGCGCACAGTTTGTCGGTTTACTGCCGCATCATAAACGGCGTGATTTGCTGCGTGCCGTTTATGAAGGTGTAGCTCTCGCAATACGGGATTGTTACACAGCGATGGATACACCAATCACTGAGGTCAGGTTTTCAGGAGGCGGTGCTAAAAGTCAAATTTGGGGGCAAATTATTGCTGATTGCTTAGGCGCGCGCGTTGTGGTTCCTCGAGGAGTAGAATTTGGTGCAAAAGGTGCAGCCTTGGTCGCCGGTGTTGGGATAGGATGGTACGATTCGATCCATGCGGCGGCCCTTACTACGACCAGACCATTAGCAACTTATGAACCAAATGCGCAAGTGACGCCCATTTATGACCGCATGTATCGTACTTACCTCTGTCTGCGAGAAGCCATGCAACCACTTTGGAAAAATGAGATTCTCTCCTAAATGTAGTCTCTATCCACGCATTTACTTGAAGTTGATCGTTTGTGTCATTCACTCATAGCTGAGCTTGCAGTTAAGAACTTTGAATAATCGGCAGCTTGATACGTACTCTGGTTCCAAGGCCAGTCTCACTTTGGATGAGCATTTCGCCGCCGTGTAATTCGGTTAAACGTTTGGCAATGGCTAAACCTAAACCTGAACCCTGCTGTTCATAAAACTCACGTCCAAATTGTACAAAGGCACCTACATTCTTGATTTGGTCGATGGACATTCCACGTCCAGTATCACTGATGCTGATGACATATGTTTGTCCATCTATTTTTGAGGAAATATTGATTGCCGTTCCGAATTCAGAGAACTTGAATGCATTATCCACAACTTCTTCAACAATTTTCTCTAGATTTTCTCTGGAAATTTCGAGTTGGCTGTCGACCACATTCAAATTCAAATTGTCTACTCGCTCAAATAAGTTCGATTTTGCCGTTGCAACCTCACTGATGACGCTTTTAGGAGAATCAGTTCTGGATTGGCGTAACCTCTTAAGCCGTTCCGCATCATTCTTAATGATTTCAAGTTGGGCATACAATAAGTAATTTTCGATGAGCCGGTGCAGTCGTTTGCCCGATTCGAAAATCGACTCTAGCTTTTGAGTGATGTCCGGTTGTGCTTCCACACGCGAATCCATAAGCAATAACTCTGCATTACCAATGATTCCTACTAATGGTGTACGCAACTCATGGGGTAAGGTGCTAAGCAGCGATTGCTGGAGATCCGAAACCTGATTCGAATATTCGTTAACCAAGCTGGCTTTTTTCTGCATTCGTGTGCTAACTGCGGCAAGCAGTTCATGAGACTTAAATGGTTTGGTCAGGTAATCATCCGCGCCCAATTCCATCCCGTATCGCAGCGACATTCGGTCGGCTTTAGCAGTCAGGAAAATAAACGGAATATTAGCTGTTAAAGAATTGCTTTTTAAGGCATTTAATACTCCGTAGCCATCCGTTTGTGGCATCATGATGTCGCAAATAATCAAGTCAGGTAAAAATTCTCGTGCCAGATGTATTCCGGCTTCTCCATCTTGAGCGACGACACAGTTGTAACCTTCAAACTCTAGCACTTCGGCAATGAATTCTCGGAGGTCTTTTTCATCTTCAATGGCTAAGATGTTCGTTTTCATGGGTTCTCCTTTAATTATTGTCGCTAACGGGTAGTTTTACGATGAACGTAGTTCCCATTCCCTCAATACTATTAAATTCAATTGTTCCACCGTGGGCATCTACGGCACGTTTCACTATTGTGAGACCAATACCAGTTCCCTGAATTTGTCCCACATTAGATGCTCGTCGAAAGGTTTCAAATAACCTGTGTTGATGCTGTAACGGAATACCAATCCCTTGGTCTTTTACAGTTAATGTTAATAGGGGAGGTGTGCAATTCAAATGAATGTGAATGCTACTGCCAGCTTTGGAATATTTGATTGCATTCGAGACTAGATTTTGTAAGATGTGGTTAAACAGAAAATCGTCAACAGTAATTGAATGACAATCCCCTTCCAACGTGAACTCAATGGCAATATCTTGCTGGTATCCAACCTTCACGTCATCGATGATTTCTTTACAAAGGGTGGCTAAATCAAACATTTGTGGACGAAAGTCGAAGCCAACGCTTTCTGCACGGGTAATTGTTAGTACATCATTCATCAACCGAACGAGGCGTTGAACCTGACGGCTAATATTGTTGAGTTTTTCCAGACGTCGGGTTTCATCAATGCGATCATAATAATTGATCAAGAAATCGGATGACGTCAAGATAACGGATAAGGGTGTGCGGAATTCGTGCGAAACGATAGAGGTGAAACTTGTTTTGAGCTCGTTTAGTTCCTTTTCTTTCTCAAGCGCTAAACGGAGTTCCTTTTCCACTTGTTTTTGTTGGGTTATGTCTCTCAGGCTGTACACGACCATGCGGTCGTCACCTTCGTGAAAAGCCGAGATTAAGGCATCAGCCGGAAATGTTGTACCGTCCTTGCGCTGGGCGACAATTTCTATACGTTTAGGTTGCACACCTTGTTCAACCGTTTGAAGCGATTCGTAAAATTGATCAATCGACTCATCGGAAACCATGTTTGCTAGTGGTCGGTCAAGTAAGGCGTCTTGATCGTATCTAAATTGACGGTTAAACCCCGGATTTGCCTGTTTTATTAAGCCACGTGAGTTTGCCAAAATAACAGCGTCGCCGCTGTTGTTGAGAATAGCAATGACACGGTCTTTTGCACGTTGAAGTTGTTGAGTTCGGTCTTGAACCCGCTGCTCTAATTCATCCGCGTGGCTACGAACCTGTTGGTAAAGTTGTGCATTGTGAATTGCAATCGCGGCTTGATCGGCCAGTAATTCTAAAAGCCGGATTTCATATTCGTCAAAGTGATGAGTTTTGAAAAAGGCCAATGACATGACGCCATTCACTTTATCCGCCACTCGCAAGGGCAGAGAAATGATGGCTCCACCTAATTTTCTGTCTTTGTAAGTTGAATATTGATCTATTTTAGGGACGATCAACCGTTTCCCACTTTGAGCCACAACATAAGAAATATCATCTTGATTCGGTTCAATAAATGATTTGCTTTGTTTTTCGCCGTCCCACTGTGCTGCCCCGAATGATAGTGTTTGCCCATCATACAAAAAGATATGTGCTGCGCTTGCGTTGATGAGCAAAATAGCATAATCAATAACAGTTGCTAGTACTCTTTCGACATCTAGACTGCTGGTGAGTTGAAGACTAGCTTGATGCAATGCTGCTAATTCACTATTTCGATGCTGCTCGACTTCAAGTAATCGG
>JAPUDW010000084.1 GCA_027492915.1 Bacteroidota bacterium | reverse complement strand
ACATTCCCTTGAAACTTGCGATTGAACACCACGATTCCACAGTGTCGCTGCGCATCATGCAGCCATTGGCTGTGGAGTTGCACAAAATCCAAATCGTGCGAAACCAGCGTGCAGCCTTGTGATGTGGCATATTCCAGATGCTCTATATCATCGGCTTCAGCCAGCCCAACTTCTTCGCAGCGGATGACCTCAATACCTTGTGCGCGGAGTTGTATCGCTACTGCCTTTGGAACATGCGTATCGGTATAAAACTTAAGTGGGTTCATGAGCCACATTATGCCATAAACCAACTACGCTCGCATTAATACACTCCAAACCTACACGCTCTCTTGAACGCCTCACAACCCACCTTTTTGCGCCTTCCTACCGCATCTTCGCCCAATCTCTACCCCAACCGCGACAATCCACCCAACCCCTCAACCTCTAAGCCGACCCGCTTTGCCGCTGCTTGCTGCATCTCTCGCCTTCTATCGCGATTCTCATACGAACGAGTTGAGTTGAGTGAGGCCGAACGAAAATGAAAGAGCCTGCGGGGTGCAGGCTCTTTGGATTAATTGAACTTTGCCCACACCTTTGGATACTTTCTCATGAAAGCATAGTCATAATCTTCTTGAGATGAAACATTCTTCCATAGACTTTCCCCTTTAGGTACAGGTTTATTATCAGGAATGTATGGGATAACTAGGCTTTCATTATTTAACTTTTTTACATAGGCTTTTTGCCCCACATATAATAATGATTCAGCTAAAATTTTATAACGATCATCTACAGAAATAATATCGCCAAGAATATCTGGATCATCAATAACACTTTCATATACCTCTTGCCCTTGGCAAATAAGCCATGCTCTAAAATCTTTCCAGCCGCTATCACCAAACTCCCCTATAAAACTAGCTGCATCACGTAAATTATATCTGTCACAATAATTAAATAATGCGTAGAAAATATGCTCATACTCTATGATATTTTCTATTTGTAATTCTTCTAAAGTTTGAATGATTAACTGAGCCTGTTTATCTGTATCTCCATTGCTTGCAATTCGGGTTTTATTAATTAACTCCCAAAACCATTTAATATCCATAATGGGTTTCCTTAATTTACAATTTCCCTATAGCTAGTCTGGACTGGGCAAGATCGCCCAGCTTACGTAGAGGCTTAAAAGTTAGAGAACCCCACTCAAACCCTCCCCCATGCGTGAAGGAGGGAACAAAATACAGGGTGCAAGTTATAATAAATAACTTGCAATTAAATTAGTAAAAGATCACTTAACTTTTGAAATTAATTGTGTCCAAAATACTGATGAAGAATCAGGGAAAGGTAAAAACTCATCAGGCCAAGGCCAAGGGGGAGTTATTACCATACAGGAAAGGCGTGAGGTCAGACCACAGGTAGCCATATTCTTCGAGGTCGTCACCGCCGATGCTGATCGTTTTCGTCTCGACGCGCTGCCCACCCAGCGCCTCATAAAAAGCGATGCCGTTGGTGTTTTCCGCTAATACCCAGATCAACATATTGTTGTAATGGTGTTCGTGCAGCCACGCGGCAACCGTCTTGAGCAAGCGCTTGCCAATACCTTGCCCCTGATAAGCCTCCAGCAGGTAGATGGCGAGCAGTTCACCTTTGTAAACCGGATGCCCATCCCGTTCCGGCCCACCGATGGCAAACCCCACCACTTCGCCGATGGTGGTTTGGGCGATGAAATAGCCGTTGCGGTTGTTGCGATCTGTAAGGCCGTTATGCCAGACAGCCGCCCGGCGCGAGACATCCATATTGGCTAAAAATTCGGCGGATATGATACCCGCATAAGTCGTTCGCCAGCTTTCAGTTTGAACACGGGCGATGTCGTGGGCATCAGCGGGTTCGGCGAAGCGAATGGTAATGGGGTCGGTTGTGGTCATATGCATACCTCATTGACTAATCTATTCCGACTGTAGCACATGCCATCGTCAGTAGTCGATAGTCGTTAGTCAGCAGCCGACTTTTTCCCACAACCGCATGAACATGTCTGGTATCACAGCTTCAGCAATCATCGAGAAATCCCAATTCGTGTACTGCTGCTATAAAAAATAAGCGCTTCTTCATGAGTGGGTGAATATCACGAAATAAATTTTCTTCGGAAAAGTCGCTCATTCGTCATATCTTCGGTTGGTTGATGTAATCAAAATTTTTGGCGGGGGTAACACGACGGGTGCCGATCACAACCACGACAAATGAGCTATATTGCTATGGACGCACCTCTGTATATAAGGGTAATACCGTATACGCTGAACAGGCCTACGTAAAACTACGTAGCCTCCCTTAATGTTTCTCTCTGCCATTCGACAAATTTTCGTATAGATCATGGGCAGTAGTCAACTAATCAGTGGGGTTATCGGTGGTAATTTATAACAGGCCGTTATCGCGCCCTACAACAATAGCGAGGTATGTAAGGAAGGGGTACATAGCCCTTCCTAAATAACCAATGGTGCATGTTTGCATTTGAACCTTTGTAAGTCGTTCTGGATAGGCTTATTTGCCCCGCATAAGTGTCTTAAGCCCTTCTCCCTTGCGTGCGGGGGAGAAGGGTTGGGATGAGGGGGTTAGACTTGCACCACTGGTTAAATCGTCATTCGGGAAGCAACTAGCTTTCTTTGATGGTGATGGATTCGATGCTGTCGCCCTGTTTGATGGCGTCGATAACTTTCTGACCGTCACCCAAGACCTTACCAAAGACGGCGTGCTTGCCGTTCAGCCATGATGTTTCGACATGGGTGATGAAGAACTGTGAGCCGTTGGTGTTGGCACCCGCGTTTGCCATGCTGAGGACGCCGGGGCCGTCGTGCTTGAGTTTGAGCGCCGAGGGTTCGTCGTTCCATGTGTAGCCGGGGCCACCGGTACCACGACCATCTGGGTCGCCACCTTGAATCATGAAGTCGGCAATGACGCGGTGGAACTTGAGGCCGTCATAGAAGCCATCCTTCGCTAAGAAAACGAAGTTGTTGACGGTGATGGGGGCTTCCTGCGCGCGCAGATGCACATCAAACTCACCCTTGTTGGTTTTGAAGTGAGCAACGTAATTTTTGTTAGGGTCGATTTGCATTTCTGGAGGCGCATTATAACGCTTAGCCATAGTGGTTTCCTTTCAATACACTGAAAATAGGCAGAGGGCGAACGCCGCTGCTCAAGGTTAGGATAGCAGAAATTGCCGCGCGAGGCGACCCTGCGCCTCAACCGGAACCTCCTTCAAACCCGCTTTTACACCCCTCTGTGTGAGGGAAAATGAGCGCTGTTCGCTATTTCTCTACAAATCCTAAGCCTGAAATCGTTTAATGCTTCTTCGTATACATGCGGGTTACAAAGTAAATGGTGGGTATGGATTAGCGACACGAACGCGGTGTATCGCGCCCCTAAAAATGTGGTTTTGCAAGTTGTTAAGTTAGATGAACATCACTTACTAAATCGCCATTACGGGACAGACACGCTGGCGGTTGTTCGGGGCGATATGGCGTAATGATGCGGTACGGCATTGACGCTATTACTGAAATATATAGCATTGGTAATCGGTTTATAGGGTACAATGGTTGGGTGAAGGTAAGGCGAATTGAAATATGAAATTTCGGTTTGTTTTTGTATGAATCAGTCTACAAATTCACTATTCTCGCGCTGATCTTCATGAATCAATCAAGATTGTGTTGTATGATAATTGATACAGACAGCACTCTTTATACAGGTTGATGAGAGTAGATTCCAGCCTTCGCGGCTGGCGGAGCAGTAAGGGAGCGAGTGACGTATGCCGACTGTGCTGTATATTGAAGATAACCGCGATAACCGGATGCTGGTACGGCGGATCTTGATGGCTTCGGATTATGACTTTGTAATCCAAGAGGCAGATAATGCCCGAACAGGGATCGAGATGGCACGCCAGAACCCGCCGGACTTGATCCTGATGGATATGAGTATGCCGGAGATGGACGGTTTGACGGCGACCCGTATGCTGCGGGGAATCGACCACCTGCGCGATATTCCCATCGTGGCGCTGACGGCGAACGCGATGGACGGCGACCGTGAGAAAAGCTTAGAGGCGGGATGCACCGGGTACATCCGCAAGCCGGTTGATGTTGATAAGTTACCCGACGAAGTTTACCACTATATCAGGAGTCGCCAGTGATGAGCGAAGTCCAACCAACGAATGCTACGCCACATGCCACGATAGAGCCGGGTGAGGCACATGTGCTGGTCGTAGAGGACAATGTGCCGAATTTTGTGTTGATCGCCCGTATGTTGGCATTCATGGGTGTACAGCGCTGCGAGTGGAAGACCTCCGGCTGGCAGGTCGTACAGTTTGCCGATACCCTGCCGCGCGTTGACCTGATCTTGATGGACATCCGGTTGCCGTATGAGGATGGTTATCAGGCGCTGCAAAAAGTGCGTGCGCATCCCCGTTTGAAAGACACGGTAGTTTGCGCGGTGACGGCAGAAGCCAGCGAGGATCAGATGCGCCGTGCCAAGAAGGCGGGGTTTAACGGGTTCCTCGGTAAGCCGCTGGACGCGGACAAGTTTCCAGTGCAGATTCGCCGCCTCCTTTCGGGCGAAGAAGTGTGGGAGTGGAAGTAGTTTTTCACTCAAATCCTCACCCCTTAGCCCCCTCTGCCATTTATGTGCAGAGGGGGAATGAAGATGACCCGGCAAGTATCCTCGCTCCCCCAAAAACGATGATGCGGTTTCATCTTTTAACCTCGATAAACTACCCTAAGCATTGATCTCTCAAGGCTGCGGAACAATGGCGTTTAATCTCAGTAAACAGTTCAAAAGACCCAATATCAAATATTTAGTTTATAAACATGATTAGCCGAAAGCAGGATGTTTATGAGTGACAAGACTGCCAATGAGATCAGCATGAATTGTCCGATTTGTGGGTGGACACCTGAAAACCCTGATTACCTGTTCCTGTTTGAAACCACGTTTTGGCGGGTCATTCTCGCTCCAAATCAATCCCTGCTGGGACGATGTGTGGTTCACTTAAAACGACATTCAGGCGACCTTGCAGATTTAAGCCCTGATGAGCTAATGGAGTGGTTAACGGTTGTGCAAAGGCTTGAAGGTGCGCTGCGTTCGGCTTTTGGGGCGGTCATGTTTAACTGGTCGTGTTACATGAACCACTCGTATCGGGTAGAATCGCCAAATCCGCATGTCCATTGGTGGGCGGTACCGCGATACAAGCAGCCTGTGACTTTCGGCGGCGTGACCTTTGACGACCCACATTTCGGTAACCCTTATGATCCCCACCAGTGGTTCGATGTTACGGGGGAGATGCGCCAAACCCTTGTAGACCGCATCCAGCAAGCGCTTACCATGCATTCGGCTGTATAAGTCGGTGTGGAATTACCGCGCAATGGTAATGAATGTTCATCACTTTAAGTTTGGATGGCGCGTTTATAGCGGTAGGCTGTCCATTCCTCGTTGATGACGGCATTCGCCACCGTTTCAAGCCCATAACGTTCTTGAGAAGCCATTAATGTGCTGCGGTTGAACTTGGGATTTTTGGCGCGGGGGATGGCGACCCACAGGGTTCCAGTGGGTTTGAGGTGCTGTTTAACGGCTTCGATCAGGCCATCGAGTTCGCTTTCGGTTTTGACAAACATGGTAATCCAATCGTAAGTGTCATCAAAGTGCTCATAGTAAACCGTTCCGGCGGTGAGTTCGCCGAGTATGTCACGGAAGCCCGCGATGGGGTTCAGGACGTGGATATTGGTGTTTGGTTTGATGGCGAGCTTTTTGACGAGCGGCGATTGGGAATAAGCGGGTGTAGGCATGGGGGTACTCCTTAAACGGGTTACCTTAGACTTTGCCGAGCGAGAATAGTTTCGGCGCGGCGTAATAAAAGATACGTCAGCACAGCCAATAGAATACTACTCAAAACCAATGCTGTTAAAAATGCTGGCCCATGTCCGCGTAAGGTGATTGAGAAAAATGGAATACTATAGAGGTATTGCCACCAACGGACGTTGTAACCAAACCGTATTAGCAATACGGCCGCTGTCGCACCGTTGTCAACCATCGCCGCACCAACGAGGGCGGCTATCAAGGCAATTGTGCTAAGTACAGGATCAGGATAATAATTACCCATTTCAATATCTGGCTTTAGAAATAGGTAACCCGGAACAGCTATCAATAAGGCAATCCCACCCATCACGATCAGTCGCACCCCCACACCTGCGGGCAATGAAAGGGCTGTGCGTCTCGCGAGACAGCCCCCGACAATACCGCAGGCTGCCGTGAACAGTAGGTTAACCATTGTCAACAGAGCAATGAAACCCGCACTTAATACAACAATTGAAATGGCGATTATAAAAACAATCGTCCGCTGGGATTCTTCAAGTGGTCCAAGACTACCATAACTAAAGCTTGGCGAGCGGCCGAACCAAAAATAAACATCAAAACCCAGCGCCAAAAAGGAAACGGCACCGATTCGCATGACTGCCAACAATGTATAAGAACGCCCCTGTTGACGTACAACTGCCCACCACTTGGCTCTTACAAGCTGCCGTATACTGACTCCTGTCAGCAACAGCAGTTCCCAATTTTGCGCGTTTCGTTCACGGGCAATTGTATTACTGCTCATAACCAACGTTTGTGCCATGAGCCATAAATCCCAAATCAACACACCTATCGGGAATAAGAGTGTAAAGGGAAGCAGCTTATCGCTGATTCCACTATTACTGAAATACCATGTTTTATCTAAATTGAGTTCAGTGAACAACCAGTAGAGCAAAGATGGCTGCTGAGGGATGGTATTGACGACACGCCACACAAAAGCGATGAGGGCAATAAAAACCATTATCCCGACGAAACCACGTTGCAGCAGCTTTCGTTTATGCTGCCCTACCAAGCCGCGTTTGAGATAAGCGGTTTCTGCTTGCAGAACAGTTTTATAAGCAGTCATTCTTCCTACCTAAGCACATCATGCCCCCTTCGTCATCATCTTTCAGAACTGCCCCAGCGTGGGTGAGCCGTTGATTGCTCCGGCGACCCAGCCAACCACGCCATCCGAGGTTTGCACCTGCCACCAACGCGCACCATCGGCATCGACCGGCCCCGCGAGGATGACGAGATATTCACCTGTGAACAGCGGCAAGTTACGGGCGATGGGGCTGTTAACCCCCGGCGCGGTACGGATGTTGAGTTCCTGCACCAGTACGCGCAACTGCGTCCCCGGTGGGTACTCGCTGCCTTCGACCACACCGGATGGGAGCTGCGAAGGCGGCTGAATACCCGCGTCTGGCTGACCGACCGGCGCGACACCGACCGGATCAATACCCGTCGAGGGCGGCGCGATGTTACCGCCATCGTTGCCCTGCGGGAGTTCGCCGTTCACCCAATTGATGGCCCGTGCGCCAGCCACCTGACCGCTGATCTCGCGCACATCGCCGTTGACGTTGGCGACGAACTGGCGACCGCTGGTTTGCACGAACACAGCGCGACCATCGGGACTCCACTCCACGCGGTCGGGGAAGCCTTCGCCTATCGTTCCGGTGAGCGCTTGCCCATCCATGTTGTAGATGCGCAAGGGTTCGCGCGCGCCGTTACGGTCGCCGGGTGCGCCGAGCGCGTAGACGCTGCCATCGTTGGCCTGATTCGCAAAGCCCATCCACAGGCCAGCGGCTTCCGCATCAAAAAGCAGCGTGTAAAACGAACCATCACGGTTAAGCCAGCCGACATACTCGTGCATATCCGGCCCACGCCCACTGACGAGGATGTAATTACCATCGCGCGACCATGCGCCGTAGTCGTAGCGGAACACGGCAGGACGAGTGATGCGGTAGTTAGGGTCGTTGACCGCGCTCGTGAGAACGATAGCGCTGCGGCCTTCTTGAGGCAGGTTGAGGCCGACCATCACGGTTCCGCTGTCGGGCGACCAGAGCAGCGAACGGCTTTCCCATTTGTCAGGGTCGTAGGGGTTGGTGACGAGGCTGCACCCCGGCACATCCAGCGGCAAACAATCGACGAGAAGCTGCACGGGTGGGAACTGTCCCGGCTGATAGAACCATACGCCATCGTTACCCGTTTTCTTGCCAGCGACGATGAAGGCCACATAGCGACCATCGGGCGACCACTTGGCTGCGGGTACGAAGGCGTTGTTTTCCTCACGATTGAGAGCGACGAACTGCGAGAACGGTGACATATCGGGGCGATTGGCACCCGCGCCATTCAAGCCGGTGATATACAGATTACCGCTGCTGTCGGTGGTGACGTACAGGTTGGGATCAACCGGATTACGTTCGAACAGCACGGTATCGTTCAGCAGGCTAAAACCGCCCGTGGTCACCGCTGTACCGCCGGATGTACTGAGGCCAAACACGCGGTTTTCGAAGTTGGGTGGTGTAAATCCGCCAATCGGCACAATTGGAATAGCCGTCACAAACCCCGGCAGTGTGACGATCAAGGCGACGGTCGGCTGAGGCGTGGGCGTAAACTCCAATGGTTCAGGGCTGACATCGGCAGGCAGCGGTGTAACAAGCGGTGTTTCGACAAGCGGTGCTTGTGCTGTGATGAAGGTGGGCGTCGCGTCGAGCGTGGGTGCAATCGCGGCTTCGATGGGTGTGGCAGTCGGTACTTCGCCAACCGGTAAAATCGTCGGCGTGAAAGCAGCCAATTCTTCCGGCGAGAGGGTGCGCGTTGCGGTGGGCAGCGGCAGTGGTGTATTGCTCGGTGTCAGCGTATTGGTTGCCGTCGGCGCGTTGGTGAAGGTGGCGCTGGGTGTAAAAGTCGCGGTTGCGGTGTCCGTTGGGAATATGGGCAGCGGTGTCGGGCTGGGCGGCGGGGTATCGCTCGGTGGTATGGTGGGTGTCGCAGTCGGCTGCGGTGTACTCGTGGCGGTGTTGGTCGGCGTAAAGCTCGATGTGGCGCTCGGTGCATTGGTCAGTGTGGCGGTGAAGGTTGCCGTTGCTGTAAAGGTTGAAGTGGCTGTCGCGGTGAGCGTCAATGTGGGTGTATCGCTAGGCGTAGCGCTCGGTTCATTGGTACGGGTGACAGTCGCGGTAGCGGTGGCGGTGTTACTCGGCAGCACAATGAAAGTGGCGGTCAGCGAAGGGGTGACGCTGGGTGTATTACTGGCGACCTGCGCGACGATGGTTGGCTGGGGCGTATCCGAAACAATCGGCGTGGGGCTGGGTGTGCGCGAAGGGGCAATTGTCGGTGTCACATCCGGCACGGACAGGTTGCAAGCCGCCAGCAGCAGCGCCAGCAGGATGATGCTTCGCCGTATCACCATAACATCCCCCAATGTGCGTACACTAAAGATGATTATAGACACAGTGATTACGATGCGCGATGGACGTATGGCCTACGGTTAGGCAACGGGTTAGAATCGGGCATAAAAGGCGAACCCCCTCATCCCAACCCTTCTCCCCCGCAAGCAAGGGAGAAGGGCTTTAAGAGGCTGGTTTTTGCAAAGATATATGTATGCAGAATTGAATACAAACAACGGATAGATATATAAATCACTCATATTTTCTGGTGATTATAGAGGAGTTTTTTATGCGCCCTGCTGTTCCCTCGCTCGAACTCGTTACCCAGTTACCGATGGTGTACCGCGTCACCATTCCTGACCGCTACCGCGACAAAATGGGACACATGAACATGCGCTACTATCTCGAAGTGTATGATGACGCGGGGGACGCGCTGTTCGAGTCCTTCGGGCTGACACCGGCGTTTTACCGCGAGAACGGCAGCGGCGGCTTTGACCTTGAACACCACATCCATTATGTAAACGAGGTACATATCGGGGACACGGTGGCGGTTTACGCGCGGCTGGTGAGCCGTTCCGCGAAGCGCCTGCACTACCTGTTGTTCATGGTGAACGAGTCGCGGCAGGTGGTGGCTTCGATCTTCGAGTGCGTGAACTCGTATGCCGATTTGACGATACGGAAAACCGCGCCATATCCGCATGAAATCGCCAGAACACTAGATGGTATTCTCGTGGCACACCAGCAGCTTGATTGGGATGCACCCGTGTGCGGGGTGATGGGGAGTTAGCGATAAGTCCCTACTGAAAATACATTTTTATCACAAAGGGTACAGAAAATAGAGAGATGCGTTTAGGGTGCGGGGGTGTTCATAGCTTCGCTGAGGCGGATGATTTTGTTACAGGCATCGTTGAGGATTTTGAGATCTTCCTGCGAGGTGATCAACATGCCGGTGAGGTGGCTCACCTTATTGCGCGTGTCGGCAAAATCAAGCTGGCTGTCGGCATGGCTGCGCGATTTTAAGCCCAGACATTTTCGCAGCCCTTCATGTTTCGCCACGATAGTCATGAGGTCGGCGAGATAGAGATAGTAATACAAGCTCAGTCCGATGTCACCCGCGTTGGCTTTGGCATGTTCGGTACGAATTTTGAGGATGTTATCCGCAGACAGCAGCC
Organism: Bacteroidota bacterium; assembly: GCA_027492915.1. Taxonomy (GTDB): domain Bacteria; phylum Chloroflexota; class Anaerolineae; order Aggregatilineales; family Phototrophicaceae; genus CFX2. The sequence goes on along the minus strand of JAPUDW010000084.1, from coordinate 13,058 downwards.
GTTCGAGGATTTGTTCATCTTCTCCCAACGTATTCCTGACCAAGACCGCCAGTTCCGCCTCGAATTGGGCAGTCAGCAGGTAAATGCTGGCGCGGGCGGGGACTTTATTCAGGTCGGCAGGGGCGACGAGGCCGATGATCTTGCTGGATTGCAGCACGAGAAACACACGGTCAGCTTTCTCCGCAAACAGTTCGATGAGATGCAAAATCGGGGTGTCGGCGGCGATCAGCCAATCGGCGGTAAGCGGGAGGATTTCGGCTATGGCGAGTTCCTCGCGGCGGGCAATAGCGACAATTTGGTCGCCCTCCCGCACCGGAAGATAGGTGACGCGATCCTGCCGCGCACGTTCGAGGACATCGGTTGGCTGACCGTCATTTGACCAGCAGTATAATTTGTCGAAGGAGGTGGTAATTTCGCGGACAGTGTAGCCGATGCTGCGGTTGAGGGTGTGGTTATGGGTTAGGGACATCTAAGCAGCCAGTCGTTAAAGCTTTATCAGCAGGGATAAGTACCAAGTTACATCAATAACTGATGATTATACACTCGGCTGCTGTTATTAATTCTCAACAGTAACACGACCTTCAGGTGTTAATCCAGTAATTGTCGTATCGGCGTTTAAGAGAAAATGGTCGTCCCAGCGCTGCCGACGAGGGTTAAATAACTTTGTAGCATGGCCAGTTAAGGGATCAAGTGCGGCAACATTCGGCCCCTTGAAGCCATTACATTTTAGACAGGCAAGTGCCAAGTTATTGGTATCGTCACTACCACCGTGCTTAATTGGAATTACATGATCGATCTGAAATTTAGAGAGGCGATCATCCGAAGCGATCCGACAATATTCACAGCAATTACTAGCCAATTCATGAATGATTTGGCGCTGTTCGTTAGTTAAACTCACCGATTGCTATTCCGCAGTTTGAGCTTGGTTTTTGCTTTGAGTAATGACATCATTTCGTCAGCGCGCATAAAATCGTACAGCTCTTGCTGATCGTCAAACGTTAACTGCCCCTCGCCGTTACGCTCCACCAATTCATTGACCCGTGCTTGGAGTTCATCGGGTAGATGATATGCAAGAAGCATTTCGGTTGTAGGGTCAGATGCTAAAAAGTCGGTAATTACATCAAAACCATATGAATAGGAGCAGTTTCCATAGGGAATATCCTTTTCCTTCTGCATCTATTATAGCACGCTTACAGCCTTGCCTCACCCCACACGCCTGCCGCGCCAGCGCTGCCATGTGCCGACGATGCCCTGCGGGAAGATGATAACCGTCACCATGAAGATGCCGCCGAGGATGAGTTCCCACACATCGGCAATCCGAATGGTCAGGCTGCCGATTGTAATGACGGATTCACGCAGGACGGTATCGAGCAGGTGCAAGCCACCCGCGCCGACAATGGGGCCGGTGAAGGTGCCGATGCCGCCAATGATGGTCATCAGAAGCGGGTTGACGGTGTTGCTGATGCCGAGCAGTTCTGGTCCGACTTTCTTGTTGAGCAAGATTTGCAGCATCCCCGCCAGCGCCGCGATCATGCCCGCAAGGATGATGGCGATCAGCTTATAGCGCAGGGTGTTGTAGCCGATGGCTTGTGCGCGGTCTTCGTTTTCACGCACGGCTTTGAACACTGCGCCGGTGGGCGAGTTCATCAAACGCCGGATAAACAGGAACACGGCGACGAAAAAGGCCAGCGCGACGTAATAGAACGTGAGGCGGCTCTGGGCAGGGTCGAGCCACGTCGGTAGATCGGTAATCGGGAAGCCATCTTCGGCGCGGGTGAGCGGCAATCGCCCGAAGTAAATGAAGAACATCTCGGCAATCGCCAGTGTGAAGATGGCAAAATACACGCCGCTGAGACGCAGCGACACCAGCCCCACTAACAGCCCGACAACCCCGCAGATGGCAACCCCCGCCAGCACCCCTATAACGAGCGCCGTGCTGGTATCAATTGCCACATATTCGAGCGCCAAGCCGAGGACATAACCACCGAGGCCGAAGAACAGCGCGTGACCGAACGACACCACGCCGGTAAAACCAAACATCAGGTTATAGCTCATCGCCAAGATCGACAGGATAAACAGTTCGATGAGAACCGCCTGCCAGCGCACCGACTCGCCGCGCATAATCATGCGGTCACCGCGCGGGACACCTTGGGGGCTAGAGCCGGTGATCGCGCCGACGATGAAGGGGAAAGCCAGCAAGCCGAGAAATATCAGGCCGTAAATCCAATTTTCGCGCAGGGTGCGCTTTAGTGTTTGCCCCATGTGCCGCTACCTCGTGCTTCCAAATAGGCCGCTGGGGCGCAGGAGTAAAATCAGGATGAGTACCAGCATGGGTGTGATGCTGGGCAGGACTGAAAGCGACGTGCCGATGGTCGCATCCTGCGCGACCGCAATTGACAGGCCGACCATGAGGCTGCCCACCGCGCTGCCTTCATAGCTGCCCATGCCGCCCAGCACGACTACGGCTACCGCTTGCAGCAGGAATGCATCCGCCAGCGAGGACGACGCACCGAGAAAGGGTGCCGCCACCGCCCCACCAAGGGCAGCAACCGCGCAGCCGAGGGTGAACACCAGCGTGAATACGGCACGGACGTTGATGCCGAGCGCCTCGACCATCGCGCTGTCTTCAACACCGGCACGGATGATGATGCCAATGCGCGAACGGCGGAGTAAGAGGGCGATGCCGAAGATGAGTACGAAGCCCATGCCGATGATGAATAGGCGGTAGATGCTGAATGCCTGCCCGAACAACTCGAAAGTTTGCGTTCGCAGCCCGAACACTTCTGTCCAGCTATAAGGGGTGGTCGTCCAGATGGCTTTAATGGCTTCCGTCAGCACCAGTGCCACACCAAAGGTCAGTACAAGTTGGAACACGGGGCGGGAGTATAAACGCCGCAGCAGGCCGCGTTCCAGCACCACGCCGAGAACGCCGCCGACCAGCACCGCGCCGATCAGCGCCAGCGGGAAGCGCACATTCGGGTCAGGGATGGTTTGCGTGAGGTCAACCACGCCGCCCGCGTGTTGAATGTCGTAGGCGACATAAGCACCGAGCATGAAGTATGTCCCCTGCGCAAGATTGAGGATGTCCATCAAGCCGAAAATAATGGATAGGCCAGAGGCTACCAAGAACAGCAGCATCCCCTGGAATAAGCCAGAGAGAACGGTGATGCCAAAGTTGCCGAGGTTGCCGCCAGACTTCACAAAAGTGAACAGCAGCAAGCCGCAGAAGATGGCGATAATCGCGATGGTTGAACTACGCCGGATGTTGGTGGTCATTGTGCTGTCCCTTGTTTCGCTACGCCGAGGTAGCGCTGCACCAGTGCCTCGTCCTTCACCAAGTCCGCCATTGCGCCGCTGATGGGGCTTTGTCCGGTGTCGATCATCACATAGCGGTCGGCGAGTTTGCTCGCCATGCGGAAGTTCTGCTCGACCAGTAAGATACTGGTGTGGGTGGCAAGCTGACGAATGGCGTTCATCAGGTGTTCGATGATGACAGGCGCTAAGCCTTCGCTTGGTTCGTCGATTAGCAGCAGGCGGTTATCCGGCACCAGCGCACGGGCAATCGCCAACATTTGCTGCTGCCCGCCGGAGAGACTGCCGCCGGAGAGTTGATATAAGCGCTTGAGGTCGGGAAAAAGTTCGAAGATGAGGTCGGATTTACGTGTGAAGTCGCCGGATTTGCGCTCGGCAATTTGCAGGTTTTCGGCAACGCTCAGATCTTTGAAGATGGCGCGGTGTTCCGGCACATAGCCGATGCCCTGCTGTGCTATCGTATACGGGCGTTTGCCGACCAGCGACCGCCCCTCAAAGGTAATCGTCCCTTTAGAGGGCGAAGTCATGCCCATGATGCTCTTGAGGGTAGTGGTTTTACCCGCGCCGTTGCGCCCCAGCAGCACAGTAATGCTGCCCTTTGGCACGGTGACGCTAACACCTTCGAGGATATGGAACTGCCCGATAAAAGTGTGAATGCCCTGCACTTCAAGGATATTGCTGCTCATGGTTTAGGATTCCCCCAACTCGTACAGGCCACCGAGGTACACGTTCTGCACGGTTTTATCGGCGGCGATGGCGGCTGGTGTGCCTTCGGTCAGCACACGCCCCATACTCATCACGGTGATGCGGTCGGAGATGCCCATCACAATATCCATGTTGTGCTCGACCATCACAATCGTCCGGTCGCCCTCAGCGCTAATCTCGCCAATAATTTTCATCAGTTCCGGCACCTGCTCGGAAGCCATACCCGCAGTCGGTTCATCGAGTAGCAACAACTGCGCATCGGAGGCGATTAAGATAGCGAGTTCGAGCTTGCGCTTGCCCCCGTGGGGCAGGACATTGGCAGGTGAGTCGGCCTGTGCGCTCAAGCCCAGCCGTTCAAGGATGGCTAACGCCCGTTGGGTATAGCTGGTTAGGGTTTCGGTACGCCGCCAGAAGTGGAAACTCGCACCTTGCAGCGCTTGGATCGCCAGCCGTGTATTTTCGAGAACCGTTAAATTGGGGAAAATGTTGGTGATTTGGAATGAGCGCCCGATGCCCAAATGCGCCCGTTGATGAACGGGCAGCCGTGTAATATCATGCCCATTGAATAGTACATCCCCTTGCGTCGGTTTGTACTTGCCCGTAAGCAGATTGAAGAAGGTGGTTTTCCCCGCACCGTTCGGGCCGATAATCGAGTGGGTGCTGCCGCGCTCGATTTGCATACTGACGGCATCTACGGCGACCAGCCCACCGAATACTTTTCGTAAATCCCGCGTTTCAAGAATAATGGTATTTTGGCTCATCACACTTTTTCGTCATAGAAAGCGGCACGATGACCGCTCTTTTTTGCATGGTTATTAAGGCGGGAGGGTCACAGACCCTCCCTTACGGAAATCGTTATTTGTGGTGTTTAGTTAGCGGGCGAGGCACGCCTCGTCCCTACATCAATTATCCAGTTAGGGATTTAATCTCCTTAGCGGATTACCACAAATAATATGTTGGTTATTCGGCGGCCTTCAATGCTTCGAGGAAGGCAGCATCGGCTTCGGTGCGCGACTGCAATGCTTCAGGCAGCAGCACAGGCGGGATAATATCGACCGCCGGAACTTCAGCCAGCAGTTCATAGAATTTCTGATCCGCATCATCAAGGTTATCCAGCTTGGCGATGTACATGGGTACGAGCGCTTGATGATCGGATGGGCGGATACCATACGTCCCCTTCGGCCCTTCGAAGATCAGGCCTTCGAGTGCAGGGATCATGGTTTCTGGCAGGGTGTCGCCTTCTGTGGCTTCAACCGCGGTGACCAGTGCTTGGGCAGTTGCGAACGAACATTCGCTGAACAGATCCGGCACATCGTTGTAAACGGCCTTGTATTGTTCGACCATCCAATCGTTGATTTCGTTGGTGGGGAACGAGTAGTGGTAGACAATCCATGACACGTTACCAATCGTACTGGGGTCACTGGCGGCAACGATGTCGTTGGAGTTGAAGGCCGCGACGACTGCCATCTTCTGGTTCACGCCGAGTTCGGCCAACTGTTGGAACAGGGTTACGGAGCTGTCACCTGCCCAGATCGGGAGGACAGCATTCGCGCCGGAGTTCAACACCTGCTGAATGTAAGGGGTGAAGTTATTGGTATCCAACGGCGCATAGATCGGGTCGCCGTTAAAGACGATGCCAGCCGCGCCCAGCGTACCCTGTGCCGCAGCAGCGGATGCTTTACCGAAGTCGTTATCAATCGCCAGAATGACGAAGTTCTTACCGATTTCGGCAGTCGCATATGGGGCGAAGGCGAGGAAGTCTTGAAAGGTGTTACGGCAGATACGGAAGGTGTTGACGTTGAAGTTCGCGCCGGTGATGGCTGGCGAGGCGGCAGGGTCAACAAACAGGATCACATCCGAGTCGATGGCGACCTGCTGTACACCGGTCATGACACCGGAACTGGGCGAACCGACGAGGATTTCCGCGCCCTCTTGCTCGATCAGTTCACGCGCTTGGCTGGCAGCTTTTTCGGCATCGCTGGCGTTATCGCGCACGACGACTTCTACCGGACGACCACCGATGGTCACTTCAGCTAACGCTGCATCCACATCATTGTCATAATCGGCAGGGTTCACGCCAGCCGCATAGAGCAAGCCAAGCTTGAAACCATATTCTTGCTCGAAGCCGTAAATGGTCAGCGCGCCAGATTGGTCAACCATCAGGCCGATGACCAATGGCTCGGCATCCTGTGCCGCAACACGCCCGACGAGCAGCAAGCACGAGATCAACAATAAAAGAACAGTCTTACGCATTATTTGCCTCCATACAATCTTTTCTTAAAAATTTCCAAAAGCGGTTAGGGTGCGATCACCACCGCCTCACCCTCAAGTACCAAAACCCCATCCTGATTGGTGCAGGTCGTCCGCAGCGTGGTAATCCGCTTGTCTTCGCGATAATTGACCACCTCGACCTGTGCCGTAACCGTGTCGCCGATGAACACCGGCGCTTTGAATTTAAATTCCTGCCCCAAATACACCGTACCGGGGCCGGGGAGATCGTTGCCCAAAATGGCGGAGATGATGGCACCTGTGAGCATCCCGTGGGCGATGCGTTTGCCGAAGCGGGTATCTGCCGCGTAGGTTTCGTCAAGATGTACGGGGTTCATATCACCCGTTGCAGCAGCGAAGTTCCACACATCCTCATTCGTGATGGTTTTGGTGCGGGTTGCGGTATCACCGATATTAATCACGACGATGCAGCCTTTCTGTAGCCCTTCTCCCTTGCTTGCGGGGGAGAAGAGGTGGGATGAGGGGGTTATCAAGACTCATGAGTAGCCTCCGTCGTGGGGTTTATGAGTTCGCGCTTGAGTATTTTGCCCGCCGCTGAAATGGGCAGTCTGTCACGGAATTCAATCAGTCTCGGCACTTTGTAACCCGCCAAGAAATGCTGCATGTGTGCCATGAGGTCGGCCTCGCTAATCTTCTGCCCGGCCTTAACGACCACAAACGCCTTACCGAGTTCGCCCCATTTATCGTCGGGGATGCCGACGACTGCGCACATTTCCACAGCGGCATGTTTGTACAGCACATGCTCGATCTCGGTCGGGTAGATGTTCTCACCGCCACTGATGAACATATCTTTCTTGCGGTCAACGATGGTGAAATAGTGCTGGTCGTCCATCATGGCGAGGTCACCGGTATGGAACCAGTTATCCTCATCCACGACCGAGGCGCTGGCTTCGGGGTCATTGAAGTAACCGCTGCACATGGATGGGCCGCGCAGAACCAACTCACCGACCTGCCCGTGCGGCACCGGATGGTTGTACTCATCGACAATTTGCGCGTCGACAAAGAAGTTCGGCCTGCCAATGCTGCCAGCTTTGCGTACCGCGTCTTCCTGCGCCAAGGCGAACACCCCCGGCCCGAACTCGGTCATGCCGAAACCCTGCTTGAACTGCACACCCTTTTCAGCTTGGAACTTCTCGACCAAGTACACGGGTAATGGCGCACCGCCGCTGGTGCAAAAGCGCAGGTTGCTCAGATCTGTTTCATCCCAATTGGGGGCGGTGGTCATCATCTGGTACATGGTCGGTACCGCCGCATACACGGTAGCCGAGTATTCTTCGAGTAGACTCAAGATTTGCTCGGCCTCGAACTTGCGCGTCAGCACCACCGTACCGCCGAGGATGAGTAGCGGCGTGGTGTACACCAGCAGGCCGCCGGTGTGGAACAGCGGGAAGGTGTTCACCGTCACATCGCCGTGCTGCAAGTCGTGGATAATGGTGTTGAGCGTGTTCCAGCCGATCATGCGGTGGCTGATCTGTGCAGCTTTGGGCAAACCCGTCGTGCCACCCGTGAAAATCAAACAAGCGATGTCCTCTTCGGTCAAACTTTCGGTGACGACCGGGCGCAGAATTGAGTCGCTGAGGGTTTTTTCGAAGTAGCGGCTGTTGGGCAAGCCCTTGCCTTCGATGTGCAGCAGATGGTTAATCGGTGTGCGCTCGTCCATGATCTGCCCGATGACCTCTTTAAATTCATCCGAGTAGATCATCACTTTTGGCTCGGTTTTGTCGATGAGCTGCTGAAGTTCACGCCAGTGCAGTCGCCAGTTGAGCGCCACTAAAATCGCGCCCAGCTTGCCACAGGCGAAGAAGGCATCCAGATATTCCACGCCGTTGTAAGCCAGTATCGCGACACGGTCGCCTTTGCGGATGCCTGCACCATCACGAAGCCAGTTCGCAAGGCGGTTGGCGCGGTTGTTGAGTTCGCTATAGGTAAAGGTGCGGTGCGGCACTTTGCCTGCATCCACCACAGCCAGTTGGTCGGGGGTATACAATGCCCGCCGTCCTAAATAATCCCCTACGTACATAATCTCACCACTAAATAATCATTTCTGATCTGAATTCTATAGTCGTGGTTATCAAGTGAGTTTGTGAGGCGGATGAGGCACACCTCATCCCTACATGCATTCACTTCATTTACCATCTAGCCGATAACAAATTTATTTCAACTTCAACTGCGTCGTTGACTTCATCTCGTTGAGCACCGGACTCGGTTCGATACGGTCGATACCGGCGATGGTCATCAAATGCTCGGCAATAAAACGGTCTAACTCTTTCGTATCTTTGACTGCCACTTTGAGCAGCAGGTCGTGTGAGCCAGCGGTGCGGTAACATTCCAGCACGGCGGGCAGGTTCACCACCTGCGCTTGGAAGTGGTCTAGCTGTGCTTTGGTGTGCGGCTGGATGCTGACCCGAATGAAGCACAACAGGTCGTAACCAACGGCTTCGCGGTTCAGCAGCGCCACATACTGCTGAATGATGCCCGTGCGTTCCAAGCGTTTGATACGCTGGTGAACGGCAGGCGGCGACAGGTGAATCTTGCGAGCCAAATCCGCCACACTGATTCGGCTGTTGACTTGCAGCTCATCCAAAATGGCGCGATCCAACTGGTCGAAACCGCCATCGAATAACGTGTTAGGCATAGATGGTTTGCTGTTTTCATCCTAATCGAACGACAACAGGATTGTATCATCATGCCTTGAGATGATTATGAAAGGCGCTGTTGAACGCTTCTGGCTGCTCGATGTAAGGTGAATGCCCGACATTTTCCAGCACCAGTTCGGTATAGTCGCCACCGTTGGCTTTGTAGTTTTCCAGCACGGTGCGGGTCTGGCTGACCATCGGCTGCGGCGGGAACACATCGGCACCGGGCCAACCGGGGACAGCGCCTAAACTGCCGAGTGTGCCGAAGTCGAACAGCGATTGATCACCGACGATTTGATCACTGTCACCACGAACCCAGAGGATGCGCGGTTTGTGGGCGATCTTCCAGATCTGGCTGACATCACCGGCATATTTGGGCGACAGGGCGTTGGCGGGGCCAAAAACACCGGGAGCAACGTTCGGCCAATTGGCTGAAGGGGTCATATCACCGGGGTATTCCTGCGAGCCAACATGTTCGGAAAGCAGCGAGGACAGCAGTTCTTCTTCACGGGCGGCTTTGAAGGGCGGCTTCCAGTAGAAGCTGTTCATGACGACGCGGGGTGAAGCCTGTGGATTATCGACACCACGTTCACCAGCAGCCATCAATTGGGTGAAGGTCGGGTTGACGGTGCCACCACCGGAACCGGCGAAATCGTCGTAGTTGGGGGTGCCGTTGACATCTTTAGTGCCGCCGAAACCGTAGGGCGAACCGGGGGCTGCCAGCGTGACACTGAGGAAGCGGTCGGCGTGGTCGATCAGCAACCGCCAGATGACAGAACCACCCATCGAATGACCGACAACATGAGCTTTATCAATGCCGAGGGTGTCGAGTAGGGCAATGGCATCATCGGCTAAATCACCCATACCACGGGTAGCATCTACCTTTTTGGCGCGGTCAGCGTCGCCATAACCACGATGGTCGGGGGCGATGCCACGAAAATCGGCGGGTAAGGCCAGCAGAACTTCTTCCCAATAGGTGGCGGATGAGGCGTTGCCGTGCAGGAATAGGACTGGTGTGGCGGTGTCGTTACCGCTAAAGAGGACGCGGGTTGAAAGCCGGGGTGTGGTAATCGTTTTTGAAGTAATACCCGGCAAAGTAGGAATAGTCATCAATAAAATCTCCACAATTTTTATATATTAATTTGCATTGTATGTGGCAAATAACGACTATGCTTCAAAAAAGAAAGAAAATATCTTGATGTGGAGTGCATAACTTATTTTCGTTTGTGATAATGCCTCTAAAATGCGGTATACAGGGGTTTAAATGGTGTGTAAATGTAAATTTGAGGCGGACGCAGCACGCTGCGTCCCTACATGAATACGAGCGTTGATTATTTTAAAATGGGTTCTTAGACGACAAGGAAATTTACTAATGTCTATTCCAATTGGGATTGTGGGTACAGGGACGTATTTTCCAGAGGCGGTGCAAACGGCGGCTGATCTGGTGGAGTTGACGGGCATACCGGAAGCCGTTTTGCGCGACAAAATGGGCATTCGGCAGCGGCATGTGGCGGGTGAGGCCGACAGCGTAACGGTGATGGCGACCGAAGCAGCCCAAAAAGCGATTGCGGCGGCGGGTATTTCAGCGTCCGAAATTAAGCTGGTTATATCACATGGCAGCGAGCATAAAGACCATCTGGTATGGAATGCGGCGTCCAAAATTCAGCACAACATCGGGGCGACGAGTGCTTATGCCTTCGAGATGTATGCCTTGTGTGCGGGATCACCAATTGCGATGCACATGGCACAGGGCATGATGCAGAGTGATCCACGGTTGGAATATGTGCTGCTGGCGGCAGGCAGCCGAGAGAATGACCTCATCAACTTCAAAAATGAACGGTCACGGTTTATGTTCAATTTCGGTGCAGGCGGCGGGGCGATGCTGCTTAAACGAAACGCCACGGCGAACCTGATCTTAGGGTCGGCGGCAATTACGGATGGCAGTTTGTCCGAGTCGGTTATCCTAACAGAAGCGGCGGTGGGTGACGGGGCGGAAGTCGTCGGTGAACTGCGAGGGCGGCTGGATGTGACCAATCCGGATTACATGGCGGAACGGTTGGGGGCGGTGTCGTTAGAAAACTTCGTCAAGGTGATTCGTGAGGCGGTTGAGGTGGGCGGAGCGAGTTTGAGCGATGTGAAGTTCGTGGGCATAACCCATATGAAAAAGTCGTTTTACCTGCAAATTTTGGAAGCGGTGGGCGTGACAGCCGAACAATCGGTGTATCTGGAAGATTACGGGCATATCCAGAGTGTTGACCAAGTGCTGGCGTTGGAGTTGGGTTTGGCACAGGGCAAGATTAAGCCGGGGGATTTGATTGTGCTGGCAGGTGCAGGAACCGGTTATACGTGGAGTGCAGTAGCGGTGCGGTGGGGGTAGAAAAGTTGCCTGTTAAACAGGCGGAACAGGCAAATTTTTGCCGATTTTGCGCCATTTGTGAAGGCACGGTTTGAATTGGCAAACGGGATTCAAACATTAAACCCTCACCCCTCGGTCCCCTCTCCCTCATGGCGAGGGGAAGCAAGACAGCGAGGCGAGGGAGGCAAGAGGAAGAACATGACCTTGATGAATGGCGCAGCGGGTAGGCAAGCGCGGAATGGTCTGAGACCATTCCCTACGAAAGACCATGTTGGTTGTGGTGAGTGGCACGGACGCGATGGATAGCTTGTCGATAGATAAATATGAGGCGGGTTACGCCGCATGAGGCTTTGCGCGGGGTCAGCTTCGCTGACTTCAGTCGGTGGGTACACCGACCCCCTAAGTACCATCCAGCTAACCACAGGACAAGTCCACTGAAGGGACTTCAAAAATGCAGTTGCAGGTTACGTTGATGAAAACAATTATTTCGCTCAGATTACATAGAGTATGAATAAATTTACCAAACCTTATATCACGCCTCTGGAATGGGCATTGAGGTTGAATGAGATCGGCTATAAAAGAAGTTTATTCTGTTCGATGGCATAAAACTTGGATTACAAAATCAGACGTTGGTCTGAGGCGATTGCATACAAAATCCTTTAAGCTCGGCCCACTGCGGTGAAGTGGAACCCTGTGTAAAATACTATTATTAGGAGATACATATGATTTTAGCTTCTGACTGGATTGCCTTCCACGCCGACCGCACACCCGACAAGCTGGCGATGATCGACCAGCACACGGGGCGGCGCTTCACCTATGCCGAATTTAATGACCGCAGCGCACGGTTGGCGGGCTATCTGCGTGATGTGTGGGAAGTGCAGGCAGGCGACCGCATCGCGATCCTCGCCAAAAACTCGACCGATTTCTTCGAGTTCCAGTTTGCCTGCATCAAGCTGGGCGCGATGATGCTGCCGCTTAACTGGCGGCTGGCTGACCCTGAACTGTTGTTCATCCTGAATGATGCCGAGGTGAAGGGCATCGTCTACGATACGGACTTCGCGCCACGCATGCCAAACCTGCTGCGCCAATCGACGGTGGCCTACAGCCTGTATATCCACGACGGTATTGCGCCGGTGGAACTGGGTGCGCCGCTGTACGAGCAGGCGATTGAGTACGCCGTAACGCATGTAACCATGAACCCGCAGACGACCCACGACACGCCGCTGATGATTATGTACACGGCGGGGACAACCGGACATCCAAAGGGCGTGATTATCACCCACGGCATGTTCTTTTATAACGCGGTCAACATCACCATTCCCACCGGCCTCAACTGCAACAGTGTGCATTACTGTGTGCTGCCAACCTTCCACATCGGCGGCTTGAACCTGTACGCCAACCCGATCTTCCACCTCGGCGGCACAGCGATTATCGCGCGGCAGTTTGACGCGGCGACGACATTGGCTACCCTTTCCGACCCTGAACTGAACGTGACGCATTTCTTCGGCGTACCGTCGATTTACCTATTCCTGAGCCAGCACCCCGACTTTGACGCGACCGACCTGAGCCGCATCCAGTCGTGGGGATGTGGCGGTTCACCGATGCCGGTAGCGCTGTTGGAGCAGTACGCGGCGCGGGGCATCATCGTGCAGTTGGGCTTCGGCATGACGGAAACCAGCCCGACGGTATTCCTCATCGACAAAATCCGGTCGCTGAAAAAGCCGGACTCGGTGGGTAAGGCGCTGCCGCAGACCCGTGTG
>JAPUDW010000083.1 GCA_027492915.1 Bacteroidota bacterium | reverse complement strand
GATCTTCAGCAGCGCTTACACGGTCATGTTCCGGTTTATCGAACCGCCGCCCTTCGTGGATGTCGGGTTGATCGCGCCGCGCATCCCCGGTGCTGTGGTGCATCAGCTTCACGAATCCGGTACAGGCTTCCAGAGCTTTGTGGCGGTCGGGCAAGACTCGACGGGACAAAGTTGGGAAACGATTCTGGCAGTTGCACACGCAATGGGTGCGCTGCGGCAGGGGGGTATCGAAGTCAGCTTCGAGCAGGAGACTGAACTCGATTTATTCGTGCATCAGTCGATCATGCCGGCTATCCACAGCCTACTGACAACCGCAGCCAACCTGTTACTCTCACGCGGGTATCCACCGGAGGCTGTTTTCACCGAGCTTTACCTCTCCGGTGAACTGGCTTTTTACCTCAAACAAGCATCTGAACGCGGATTGATGCAAACCCTCAACCTCACGCCGCGCATCAACCAATATGGCACCACCAGCCGCATCGACCGGTTTGATGAATTGAAGTTACAGCGAATTATGGAAGAGACGCTGAAGGAAATTCATTCGGGCGATTTCGCGCGAGAATGGACGAAAGAAGCCGGTGATAATTATCGGCGGCTGCGCAATTTCCTCAAACTACAAGAGAACCTCGAACTCTGGGAACTAGAACAGCAAACCCTCGAAATGCTGGGTCGTGATACCGAGACGTAAACGGGCAGCAAAATCCAACCACAAAGATATTGGAATATTTGACTGTACAAGCTGCTTCAATAATTTAACCTCGATTTACAGAAACTTAAAGGGGTTGGTGAAGTAAACTTAACCTCACCATTTTGAAATTAGGATTCGTATCGTTACAATTCACTATTTGAAAGCGATAGCGAAATTTTCATGGTCGGGCCAAACAGTGCAGAATACATCCACAAACTGATTGCCACATTCAGCAATGTTAACTACAGTATCCGCGAGACTGCCATCAAAAGGCTGCTCGACATGGGTGTGGAGGTTATCCCGTACCTTTTGGAAGCTTTACACCATGAGGATTGGAGAATCCGGCAGCAGGCGGTCGTCACACTCGGACGCATTGGTAACATCGAATTATCCCTGAATCCGCTTATTCAATCACTTGGCGACAAAGATAAAGCCGTCCAAGAAAAAGCGGTGGTGGCTCTCGGCAAACTGGGCAGCAAATATGCGACTGAAGCCCTGATCAATGTGCTGCATGATGCGCCGGTTATTGTACAGCGTGCCGCCGCAGAATCGTTGGGTGAACTAGGGGACAAACGAGCGATTTTACCGCTCATTGAAGCGTTACAACACGATGATTCGCTTGTTCGCAGTATTGCCGCCAATTCACTGGGGAAACTGGGGGATAAGAATGCCATCAATCCCTTACGCGACCTATTAAAAGATCCGCACGACTGGACGCGGGGCAAAGCTGCCGAAGCACTCGGAATGCTGCGGGCGGCAGTTACGAGCGACTTGATTACACTGCTCCAACAAGGCGACCATTGGTCACCCTATTTTGCGGCATGGTCGCTGGGCGAAATCGGGGATAAGTCTGCGATTGAAGCGCTGCTCAAAGCTGCCGAAACAACCGATGTTTTCTTAAAGCGGAATTGCACGGATGCGCTTCGCAAATTGGGATACAAAAAACGTTAAGGCTGCCTATCGCGTAACCGTATCTCGCAAAGTGCTGGGGATAGCGCTAGAATCAAATTATGCCAACACCATTTACACACCTCGAAACCGCCCAACGTTTGCTGGTTGACGAGCAAGTTCCGGCTGCCACACGCGCCATCCTCGCCCAACATAAACCCGCATTCTTGCTCGGCAACATCGCCGCTGACGCCCGTAACAATGGCAACCTCACGCGGGAGGCCACGCATTTTTACAGCTATGACAAGCGAATGCACAAGCATCCGTGGCGCGTCATGCTCGACCAAAATCCCTCGCTGGCACACCCCACAAATGAAGATCAGCGAGCTTTCGTTGCCGGTTATGTAGCGCATCTGTCCATTGATGAAATTTGGTCGCTGCATATGCTCGGCCCTCAGTTCGCCGAAACCGACTGGGCACCGCAAAACACCCGCTTCTTGATGCTGCATGTGCTGCTCATCCATATGGACGAACGGGATTATGGAAGGCTGGAAGCGTGGCAGCCGCCAACCCTTGCACAGGCGATGCCTGACCACTGGCTGCCGTTTATGAGTGACGACATCCTCAACGGCTGGCGCGATTTTATTGATGAGCAGATTACCCCCGGCGGCACAAGCCAAACGCTAGAGGTATTTGGCAAGCGCATCAATAAGCGACCGGAGGAACTGCGTGCAATCCTCGACTTCCCCGCACAAATGCAGTCGGGCTTGTGGGATCATGTAAAGCCTGACCTATTTGCAACCGTCGAAACCGATATGTATACCCACGCACGAAAACAAATGAACTGTTATTGGGCGGAAAGCGAACCAACCTAACCGACCTGCCAGAGGCGCACGGTATTATCACCACTGCCGGTTGCCAAGCGCGTGGCATCGGCATTAAAGGCCACCGACAAAACAGGTTTCTCGTGGGCGGCAATGGTATGCAGCAGGTCGCCGTTGTTAGCATTCCAAAATTTAATCGTGTTATCGCGGCCACTCGTAGCAAGCATGTTGCCATCAGGACTAAAAGCTACAGCATCCGCGCCACCTTCATGCGCCAAGAGCAGCAGATGTTCGGCACCGCTTTCAACATCCCATAGGCGAACGGTCGCGTCCCGGCTGGCAGAAGCTAACCGCTGGCCGTTAGGACTGGTTGCGATCTGCCGCACCCAACTTTCGTGCCGCAGTGTGTGGCGAGTTGTGCCATCCTGCGCCCACAAGCGAATAGTCGCATCCCAACTGCCGGACGCCAGCAATTCACCATTCAAACAGTAGGCAAGAGTCGTCACCTCATCCTCGTGACCTTCAAATACCCGTGTTTGCTCACCCGTCGCCATATCCCACAAGCGCACACTTTTATCCACACCGGCTGTAGCAAGCTGCTGACCATCACC
>JAPUDW010000082.1 GCA_027492915.1 Bacteroidota bacterium | reverse complement strand
CGCGCGTGACAGATGCGACTGTGGCTGCTGGAAAAATTAACGCGGCACTGTCGTCTCCTTTGACGCTGGTGACGGATGACCAGAAGGGCGGTTCGCTTGGCCCGTGGACGGCGAATGTTGACCAGATCAAATCGCTGTTGGTACTCGGCCTCGTGGATAATGGTGATGGGACGCAGCGTTACGATGTAACCGTGAACACCGAGCCGATGCGGAGCTTCTTGCAAAGCCTCTCGCAGGGTTTAATCAGCCAGCCGAAAGATGGGCGCTTTCACTTTAACGAAAGCACACGCCAGTTGGAGATGATTAAGGACAGCGTTAATGGGCGTTCGCTGGATGTAGACGCGACGCTGGTGAAAGTGGCGGATACCGTATTTAGCACGGCGAACCGCCTTGTGCCGTTGGCTTTCGCCTATGATGTGCCGAAGTACAGTGGCAACGTGACGGCGACGGAACTCGGCATCACCCAACTTGTGGGCGACTCGACAACCTACTACACAGGCTCGACGCAGAGCCGCGTCAAGAACATCATCGAAGGGGCGCAGCGGTTGAACGGTCTGATTATCGCCCCTCATGAAACCTTCTCGTTTAACAATTACCTCGGCGACATCAACCCTGAGGATGGCTTCGTGCAGGGCAAGATTATTTTTGGTGGGCGCACGATTGACGGTGTGGGCGGCGGTATTTGTCAGGTGAGCACGACCGCGTTTCGTGCGGCGCTGAAAGCCGGCTTCCCGATTGTCGAGCGCAATTCGCACGGTTACCGCGTGGGCTTTTATGAGTTGAACGGTACGCCACCGGGGTTGGACGCGGCGATCTTCCAACCAACGGCAGACTTCCGCTTCTTGAATGATACCGATTACCACCTGCTGATTGAAACGTCGGTGTTTCCGGCTGACCAGTCGATTCAGTTCCGCTTCTACAGCACCAACCCCGGACGACAGGTGATTATGGAAGGGCCGGTTATCAAGTCGATTGTGCCAGCCTTGCAGACGATTTACCAACCGAACGCCGAGTTACAACTTGGGCAAGAGCAGTACGTCGATTGGTCGAAGGACGGTGCAGATGTGACCTTCACCCGCAAGATATTGGATATGGAAGGCAATGAAATCCGCACCGATACGCTTTATACCCATTACTTGCCGTGGGCGGCGGTCATCCAAGTGTCGCCCAGCGACCCGCGTGTGAGCCAGCCTTCAACGGGGTAAGTGCGCAACATACTTTTGCATCCCTGCGTATACATGAATGACCACTCAGGAGGATAGACAAAGGTAGGGGATTATGAATCATATTCAAGCAAGGGTACTGGCAACAGGGCTGATTTGGACAGCGCTCACTGTGCTGGGCGTGGCGGCGATGGTGACGGGGGCAAGCAGCGGCAGTATGACGGCTATTCTGTTTGTCTTGATCGTTGGTGCGACGATTTCGACTGGCACCATCTGGCGCTCGGCTGAAGGCAATCCAACCGCCATTGAAGAAGCCGAAAAAATGAAACGCCGTACCCGACTTGAGCGCATGATCGACACGCTTGATGAGCGTGAGATTGAAGAACTGCGCCAGCGTTTGACGGGCGAGCAGGATGATGAGCGCGTGCCCTTAGACCAGTTGGTACGCACAGGATACCGCGAGTAGTACATTGGTCATAAAAGCCAGTGTACGGCACGTATTTTACGTTCGTTAGGAGTCCTGTTATGGTTTTTTTAGGATAAGGTAATACAACAAATAACAATCGTTCTTAGTTAGAGAATTGTTATATGGCTGTCCTCCGTGAGGAAACCCGCAACCGATGGTCAGCACTTCCACCGGATAAATTTATCAGCGCGGTTTTGTATGGTGCATTAGGTGACCAGATTAAACTGGCAAGCACTTTCATCTCGGTGTACACCCAGATTATGCACAACTTACCGCGCATCCAACCCCTGCGCCCGAACAATCCTCAGGCGGTGATTGAGCTGCGACGGCTGCTCAAACATTTGCGGACATCAATCACTGACGTAGCCGAGGCGCTGCATGGCGACAATACGCCAACGGTTCCGGCTGCGGCCTATACCCACGAAGGTTATATCTTGTATGTGGTCAAAGCAATTCGTCACTCGATGCGCGATATTGAAGCAGGTGTGAACAAGATCGAAAGCACCCCCGATTTAATGGCAATTCCCATGCCGGGTTCGAACGGACGGCTAGCCAGTTCAGTGGCAAGTGACATCCGCGAGTATATGGTCGAGATTACCCAACTGCTGGACTTCGCCCAACAGTACGCCGAGCGGATTATTGAACGTTCCAGCGGCAAGCCGGGGAAGTAATTTAGCTTAGAAACGTAAATAATCTTAAGCGGAATGACCCTATCTTACGGTTTATGGTGTATAGTCTTTGTGGTAACGCATATCACAAAAAATAAACCGACCCCGATTGAGATCTAACCGTGCCAATCTTGCATCAAGAAACGCTCGCTCGCTACCAAAATTTATCGCCCCAACAGTTTATGGACACGGTAATTCTGGGTACGCTGCGTGACCACCTATATATGGCTTATAACGTGATTACGGTATACGCCCAAATTGTGGTAACACTCCCTGTTACCGATAACTTGTATATCAGCCCGATACCGAACAATGTCATTGGCAAACCGATTGGGCTGCGCGAGGTGATGCGGCGGATGCAGCTTTGTGTGGTGGAGGCAAATAATCTGGTACAAGACCCATTTTTGGACGAT
Source organism: Bacteroidota bacterium (assembly GCA_027492915.1). GTDB lineage: Bacteria > Chloroflexota > Anaerolineae > Aggregatilineales > Phototrophicaceae > CFX2. Next base: position 301 of record JAPUDW010000082.1, on the reverse strand, counting down.
TCTTCGATTGAGCGGAGTATCTTGCATCGGGTGAGTGAAGTACGACAGCCGATTGAGCATATCGACCGTTGGGCGGCGGCGATTGAAAATGACGTGATGATGAAAACGGTTAAGCTGCCGGGGCTAAAAGGTAAGAGCGCGGCGCGGCTTGCCAGCGAGATTCGGGAGTATATGTTCGACAGCAACCAAATTTTGATTTATGCCCAAGCCTATGCTGTCCGCTGGAGCAAACGCGAGTAATTTTTAGGAAGTTTGGGCGGTGTATATAGGGTGCATGATGGTATCCTAACCATGACTTGTC
>JAPUDW010000081.1 GCA_027492915.1 Bacteroidota bacterium | reverse complement strand
ATTGACACCCGTGATTACCATGATGACGCGCGGGATGTTGTGGGCGGCGCGGTAGCATAGACCCCCACCCACGCTAGGCAGCCTCCCCTGCCTTAAAGGTCTTCCTTCGGTGGCAGGCAGGGGAGATAAAATAAGGGTGAATCCCTACACGGTGCGTATGTTTATATACCCGCGTTCACCAGTGTGTTGATGGCGATACGCAGCGCTTCGGTGAAGTTGGGGTGCTGCCCTTCAAACTCCTCAATCGTTTCTTGGATCGAGTCTTGCAGTGTTTGATATTCTTCAATATTGGTTTGGTTCGGGTTTTCGATGACGCGGTTGAGTTCGCTGTTCAGCCTGTCAATCCGGTCTTTCACCAACGGGTCGGTCGGTTGAATGGTTTGCAACTCACGTTGTAAATCTTGCAGCGTGCCTAAGTGTTTCTCGTCCATTGGATGCCAACCTCCACTACGACTGAATGTACTTTGTCATCTACCCACAGTATAGCATACTGGCATCGCTGAACGAGTGTCATGACGCATGAGAAGGCTGTGAGGAATGGTAGGTCTTGTCAATCCGCGTTGGTAGTTGCCAGCGTGAACGGGTACACCAAGCCGCTGCCGTTCTTCCGCAGCAGCGCCCCCGCTACGGTCAGCGTCCACTTCGAGTCAGCGATGTCGTCCACCAGCAGCACCGGTGCGCCGGAAACATCCCCCTGTGCTTTAAACACGTTATAGACATTTAATACCTGCTGGTAGCTGTTACGCATGGTCGCCTGTTCGGGGTGCTGTTTGACATGTTGTATCGTCAATCGGAAGGGTAATCCCAGCGCGGCAGCGAGGCGCTGGGCGAAGTCTGGCACCAGCGTCGGGCGGCGAAGCGAAGGCACGGCCGTCACCCAGCGCGGCGGTGCGTCCAACTCGGCAAAATGTTCTTGCAGCAGCGCAGCCGACTGCTGTACCAGTTCGTCGCTGTAGCGGTTGGTGTTCAGCCGACCCTGCTTGACCTGCGCCGACCAGCCGGTGTCGTAGTAGCCGCACAGGGCATAACCAACCTGATTAGGGTATTCGATGATCGTGCGCTGCATCCCCGGCAAACCGGAAGGCCAGCGTTTGCGCGGTTCGAGCAGCAGCGGGCGGCCTTCACGCATGAAGTGCCGCGCGGCTTCGACGGCTTGCGGGTCGGGCTGGAAGCGGCTCTGGCTCTTGCGGCAGTTCTTGCAGCGTCCGCACGGCTGCACCTTGGTCGGGTCGTCCAGTGCCTCGGCGATAAAGCGCATCAGGCAGCCCTCGTGCTGGATGTACGCGCGCATTTGCTCCAACTCGTGCTTGCGCTGCTGGGTGACGAGGTTCCAGCGCTCGTAATCCGGTCGGGCGTTGGCATCGAGCAGTTGGTAGCCTTCACTCGTACGCTCAATGATCCGTTCCACTTCAAGATGTGTTAGGATTTTTTCCAGCGTTGATTTATTGGCGTTGACCGAGCGCTGTAGTTCGGTTTGTTTGAGCGCTCCCTGCTTGGCTAAGGTTTGGATGGTGCTTTCGATCTGCTTGGGCTGCGGGAATGCTGTGTCGATAAAATGCTGCTGAATGTCCTCGTCGCCGGGGCCGTGCATCAGGATAATATGCGCCTCGTCGATATTGCGTCCGGCACGCCCGATCTGCTGGTAATAGCTGATGATGTTGCTTGGCTGCTGGTAATGCACCACGAAGCTCAGGTCAGGCTTATCGAAGCCCATGCCCAGTGCTACGCTGGCGACCAGCGCTTTAAGTTGATTTTTGAGCAGCGCTTGTTCCAGCTCGATGCGCGTTTCGCTGCCATCCGACTCAATATCGGCATAGTAAGCGCGTGCGTCGATGCCCTGCGTTTGCAGCCAATCCGCTACCAATTGGCAGTCGCGGGTGGTGGTGCAGTAGATGATGCCGCTGCCGGGGATGGTTTTCATGAGGTAAGCGAGCAGCGTCAGGCGGGTCGCATGGTCGAGCGGTTCGCTGTAGGTGTACAGGCGCAGGCTGTCGCGGGTCAGCGGCCCGCGTTGAATGTTCATGGTTGCGCCTAAGATCGCGCTCACGTCATTCACCACGCGGTCGTTTGCGGTCGCCGTGGTGCCGAGTACCGGTGTTCCTTTCGGTAGGCTGTCTAAAATGTGCATGATGCGGCGGTAATTCGGGCGGAAGTCATGCCCCCAGTCGGAGATACAGTGCGCTTCGTCGATTACCATCAAGCCGATCTTGTTGCGAAGCTGCGGCCAAACCTCACTCTGGAAGCGCTCGTTGCCCAACCGCTCCGGTGAGATCAGCAGCAGGTCAAGCTTACCCGCCAGCAGGTCGCGCGTGATGGCGGCGTGGTCATCATGGTTGGACGAATTGATGCTGTCGGCGCGTAAGCCCCATTGTTTCGCGGCATCAATCTGGTTGCGCATCAGTGCCAGCAGCGGGCTGACGAGCAGGGTGGTTCCGGCGCGCTGCTGACGGAGCAGTCGGGTTGCCATAAAGTACACAAGGCTTTTGCCCCAGCCGGTGCGCTGTACCACGAGGGTGCGCTGGCGCTGTTCCACCAACGCCGAAATTGCCTCCCACTGGCCGTCCCGAAACCGGATTCCTTTGCCCAGCGTTTGCTGCAACCAGTCTTCCGCTGTTTGTCGTAATGTCATGTGTTTTCCGAAATGTGATGATGTTTGCGACTATTCTAGCAGAATTAATGTGCTAGGTGGATTGAGGATGATACAAAAAGAGGTTTGCCACCCGACAAAATCTGATACTAGTTGTTTAGCAAAAACGGGAAACAGACTGAAATGTCTCCATATCCCACAAAATATATGTTTTGGTATCACTGGCCGTTAAAAAATATTTACGATCATCAGTGAAAGCAGCATTAAACACATAGCCTGTATCTATGGTTGCTTCTGTGGTTAAGCTAAAGTCAGAGAGGCTCCAGACCCTTATCGTTGTTGCCGTTTCAGAATGGGAAGCTCGATTGTAACCGAGAAAAGTATCCTGCCCAAAGTAAAAGGACGATAATTTTGAGTCGGGGAA
>JAPUDW010000080.1 GCA_027492915.1 Bacteroidota bacterium | reverse complement strand
GGACACTGACCACCGGCATTATCAGCGCCCTTGACCGCACCATCGCGGGTCAGTCTAATTATTCGGTCGGTTCAGCTATCCAAACTGATGCCGCCATCAACCCCGGTAACAGCGGCGGCCCGTTGATTAACCTTCAGGGTGAAGTCATTGGCATGAACTCGCAAATCCTCAGCCAGAGCAACAGCAGTTCGGGCGTTGGCTTTGCCATCCCTAGCAACCTTATTAAGCATGTGGCTGAACAAATCGTCAATAACGGTAAGGTTGAGTATTCCTACTTGGGCATCAGCGCCATTTCGGGTGTCAATTTGGATCTGATCGAAGCGCTGAATATTCCCAACAATACACAGGGTGTCGTCATTGGCGAAGTGTCGGCCAACAGCCCTGCGGCTAAGGCCGGCCTCCAGAGCGCGGGTGGTTTGACCAACCGTCAATCGGTGCCAACCTCGGCGGACATCATCACCGCTATTGATGGCAACGACGTTAAGGACATGAGTGAACTCATCTCGTACCTCGCCAGCAGCACCACGCCCGGCCAAACGGTGAACCTGCAAATCCTACGTGATGGGCAGCAGCTTGATATTCCGGTGACGTTGACTGCCCGCCCCGTCGGTAACTAACACAATCTAAGCGATTACTCGCATAGCACTAATAAATCCCGATTGGTTTACTGCCAGTCGGGATTTTTTATTGCTCCCAAGTGTTCTCTCTTGTATAGCCTCATATCGCCATTTATGGAGAGGGGCAGGGGGTGAGGTGTCGCTATCCATTAATCAAACCATGATTCGATTTTCACCACTTATCGAGTACAATATTCCCTAAAGTGCTATTAAAAGATTTTCTCAGGAGGGTTTACCTTGCATGTAGTGGTTTTTACACGCAGTACGCCGGATACCGCGGCGAAAGTTGAAGTCGGCGCGAACGGTGCCGTCGGTTGGGGAGACGCGGCAACTGTCGTCAACCCGTGGGATGAATACGCGCTCGAAGAAGCGATTTTGCAAGCCAAAAACGCCGGTGGTAAGGCGACCGTCATCGCCATCGGGCCGGAATACAACAACGAGTCGCTCAAGCACAGCTTGGCGATGGGTGTCGACGAAGCCGCCCGTGTGTGGGATGCTTCGCTCGAAGGTACCGACAGCCTCGCTTATGCGACCGCTGCCGCTGCTGCCGTCAAGAAGCTGGGCGATGTCGATCTGGTGATCTGCGGTAAGGAAAGCGTCGATGTTGGCACCGACCAGCACATCTACCAGACCGCGCGTAAACTCGGCTGGACGATGTTGAGCTATGTCTCCAAAATCCTCGCTGTCGATTATGCTGCCAAGACCATCAAGGTCGAGCGTTTGCTCGAAGAGGGCAAGCAGGTCGTCACCAGCAAGCTCCCCGCCGTCATCAGCGTGATGAAGGACATCAACGAGCCGCGCTACCCGTCGTTTATCGGCATCCGCAAGGCTTCTAAAGCGGTTATCCCCGAATGGACGCTGGCTGATTTGGGTGCGACGCTCCCCGCCTCGCAATCCAAAGTCGTACAGTTTATGAACTTGCCTGCCAAAAATGTGCAGGTTGAAATGATTGACGGCACGCCCGAAGAACAGGCTGCCAAACTGGTTGACCGCTTGCTGGAAGAGAAGGTGCTGTAATTATGAGCGCAGTTTATGTCTGGATCGAAACCTTTAACGGCAAAGCCCTCAACAGCAGTTGGGAAGCCCTCGGCGCGGGTAAAACCATCGCCACCGCCCTCAACGTACCGCTCACCGCCCTCGTGTTTGGCGAAAATGCGGGTGTGGTTGGTGCAGAAGCGGGCGCACACGGCGCGGATAAAGCTATTGTCAGCGATGACGCAACCCTCAACGGCTTCCGCCTCGAACCGTATGCGGCGCTGCTGAGTAAACTCGTCGCCGATAATAAACCGAAGGCTGTCCTTGCCATCGGTTCAGCTCGTGGTCGCGAACTGCTCGCCGCCTCGGCTGCCGATACCGACAGCGGACTGATTAGCGAAGCCACCAGCCTCGAAGTGCAGGCCGATGGTGCGGTTAAGGTCACCCGTCCGGTTTACGCCGGTAAAATCCTCAGCGAAGCCGTGGGCAGTGCTGCCGGAACCCAGTTCATTACCCTGCGTGGTCGCGCCTTCAAGCCGAATGCCGAAGGTACCGCCAGCGCTGAAGTGACGAGTGTTCCTGCTGTTCTCGCCGAAGCCGATATTGCTACCAAGATCGAGAGCTTCGAAGAAGAAGTTGGAACCGTCAACCTCACCGACGCGGCGATTATCGTCAGCGGTGGCCGCGCGATGGCGAACAACCCCAAAGACGCACCCGCCGGTACCGATGCCGCCGTATGGAAGGCGCAGGATGGCTTTGCGAACGTGTTGCAACCGCTGGCCGATACGCTCGGTGCTGCCGTGGGTGCCAGCCGTGCCGCCGTGGACGCAGGTTATATTCCCTACGCTCATCAGGTCGGGCAAACGGGTAAAACCGTTGCCCCCGACTTGTACATCGCGGCGGGTATCTCCGGTGCTATCCAGCATCAGGCCGGTATGCGTGCCAGCAAGGTCATCGTCGCTATCAATAAAGACGGTGAAGCGCCCATTTTCAATATGTCGCGTTATGGCTTGGTCGGTGATCTGTATAAGATCATCCCCGCCCTGACCGCCGAACTCAAGAAGCGCCTCGGCAAATAATTTGATACGGTAATGATTGATTAAACGTCCCACTGATTACATATTTCAGCGGGACGTTTTATTTCCCAGTGCGCTGCTCAAACCGGAATCTATTTTTCGAAAAGTCGGACTCTATATAAAGCACTGCCTGCTTTGAATCGTGCGAAAACCCGGAAATCTTAATGCTTTGAGCCGAATAATCGGCCTTTTGACCTACGACAATCTTTTTAAACTTGTATAAAATTAACATTAAGTAAGAATGTGTCGTTAATAGCAAGTCTGATTACATTATCAGTGTGTACATAAACTGAACACGGCTATTGGTCTTTATTGGTACACAGTATTAGCAACTGTTCACACTAATTGACCAATCAGCGCGAATTTTCAGGAGGGCCATCGTGAGAGGACAGCGTAAACAATCTTACTCATCGGAACATCTTTGTAGAGACTGTGGTCTGCCAATGGATGTGATCCGGCAGCAGAATGCATGTGGTGGTTATATTAAGCTGCTTACGTGCTGGAATGCGGACTGCTTATTGAATACAGTTACGTTGTCGGTTGATCAGTACAACAGCTTAACCGAATTCCAGTTAGAAGCCTACCGCGAAATGAACCGCAGGAGTCGCCCCAATTTTTTAACGGTCTGAAATAACCTGCCCATCACCCACGCACTTTTTTATGCATTGAACTTAAAACCAGCGACTTAAACTATTTTCTAGGTTTATTTTTGGTTAACCCAACAAATGATTTTCTAACTGTTTCTGAACCTTTTGCGCTGCTTCTTTCCCTCAAAATGGTTAGTCCAAACACGCGCTAAAAGCTACCAAATGTTCTTCCAAATGGTCACCTATAACGTTCTTATTTCGATTATGATGTTCAAAGGGCTGGCTTTGTCTCCTGCATTTGCTCCGCTCTCTGCGATGTTGCTACGAGCGAATTTTGTGAATGGGACCAGCGGATAGTGGTATACCAGACGCAGCTTAACAACTTATTTCGTGCCGCATGTTTCGCATACTGATAACTTTTTTGCCAACCTTGCCATTGCTGCCGAATTTGCCAACTCTCCCTCAAATCAATAGCAAAATCGGCAAATCTGGCAATCACATCACCCTTTAACCACGCCTGACATTTCCGACACTGACGACTAGAGGCTGATAGCTGACGATTGTATTGGAGCTAACAGCCAATTGCCTCACCCCAACGCTTCCGTCATCTGGGCAAGGTGGTTCAGGTCATGCAAACCCATGTTAGTCGCTTGTTCCAACACGGTAATCAAACCCGCCGAAAAGTGAATACCGCGGCGTGACCATTGTTCTTCTTCCAACGAACTGAGGAAGGCGATATGTTCTTTACGGAGCTGTGCAAACCGTTCGTAAATATCATCGATGTCCTGCTTGGCGTACTCGTGGGTGATTGCCAAGCCATCAGGGTCGCTCTGTGGGAACTCCGGCTTGTTCTGGTTAATCATCTGCTTGGCACGGCTGAAGAAAATTTCTTCAAAGTCCATCATGTGGCACATCACTTCCAGCGCGTTCCAGCCCTGCGCGGTTGGTGCAAGCTGTTTGGCTTGTTCGTTCGTCAGGTCTTTCAGGATATACTTCAATACCAGCGGGGTTTTATCCATCGCCTTGACTGCTTTTTCAGCCGTAAACATTGCCATCGTGTTATTGCTCCATAGGGTTTTGAATAGTTCTTATTTCAACAGTTTCGGTTCGTCAGGTTTGCCCATCATGTTCAGCTTGGGGGCGGTGGGTTTAGCGTTTGTAGCAACCAAGCGGTCAAACTCGCGCATCCACTTCTGGAAGTCACCGCGTCGTTTATCCTCGGCAGGCAGCGCGTTAAACCCCACTTCCATCAAGCGTTTCGCCGTTTCATGCTGCTTTTGTCGGTGGTAAATCATCGCCAGATAATACAGTGTTTCCGGTCGTGTCGGGTCGCCTTTGTACGCATCCGAAAAGTGCGCCAAAGCTTCTTCCATATTACCCGTTTTGTAGGCGATTACACCACGACCATAGTGTGCCAACATTTCTTGTGGAAACAACCGCAGCGCCTGTTGGAAATCATTCTGCGCTTTGTCGTCCACACCGTCCTCTAGATAGAAAAGACCGCGTGCGGCATAAAACTCGGAACGGCGCGGCTGAAGGGCAATCGCATCGTTCATACTATTGATGGCAGCATCGTAGCTGCGTTTACGAAACGCTTCTAAAGCTTGCTGGTAATACTCGTCGGCTTCGTAGCGGGCTGCTCCCAAACGGCGTGTGAATTGTGCCATATGTCTTTTCCACCATAATTTTGAACACGCTCTTTAAAAGTGGATTTTACAGAAAACCCCACTATTTCTCCATCATTTCTCCACAGCCTATTGCTAATCTTAGCCTATGAGGACATCCGGTGGTTAAGCTATGAAGGCTTTTATTTTAGGAAATAAGTCATAGTACACGGGAGAAGTATTAAGAAAATCTTTAGTTATGAAGGATTTGTGAATTCCTTTTTACTTTATTCATAACATCTGATGTATAACCAAAATAGTAGTAAAAGGGTTGTCACCATTGTAATGTGACATCGACTGTTTGAACGAGATTGAGGTATGGGCTGATGAGAACGTTCTTGATTAACTCAGAAAGGCCGAGCATGAACAGGACAGGTGTTCACCCGGATATGCAGTCATCCGGTGTTGCGCTTCCCGCTCCCGCATTGGATCTGGAAACGTTCACCCGCTGCGCCCCTATTCTGATTAGTGATGACGAACCGCAAATTGCCCACCTGTATCAAGTGCTGATGGCGCGTGTTCGCCTCCACACGGTCTTAATTGCCGATGGCTACGAAGCGCTGGATTACATGCTGCACAAACCCGTATCGTTGGTCATCTCTGACCTTCTGAAACCGAATATCACTGGTATCGATATGCTTCGGGCGCTGCGTCAGGACCCGACTACGACCGAGATTCCTTTTGTCATTATCACCGCAACCCCTGAATACGAATCCCGTCAGATGTTCAAGATGTTGGGTGGTAGTGCTTATCTCACCAAACCTATAGACGCACGCCAATTCACCCAAACCGTGACCCAGCTCCTTACGGCGCAGCTCACCGATCAACCTGTTCAATATGCAGCAATCCCACGCCTATCTAATTGATACTGGTTTGCAGCATCTAAACTCCCACCTACGAGTGTTATAATAGCCAGCACATTGTTCACAATCGTTGGCTGTGGGAGATTTCTGTGTTACAAAATATCCAGCGCTTGCCGCGTGGGCAGCGTTTACTCATTTTCGCGCTCATCTTCGGTGGCGGCTTGTTTGTGCTGGTTGCCGTAACCGTCTTGCTCATTCGGGGAACACTCGCCCCTGATACCCGCTCACAAGGAACCGCGCTCGATACTTCCCTCACCGTCACCCAATTCGCCGCCTTGCCCGACGAGGATGCTTATCCAGCAGCGTTAGTGGTTGCGGCTGATGGCCGAGTTTACACGGGTAGTTACAAAACCGGTAAGTTATGGGTGGTTTCCTCGCAGGGTGAGGTGACTCTTATAACCACGACCGGTGAACCCCTGTATTCCATCACCGGCCTTACAATTGCGCCTGATGGCAACCTTTACATCGTTGACCAAACCGATGCCGACCCTAATACCGATGGGGGTAGTGTTAAGCGTATGACACCGGATGGCACAGTTTCCTTATTCGCTCATATTCCTGATGATCGCGGGTTCATCAGCCCCGATGATGTTACGCTCGACTCGGTAGGGCGTGTTTATGTGAGTGACCGTTCCCGTGCCGAGGTCTGGCGTTTCAGCCCGGATGGCAGCAGCGGCGAACAGTGGTGGATACCGCCCTTGATCGAAGGTGTGACCAGCTATGCACCGACTGGCTTGGCTTATGATGTACTGAATAACGCCGTATTGGTGACAGATAGCACCAACGACACTATTTATCGCGTTCCGGTTGATGCACCTGCTAACAGCGACCTCTTGTATTCCCATGCGCAGCGTGCTAACCCGCCGGGTTTGGATGGCCTAACAGTCACACCGCAGGGTGTGATTTACGTGGCCGCTCTTGGGCAGCGGGGAATCGCACGGTTGGAAGGCCAAGAACTTACCTATATTGCGGGTTTATTCCGTGGGCCAAGCGATGTGGATTACGCCGCGCCGGATAAACTGTATGTTACCAATTGGGATCAATTCTCGCTGGCTGTCACGACATCCAAGCCCTTTTTGCCTTTCGCGCTGGATGTGATTACGCTTGGCGCAGGCGAGGCGACACCTGCGCCTTAAAGCTTATTCGTTTGCCTGTAGGTGGTGGTTCTCGATCAGCCACTTCCAGATGATTGCCAGTGCCAGCACATCGTCGCGCTGATAACCACAGGCGCGGGTGATATGCTCGACTTCACCCGAAACCAACCAGCGCCGGTAATCGGTTTCCGCAGCCCACCATTCTTCATAACCGGAATAGTGGAATCCGAAGTAAGCCGCGACTTTCTTAATCGAGTAACTGCGCAGCGGTAGGCGCACGGTGTTGACGAAGGTATTGTGTAGGTCGTGCATCCGCCACAGCAGTGCCTGTTTGACGAAATCTGGCGCGGTCGCTTTCATCACCCCCGCGTCAAAGCCTGACCAGTGGTAAATCGGCTTATCATTTGCCCCCACGCTTTCGTAAAAGACTTCCCACGCCTCGTCTTTGTCCTTCACCGTAATCAGTTCGCCGATGGGTGGCAGATGAACGCGCTGGTGTGGCTGCCCCGGTGCGACAATCGCGATTTGGCTCGTGCCTTGTTCATCCGACCAACCCAGTGACCACGGCATCCCATCACCTCCCGGCAGCGCTGCCGTTTCAAGGTCAAACATCCAGCCACCCCCGTGCAGCAAGTCCGGCATTTGGCTTACCCAGACCGGACGATCTTCGACATAGGCACGGGCGTTGGCGAGGTGTGAGGCCGCTGTCTTTTTGATGCCCTTAAAGCGCTGTAATTCTTCAACCGAAAGGGCGGCTAACTCTTGGAGGGTGTTAATGCCCCCACGCTGCAACTGCTTGCGCGTTTGGCTGGTCAAGCGGGGCAGCAGCGAGAGGTCAAGGTTCGCCCGCGCGACCTGCGTGCAAGCCGTGTGCCACGGGCATTCTTTACAATGCGTCACGAGATTGACTGCGGGTGCATCCTCCTGCCGCAGCACAATATACGCCCGCCGCAGCGCCAGTTGCAGCCGCGCCGGATTGAGAACTTGTTGTAGGACGTAGCGTGGTTTGCCCTGCGCATCATCCCCCAGCCAGAAGTAACCACGCAGTTTGGCCTGTTGGGAATGCTCAAGAATCGTCAGGTAGAAATCCAGTTGAATCTCGTCCCCTTTGCCAAGGTCGATATACTGCTTGATCTCCACCGGTTCGTAATAGCCGGTTTCCGCGTTCAGGGTTAGGCGGTCAACTCGCCCGCGCAAGCTCACCTCTGCGCCATTTTCCAACGTGTAGCGCTGCTCAATATACGCGCCGATGATAACGCTTGTTCCAGAGGCCATCAGGTCGTGGGTCAGCGCTACACCTTCATCCCACGTCTGGACGGGCATTGTCTCGGCTTGGGGCGTTGCTACCTTTTGAATATGTGCTTCATGAGCGTTACCGTAGAGTGCGCCAATCGGGGTCGTGGGCAGTTGTTCTCCCGCGTCACCATAGGCATCGAGCCAAACACGTCGTTCACAGGTTGTCAGGTATCGTAAGAGGGTGGGAGTGATGATGGTGGGAGACATAAGCTGGCATCCTGCAAAAAAGGTTATGAATGGTTAATCGCATTGTGAGTACGATCAGGATATACTTTTTGAATTAGACTTTGCAAGGGCAAATGTTCTAATTGGTTTCGAATATCAACACTTAAGAAAGGCGGATGTAACCATGCCAATTGAAGCGGTTGTATTCGATATGGAAGGCGTGCTGATGGATTCCGAGGGTTATTGGAAGATCGCACGCGAAAACTTCTCGCTCGACATCGGCAAAACGTGGACGATGGATGACCAACGAGCCACGATGGGACGCAATACCACCGAATGGGCGCAGGTCATGAAAGATCGCCTCGGTGTGGATTGGGAACTCGATGATGTCATTAGCGATGTGATCCGTCGTGTCCTCGCGCAGTATGAAGACCACTTACCCATTCGTGCTGGCGCGGTTGAGGCTGTTCGGCGGATGTCAAGCCGTTATAAAGTGGCGCTGGCTTCCGGCTCGCCGACCTCGGTCATTGATTACGCTATGAAACACACGGGTTTGGATGAATACCTCGAAACACGGGTTTATGGGGACGATATTCTCAATGGTAAACCCGCCCCTGATATTTACCTCGAAGCGCTGCGCTTGCTGGATGTGATACCAGAACGTGCAGCAGGGATCGAAGACTCTGCGAACGGTGTGCGGGCTTTGCATAATGCGGGGATGCTAGTGATTGCAGCGCCCAGCGAAGGCTTTGACCTTGCGCCGGAAGTGATCGCGTTAGCCAACCATACGATCAGCCATATGGACGAAATTACACCCGAATTGGTTGAGGGTTTGACTCAGGCGTAAACGGTGCGCTTCATTCCGAAGAATCCAGAATTCATAAATTTCTTATGTAAAGAAACGTAATTTACCCCCTATACTCGTAATTATATCAATTTATTCTACAGTATAGGGAGTATGTCGATGATAGGTGTGATTAATTCACTTCTACTGGATTATGTTAAGCAAAAGTACGGGGAATCCATGTTGCAAGAATTGGTGGCACATCCGGTTGTACCCGGCGACCACCAATTCCGCATCGATACCTACTATTCGGATTCTGACTGGGAAGAACTGTACCATAAAGCTGTCAATATGGTGGGTATCGACCGCGAAGAGTTTGAATGGGATTTCGGTTACTTCTGCGGCGACGCGTTGGTGAACCAGTTCCCCGGTTTTGTGAAGGGCTGCACAGGCGCCCGCGACATGATTACCCGCCAGCCAAAGATCCATAACGCCATCAGTCACTCATTGGCTGACCATGACGCGCAAAAGATTGTGAACAACAAGTTCATGCTGGAAGAACAGGGTGACAAGATTATCATGCACTATGTTTCGGTCAACCATATGTGTACATTTTATCGCAGCCTTGCGACGTGGGTGGGTGAACACTTCAACGAACAGTTGAGCATTAACGAGCCTCGCTGCATGAAGCAGGGGCATCACGAGTGCGAAATCCACGTTCAGTACACAAAGTAACTTAGTGAGTTCGGAAAGAAACGATGGTAGAAATCTCTTTGGATATAACTAAGCAATTGGATAACAGCGACCTCGAACAGCCATTGTCTCAAGCGGTCGATGATGTTGCTGACCAGTTAGCCGCCTCGATTACGGGCGATTTTGATTTTGTGGTCAAGCATGGATCGAGTGACAAGGCGGTTCAGAAGTTGATCATCATGGTTAACTTTATGCTGGAAACGATCCGGCAGGCCATAAACGACAAAGATGCTCAAAAGCGGCGAGAACTGGAAAACTTGGTGGCCGACTTGCAATCGGCGATGCTCTTTAAAGATCAGTTCTTAGCGACCATGTCGCATGAACTGCGTACGCCGTTGAATGCTATCATCGGGTTTTCCGGCATGGGTTTGGCAGAAGATTACCCCGAAGAAATCGAGCACCTTTTCGAGCGTATTCGGGTGAATGCCTTGCGCCAGCTTAGTCTCATTAACGACATTCTGGACATCTCGCGCATCAATGCTAAACGCCTCGAAATTCTATCGGTTAGGGTTGCGCTGCACGAACTCATTAAGGGTTGGCACACCGATTTCCAAAAACAAGCGCGCGACAAAAACTTGGATTTCAAACTCGAACTGGATTCAAGCCTGCCGCTTGAAATCACCCATGATCCTGATCGCCTGACGCAGATCGCCAATAACCTGCTGACAAACGCCTTCAAGTTCACGGAAAAAGGCTCGATCAAGCTCAGTACGAAGCGGGTCGATGACAAAACATGGACGTTCACCGTATCTGACACCGGTTCCGGTATCCCCGAAACATGGCAGCATGTCATTTTCGATGAGTTTCGTCAGGTGGATGGCACGTCTGCCCGTAAGCATGGTGGTGCAGGCTTAGGCTTGTCCATTGTGCAGAAGCTCTGCCTGCTGATGGGCGGCAGCATCCGGTTGGAAAGTAAAGTTGGTGAAGGCAGTACGTTCATCGTTACCTTACCATTGTATACCCAATCCGCACATTAAAACGCGGACTAATCACCGAAAGTTGAAACGGAACCTACAGTCTAATATGCCTAAAATCGTAATCCCCAAAATGCTCCTAGGATGGAGCGTGGTTGTTGTTGAGGATGACCATGACAGCCAAATGGTCGCCCGCATGATGCTTGAAAAAGCCGGTGCAACGGTATATGTCGCCGAAAACGGGCAGGAAGGACTGGATCTAGTTAATCGCCGCCGCCCTCATTTTGTCCTGTCGGATATCTCGATGCCGGTGATGGATGGTTGGGAATTTATCAAAGTGATGAATGAAGACCGCCGTACCTCGACCATTCCGGTCATCGCGTTAACGGCACATGCTATGCACGGCGACCGTGAAAAGGCGCTGGCGGCTGGTTTCATCAATTATCTGACGAAACCGCTAGATCCTGCTAAATTCATGATGCAGTTGTTGGGGCTGCTGGTCGAAATCCCCGAATATACGGATCAACTGAAGCCGCAGTATGATACGCTGCGGGATATGGCACAAGCCTAAATTATAGAAAGTGATGGAAATGTCACAAGAACATTGGATACTGGTTGTGGAAGATGAAAGTGATGGCGCTGCCGTCATTGACTGGATGCTTAAGACACAAAAGTTCAAGACGACTTTGGTGGCGGATGCCGAAGCCGCGCTTGAGCAGATTAACGACGGACGAGATAACTTTAGCGCGATCATGATTGATCTGGCGCTACCCGGTATGGACGGGTTTCAACTGCTGGAACAGGTGAGGTCACAAGTCGGTTCGGCATTACCGACTATTGCGATGACGGCCTTTCATACCCCTGAACTGCGGGAAAAGGCGTTGAGTGCCGGATTCGACGCTTATATACCGAAGCCGATTGAACAGGCGACATTGGCGAAGGCGCTATCCTCCGTTTTGAATTAAGTGCAAAGGCACCCGGATAACTTAACATTAGGTTATCCGGGTATTTTTATGTCAAGTTTCTATTGAAGAGCGCTGCCGGTCGAGAGATTGATACCGCGATCTTTGGCGACCTTCTTCACGTACTCGCCAGCGCGGTAGGCCGCAATTGGGTCAGGCGCAAGCCCTTTTTCGGTGCGTACTTGCATCAGCAGTGGGCGAATATCGGTGTCGAAAGCATCTACCATCACCTGCTGTGCCCCCAAAACATCACCTGCGAGTTGCAAATTACCCAGCTTCTTATAATCCACAATTAGCGCCCGTGCTAAAGCGGTTTGGCAGTTGAGCACGCTTAATAACATGGCCTCCAACTTCGGTTCGATGTTGTGGCTCTGGTCGATCATGTAGGCCACATCATTTGCTCTTTCACCGGCCTGTACCAACTCAGAATAAATCTCGAACAACTCATACGGGTTATTCGTGCCCACAATCAAATCATCATCGGCATAGCGGCGCGCGTTGAAGTGGAAGCCACCTAAACGTCGTTCGTCCAGCAGGAATGAAACAATGTGGGCAATATTTGTACCCTGCGCATGGTGCCCTGTGTCCACCAATACCTGCGCCTGTGCGCCACACTTGAGCGCCATCGCATAAGCCATGCCCCAATCGGCTAAATCGGTATGGTAAAAAGCCGGTTCGAAAAATTTGTACTCGATCAACATGCGGCTGTCTACAGGCAGATATTTCGTTGTCTCCATCAAGCCTTGCTCTAACCTGTGTTTACGTTCACGGATGCTGTCTTGACCGGCGTAGTTGGTGCCGTCGGCGAACCACAGGCTGAGCAGCTTGCTGCCGGTTTTGTCCATAATTTCGCAGCATTCGATCATGTGACCCATCGCTTCTTCGCGGATAGCGGGTGAGGGATTGGTCAGGCTGCCCAGCTTGTACTGGTCATCTTGGAAGAAGTTGGGGTTTACCGCACCGATGGCGATCCCTTTTTCTTTGGCATACTGACCGAGCGCGTCGTAATCGTCAACTTTGTCCCACGGGATGTGGATGGCGATTGAGGGTGAAACACCACTTAAGCTATGGATATAAGCCGCATCATCAATCTTTTCATAAATATTTCGCGCTGCACCTTCTGCGGCGAACACTTTGAAGCGGGTACCGCCATTGCCGTACCCCCATGAGGGTGTTTCGATGTGCTGGGCTTTCAGTTTAGCTTTTACATCCTCAACTGATATTCCTTTTGAGGCTAATTTATCTGCGAGACGATCATAATCGGCTTTAAAATCCATGAAACTTGTCCTTTCATATAAAAATTCTGTAGAATAGAGAAAGTTACATTTATTTTCGTTCACTTTCAGTTTAACGTTACCCAAAAGTAGTGTCAAATCTCATGATGAATAATCTTTTTTTGCAAGAACGTCGGCAGCTTATTTTGGATGATTTACGGCGGGATGGTCGGGTCAGTGTTAAGTCATTGAGTGACAAGCTCGGCGTGAGTGAAGTGACCATCCGGCAGGACTTACGGGCGCTGGAGGACGAGGGTATCCTTGAGCGCACCTATGGCGGCGCGATGCTGCGTACACCCAGCACGACTGCTGCGGAACTTTCCTTCGATATTCGCCGCCGCAAGCATAAAGGTGCCAAGGATAATATCGGGCGTGCCGCTGCGTCATTTGTGAAGGACGGCTATGGGATAGCGCTGGATTCCAGCACAACGACCTTCGCCATGATTCCTTACCTCAAAAGGTATGATGGCTTAACGATTGTGACCAACAGTCTCGTGATTGCCCAACAATTTTTAGACTCGCCGCGTATCCGCGTACTGCTGCCGGGTGGTATGCTGCGCCGTGACTCGATTTCTCTGGTGGGTAATCCATCCTCGCTGCCCGACATTAATTTGAACGTGGGTTTTTTCAGTGCGCAGGGGGTAACCTTCACGGCAGGTATTACTGAAATCGGCCCTGACGAAGCCGAAATGAAACGCGCCATGATGACCAAATGCATCACCAAAATCATTACAGTGGATGCCAGCAAGTGGGGCAAAATTGCGCCGTATACGTATGCTGCTGTGCGAGACATCGCCCGTATTATCACTACACCGGGT
Source organism: Bacteroidota bacterium (assembly GCA_027492915.1). GTDB lineage: Bacteria > Chloroflexota > Anaerolineae > Aggregatilineales > Phototrophicaceae > CFX2. The sequence goes on along the minus strand of JAPUDW010000080.1, from coordinate 9,818 downwards.
ATTTCACAGGCCGAAACGGAACCGTTCACACAGGCGGGTATCGCGGTTGAAGTGGTTAGCGACGACGAGTAAGGCTAGGGTTTACGAGCGACGAGTAATGTGGAGAAATTAAATGCCCACGGCAGCACACGGCTCAACACGCCGCCTAAAGATTCGGCGAGGGCGCTCGTCTGGTAATAACCGGTTCCGCGGAAGGGGCCGCCGATGCCCCACAGCGTATACGAGTGGCTGGTGGGCTGCACCGTTTCGAGTTTGAAGCCGACTTTGGTAACGTTCGTAACCAGTGCGTCGCGAGTATAGGTGCTTTCGAAGAAGTCGTCATCGTTCAACACGGTAACACCACTCATTTTGCGCCGCCACGCCACATAGCGGTTCACAACGTTGGGGTAGGGAATGGTCAGCACCAGAATACCGCCCGGTTTGAGGATGCGAAAGGCTTCTGCCAGCGCGGGTGACATGCCATGTTCGAAATGTTCCAGCACCCCGAATGACAGGTAGCTGTCGAGGGAATTGCTGGCGTGCGGTAGGGCATGAACATCGCCAACCAGTAATGGCAGCGTTCGGTCATAGGCATGTGAAGTGTGCAGTGCTTTTTCGGCATAGTCTAAGCCGACCACGTTGTAGCCTAGCTTCCGCAGCGTGATGACTACGGCACTTAGGCCACTTCCAGCTTCGAGGTGGATGCCATTTTTATCCAGATAAGCTAGATAAGTGTGTAAGGTTTTCTGAGTTCGGGAATACTCGATCTCCACAAGCTCGCGCTCGACCGAGGCTGTATCCCAGATGTTTTCCCATGCTTGACGGGTGCTGTTGTAACGGGGGCCGTATTCAGGCTGATTGGTCATCGTAGTCGACTTTGCACTGTGACGAAAAGATAAGTCTACAAATTATGACGCCTCGTTACCAGCCTGAACGCCTATTCAGGGCTTGCGTGCCACGTAAATGAGTTCGTAACCTAATAGATTTGGTAGAATGAGCGGCGCGCGTTGCCCCAAGGTTCGGTTGAGGACATTCTGGATGCCACTGCCAGCAACCTGTACGTTTTCAACGCGGTAGCCAGCTTGTTCAATCAGCGCCCGTCCGGTCTTCAGCGTATATAAACGCACATGGGTTTTGTCCATCACGCCATAATCTTCATAATCAAACCGCCCCCGCAAGAGCCGCAGGCGTATGCTCCAATGGGCGATATTGGGCAGCGATACGATGAGGGTTGCCCCCGGTTTCAATAGACTGTGGGCTGTTTGTAGAATTGTTTCGGCCTGTTTGAGGTGTTCTAAAACGGCAGCGGCGAACAGTACATCATAGGGTGCATTTGCTCTGGCAACATCTAGCGCGTTCGGCGCATCTAAGTCCGCTGTGTAGACTTCTGTGCAGCGTGTGGTGGCTATCGCGGTCGCGGCAGGGTCAGCTTCCAAACCTGTGACACGACATCCCAATTCTTGTTCCATATAGCCCGACAAATAACCGGATGCACAGCCTAGTTCCAGCACTTTAGAACCGCGCGGAACCAACCGCATCAGTATACTGTGGGCATCATAAGGGTGGGCTTTCGCCGGATTAAATACTTGCTCAAGATGGTATTTAGGTTGATTATTGATCATGATCTTTGTAAATGTGTTTTAAACAATATCGCAGACTTTCTTGTTGTCCTTAAAACCATCTGATTATAAACTGGCACGTTCGCCGCGCCACCGCTGTGCGATGTTCATGACGAGGCGCGTTGGCACGATGAGCGCCCGCAAAAATACGGCTTGAGCAGCACCATAGTATTTACGAGTGAACGTCAGCAAATCCTCGAAGTAGATGTACGAGGCTAAACGCCATACCTGGCTGGTACTGGCACGTTCTTCGTGTAAGAGCAGCGCCCCCTCGACGAAGTGCAGTTCGTAACCCGCGTCCAAGATTTGTTTGCACAGGTCATCTTCGGTGAAGTACAGCTTTAGCCGTTCGTCGAAGCCCTTAATGCGTTGAATAACATCGCGCCGACACAACAGATTCGAGCCGGGGCCGACTTCAATTGAGCGGGTGCTATTTCGTTCCCAGCCCGTATACCACATGACATGCCGCCGACGGTTACGCCAGCCTTGCAACAGTACGCCGAGGAATGTGTAGCCCAGCACTAGATCAACATACTGCGGCACACGCGAACAGGTTTGTTGTAGGCCGCCTTTGGGGTACTCCATACGACAGGTGACTGCGCCAACATTGGGATGTGCTTTCAGATAGGCAAGCATGGTTTGCAGCCCATCCGGTTGCAGACGGGTATCGGCATTCAAGATATAAATGACATTCGCTTGTGCCTGCGCGAAGCCGAGGTTGTTACCGCCGCTAAACCATGTGTTGCGCCCCGGTTCAATCAGCATAACTTCAGGGAAGTCTTGCTGGATCATCGCCGCACTTTCATCTTTAGAGGCGTTATCTACCACAATAACCTGTATATCCAAGCTGCCGCGCTGAGAGCGAATCGACTCAAGGCAGCGGCGCAGCGGTTCGCGGGTATTGTAGTTGACAATCACAATGGAAACATCAGGCATAGTGGGCTTTATTTCTGGGCTGACGAATCATATGTTTTGTACTAAGGATTCCAAACGCTCGACCCGCTGTGTGTAGGTATGGTGAGCGTAGACATGCTCACGGGCGCGTTGGACAATCCGTTCGCGCTCGCTATCATGGTCGAGATAATAGCGAGTTTTTGTGCGCAGATCATCCCAGTCTTGATAGGTGACGATGGTTTCGCCTTCCGTGAACCAGCGAGCTGTAGCTGGCAAATGATCCGCTAGTTGGAATACACCGACGGCTGCCGCTTCGAATAAGCGCATGTTACCGCCGTAGCGCATAAAGTCACCGTGGGTATTTACGGTCATTTTTGCGGCAGATAACACCTCAAGCATATCCTCACCGAGCGCACCACCCCGCGCAAACGGTCGCAGCGATGCCGGAACCTCATGAACGCTCCATACGCCGAGATCAAAATCGCGCAGAGCTTCAAGTGCTTGAATGCGCTGACTGTATAGGTTGTCGGGGATGAGGGTGCCGACAAAAGCGATGTCGCAGGTGAAGGCTTTGCGCTGTTCATCCGTTAACGTATATGGGTGGTGAAATTCGGGATCACAGGCGACCATTGGCATACAATCCATGTGTTTCGCGCCCAACTCTAACCACTGGATGCCGTGGTAATAATCATTCACGATCACGAGGTCATATAAGCGTGCTGATTTGCGTTCGACCGGACGCGAAAACACAATTGGTGATGTGCCTGTGGCGTAGATAACTTTGCAACCGGTTTCAGCTTTGATTTGCGCTAGGGTGCTGGCAGTGATGACGGTGTTATCACCTGTCATCCACAACCAATCCGGCTGGAATGCACGGGCTTTGTCGATTAAGCGTTGATTGCGAAGGCGATAGTCGGGGTTGAACTCCGGCGGGATGCGGTGCGCGACCGCAGTTGCAATCCGCGCGGGAGTCCAGCGATTGGTGTAGCGCTGGGATTTGAGTTCGCCGCCCCATGCTGGCAGGTTGCGGTAAAACACATCGACCACATGCCCACGTTTTTTGAGTGCTTTTTCCCAGAAGTGCTGCGCGGCGCTGGTAGGGAAAAGCGGTGGCTGCTGCCCCGGCGGGGTCGCGGCGATAGCAGCCTGCAAAACTTCGGGGTGGTGGAGGGCGGCGACAAACAGAATACGCATGATTAAACAGTCTTAGGGAGGTGCATCAGGGTTGTTAGTTATCCGCCGAAGCCACTAACAACCTTTTCCACGCCGCGCAGGGCTAATATTTGCCCCGCTAACCCTTCGATGTCTTGCGGTGGTTCGCCAGAAAGGATGACAACCCCGTGCCGGATATTGGCCTGTACGCCAGCGGAGATCAGTCGGCTGATTTCCAAACGGATAGAGGTGTCGTCGTACAACTCGTCGGCGTCAATCGCCTTGACACCTTCAACGCTCGTCAGACGGCTGAGGAAGAAGCGGCGTGTGTTAGTGGTCATCACATGACCACTGACGGTCACGACACCATCGTTCACACTGACATGGATGGCAGGGCGGTCATTGGCTAATGGCGGATAAGTAGCAATCAAATGCCGGATGTCGTCAAAAATAAGAACATCTTCGCGCTGGGTAATAACTACAGGTTCGGACATAGGATTTACTCCAGAAAAGTCGGGTTAGGGTTTGTTAATGGGTAAGAATGTCACAATTAGACGCTATTCACGCGCTGTCGTCAAGCCATGAGCTAACCTGCGAGAGCCAATCAGGGGCAACGGGCTTAATGCCGGTCACAAAGCTCAAGATACGCTGAGCGATAACCGTTTCATCGCCGTAGTCATTACCCGCTAAAAATAGTAGATAGGGCGTGTAACGGGCATCACCGACGAACGCCATATCCAGCGCGGCGGCGAGGGTGATCCGCAGCTCGGCGTTACCTTTTTCGTTGGCGAGTTCCAAAAATTCAGCCGTGGTTTCCCACCCACCCAGCTTGCTCAAATCGGCAGTAAGCGATGTTTGGAAGGTTAGCCCCATTTCTGTGAGTACCTTCAGGCTTTCTTCTAAGACACCTTCGAGCGCTGTGACTAACTCGATGGTGCGCTGTGGGGTTTTGCCAGCAACTCGTTCGCTGGCAAGGCGGTTGGCTTCCGTATCGGTCAGCTTAAAACCTTTTGTACCCAGAGGACGCTTGAGTTGGCGCAGCAAAATACTGAGTAAATCAGCTATAGGTGCGTTGGCGAAAGTCTGGGCGTGGTTATTCGGTAACATGCGCATTATCCCTTTCGGCGGTCGTGCCCCTCAGTATAAATTTGCATCGTTTATTTGCAAACCGTGTAAGCCACTTATCCTATTCGAACACGCCTACTCATCTCATTCAATCCGATACCAGCCGCAGTACAGTAATAAAACTTCTATGGATTTATTGTTATGAATGAGTAACCAATGGATACCGACCTCAAACAAGCACGTTTACGTTATATTGCGACGGACAAGCCGGGGTTAACCCGCAAGAAGAAGGGCACCAGCTTTACTTACCTGAATACCAAAGGTGAGGTTATCCACGACAAGGAAACCCGCGAATGGATTGAGGCTATCGTCATACCGCCCGCGTGGAAAGAGGTGTGGATAAGCCCTTATAAGAACGGGCATATTCTCGCCACCGGACGCGACGAACGCGGACGTAAGCAGTACCGTTACCATCCCAAGTGGAACAAGATGAGCGGCGAGGAAAAGTTCGGGCATTTGCTGAAGTTTGGTCGTGCTTTACCCCATATTCGCGAAGTGACGGATAAACACCTGCGCGAACGCAGCCTGTCGCGCCAGCGTGTGTTGGCCGCTATCGTCCGCTTATTGGAAACGACATTGATCCGTGTTGGGAATTACGAATATGCTGTGAGCAACGATTCGTATGGACTAACCACGCTACGCGACAAACACGCCGACGTTCAAGGTGCTAAAGTTGCTTTTGAGTTCGTCGGCAAAAGCGGTAAAGAGCATATGGTCGAACTGACGGATAAACGGCTGGCGGGTATCGTCAAGCAGTGCCGCGATATTCCAGGTTACGACTTGTTCCAATATTATGATGAAAATGGCGAGCATCATTCAGTCGGCTCGGCAGATGTGAATGCTTATTTAGAAGAAATCACAGGTGAGCCTTTTACGGCAAAGGTTTTCCGTACATGGGGCGGCTCGGCGATTGCTATCAAATATTTGTGTGAAAACTGCACCGAAGAAGATACTGCCAAAGCATCCCGCGCATGTGTCAAGCACGTTGCCGAGTCATTAGGGAATACGCAGGCGGTGTCGATCAAGTATTATATTCACCCTCTCATCATCAAAGCCCACAGCGAAGGGCGTTTGCTTCGTATGTACAAGCGTTACCGCGCGGGTAAGTCGCCTTACGGTTTGCAGCCGGAAGAAAAGACACTGCTCGAACTGATTGAGACTGAAGCCACAACCTAGTAAGCTAACTTGAAATAGGAAAACAAAAAGCCCATGCTACGTGATGGGCTTGTTTGAGAGCTTAAATCGATTAGGTTGTGCTGATAACCACAATCGGGGTTGTTGAGGGGCCGTCTGGTGATGGGCTGCCGCCTTCTGGCTCGACCGATACACCAAAGGCGTTGTAGTCGAATACGCCTTTCGTCAGCGGGACGATTACATAATAGGTTGAGCTAGCACCCGTAGAAGGGAACAAGCCGCCGCTGTGCGCACCATTACCGTCGATCAACCACAGTTGGAAGGTGCTGTCACTATTGAGTTCAGGCAGGCGCGTCATCCGTAAAACTGCTTGCTGCCCATCGGCAGTTGCCACCATGTCTCCATCGGGTGTCGTGCCATCCGGTGAGGGAATAGGCATGGTTAGATGGTCTGACATGGCCACAATCTGATTATAGAGACGTTCTGCCGGATTGCGATTCAGGAGCGTGACCGCCCCAAACACAATCGCGATGACCGCAGCCGCAGTAATCAGTGGCAGCCAGATATTGGTAAGTCGCCGAGTCGGTAAAATCGTTACCGGCGGTTCGGGTGCTGCGTGTACGGGTGCAGGCGTTGGCGCAGCCTGTGTAGGGCGGCTGGCAGCCAACCGCTTACGCAAATCGCCTTCCAGATGGGCAGGGGCGCGGCGTGCAGGTGTCGCCAATATCAGGTTCGAGGTGATGTCCTGATATTCAGCCAAGAGTTTTTGGGCTTCCGCATCAGTACGCAGCAACGCTTCGACCTGAAGTTTTTCTTCGGGGTCTAGGGCATCAAGTGCGTATGCAGGAATGAGATCGAGTAATTCGCTTCTGTCCATCATCTTTACTTCAATGTGTGCGCCTTACTGGTCGCACGCTATTTTGACGTTACCTTAGAACAATTGACATTTCACAGTCATAACAAACATTACGGTTAATTCTACTTGTTTGGATCTATGGTTTCGTCACCAACCCAAGCCAATCTTAATTTTTGCATCCCTAAACGGATGCGCGTCTTAACGGTTCCTAGCGGGATGCTCAGTGTTTCGGCAATATCGTTATGAGACATGCCGTAGAAGTAAACCAATTCAATCAGTTCGCTTTGGTCAGATGGTAGTTGTGCCAAAACCGATTTCAAGTTGCGGCGTAGGTCACTGCCACCGTCCACCGAGAGAATATTTTCCCAGAGGCCGGGGTCTTCATCCATAAACATCATGCCGGCTTTGGGTTCGCGCCGCTGACGCAAACGCAGTACATCAATTGCCAGCCGCCGTGTGACGGTCAACAACCATGTTGTGAAGCGGCCTTTTTCGGGGTCGTAGGTGTACGATTTGTTCCACAGGCGCATGAAGGTGTCCTGTGTTACTTCTTCAGCACCCATCTGATCGTTTAACACACGATAGGCCACCGAAAAAACCAGATTGGCGTACTGCGTATGGAGACTAATGAGTGCATCCTCATCTCCATGCTGTACACGCTGTAAGAGCATTAGCTCGGTTAATTCACTCATGCGGACATTTTCCCGCTTTTTGGAAAGCACAGGTAGTATAACATACGTTTGAAAGGGCGTAATAATAGATTTTGATTGTGTTTAAATGAAAAGTTCTTTTCAATGATTCAGCGTTTTTGATTAGTTCCAGTTTTGCTTGCTGATTGTGTCATATTAACCTTTATTCGGTAATCCGGGATAGTCGAGAAACATAACCTCTAATGCTAGACGCAGATTGAGGTTGGTGCTGAGGTTATTCAATAAGGTTCTCGTCGCTTGCAAGGCGGTTAACACGGCTTCTGTCGATGTGTTAACGGCGATTTTTTCTAATGTGGCACGCCGGTCAATGTTCGCTGGACGGTCATTAATACCTTCGCACACCAGCAGTACGTCGCGCCAGTAGCTTTGCCAGAGTTCCAGTAGCGGGTACAAGCCGAGTTTATCTTTACTCAAATCCTCGGCGATTTCAAAACGCTGGGCGCGGGTCATCGGGATCAAATTTTCCAGTAGGTCAATTGCTGCCGTGCGTTGTTCCAACATGGCGGGTTCGGTCATCGCTTGCAGCGCCCAACCCATACGCCCTCCGCTCAAGCGTGCAAGTAAGTCGGCTTGTTCGTGCGATAAGCCGTAGTGCTGTGCCAATACATGGTAGATCGTTTCGGCTGCCAATGGACGCAGATGTATCACCTGACTGCGGCTGGTAATAGTGGGAAGGAGTGACTCGGTTGAAGGGGCAAGGAGAATGAGCAGCGCTTGCGGTGGCGGTTCTTCCAACGTTTTGAGCAGCGCATCTTGTGCCTGTGGGCGGGCATGGTCAAAGTCGCGCAGAATGGCGATGCGGTAGCGGGCTTCGTAGGGTTTGAGCGCGATTTTGCTGGTGACAGAACGAATTTCTTCAATCTTCAGTGCGCCTGTCGTTCCATCTAATTCCGAATAGATCATGTCGGGATGGTTACCGCTGGCGATTCGCTTGCATGAGCTGCACTGCCCACATGGTCGTGCTTGTTCATCGCTGTTGGTGCAGTTCAAGGTCATCGCCAGTGCGCGTGCCAGCGTTTCTTTGCCGACTGAATCCGGCCCAACAATCAGATAGGCATGGCGGATGCGCTGGTTGGCGATACTCTTTTGTAAATGTTCAACGGCCCATTCGTGCCCGAATACCGGCCAAACATGCTGACTCATGAACTCTAATACCCTTTTTTGTTTAAATGGCTATTCGACTATACTAGAACACGGTAAAATGAAGGAATTAGCCACTTTATTACGGTGATCGTGTGGAAAAAACGACAGTCCTGCGTCTTAAACCCATTTTGAATTTGTGGCAGCGTTTAACTGAACCGGTTGTTGTAATAACCCATGCTGATGATCGTGTCCGTGCCCGCTTTCTTGCACAGTTGTTTTTACTGGCAGCTATTCTTTTTGGTGTAGTGCTGACGCTGCGCTACATTTTGTTTCCTGATCTGACGCAAATCCCGTTTCGTTTACTGGTGACATGGCTGGGTATGGGTGCGATCCTAATGCCATACTTTATTGTCCGGCGCGGGCAAATTTTTATCGCTGGTTTGGTGCTAATCATCCACATTATGCTGATTATCATCGCCCAACTGCTGCTGAGCACATCAGCAATCGCCTTCCAGACAACACTCACTTTTATGCTGGTTGTGATCTTATTCGCCAGCCACTTTCATTCGATTTACCTGACAATCGTGATGGCTAGTTTACAGCTTCTTTTGTTGTTGATGCTGCCTTTTATTATACCTGTGTTTACCATTTCAGATATGCTGCGCGGATCGATCCCACTGCATGTCGTATTCAGCAGTATGATTGTCCTGTTTGCATATTACCGGAGCAAAATTGAGCAGGCGCAGCGTAATTCCCTGGTTGAGAGCGAGGCTCGCTTCAAAATGGTTTCAGATTTTATTCCTAATTATGCTTTTAGTATTCGTGTACTTCCTAACGGTACCGAAAAAAATGATTGGGTGACGGATGATTTTGTGCGAATAACTGGCTACAGCTTAGAAGACGCGGACAATAATATTTTTAGCAAGTTATTTCACCCTGATGATTTACCGCGCTACTTAGAAAGTATCCGCCAGACCTACAGAGGACAGGGCGGCAGTGGTGAATACCGCATCTACACGAAATCCGGTGAAGTGCGCTGGTTGCGAATCAGCCGTAATGCCATCTGGGATAAGGACGAAAATCGGCTGGTGCGATACTATGGTGTCGCACAGGAAATTACCGCGCAGAAACAGGCCGCGAATAAGCAGATTGACTCGGTGATTCAGGATGAGCGGTCGAAGCTGGTGCGCGACTTCGTAACCGCGTTTTCGCATGATTTCCGCACGTCGTTAGCAACCATCGAAACCAGCCGTTATCTGGCTGAAC
>JAPUDW010000079.1:20871-23712 GCA_027492915.1 Bacteroidota bacterium | reverse complement strand
TCTCTCTCTATTTCTCTGCGGTTCAACCTGCCTTTGTCTTGTCAATCTGGTCGCGTCAATATCTCCAACTCGGTCAAGTAAATCAACGCCTCTTCCGTCGAGTTACCGCACATCTCCGCGCTCGGTCGCAGACGGTTGCACACCGCCGGACGCTCCGGCATACCAAATAGTTTGCACAGGTTGTCGTCTGTTAGCTGCACACAGCGCACCCCCGCAGGCTTACCATTCGGCATCCCCGGAATCGGTGACGAAATTGACGGCATGATACAGCACGCCCCGCAGCCAGCCCGACAATCCATATACACAACCCTATCGCTATTACTCGCAATAACCCTCACTCTATCACGCTTCACCTGCAATTACCGTGCTCAAAAGAGTGACACTAAAGTTTGTAGATTCAAACGCAATGCCCTTGACTTTGATAATACAAATGTTCTAATATGGAACTTGGTATTGGCTGTTGGTAGCATCATACTAAGTGGTGGAGAGATATTTTTCGCAAAAAACGGCTAATTTAGCGTTTCTTGTGCGGTATTTTCTCCCCTCCCTGTGTTTTGGGGAGGGGCTGGGGGTGGGGTAGCTGCGCTCAATTTTACCATCCACCGTTTAATGTGGTGCTACCGGTTGTTTTGGGATGCGATACTTGGCATTCTCACAAATCATCGACTCGCAATGTAGGGGCTGGATTCATCCAGCCCGCGCTTATGGCGTGGCGTTTGTGCGAAACCTCTCTGTGGTGAATTGTATTCCGTCTTTGTATTTGACTGATGACTGGCGACTATAGGCTGATGACTATTTTTGCAGCAATCATGGCAGCGGCAGACCCATCGCCAACTTCGCCGCGAATTCACGGGAGGCCGCCGCCGAATCGTCACAAAACTTCGCGCCGCATTTGCAGAATTTGCCGCATATTCGGCAAATCGCTCCCGTAATCTCGCCGTCAAAATGCATGGTCACAAGTGTAACTTTAACAATATTTTCAACATTTCAAACTTTTATGGCACCCTGCCGCCATAAAATAGGGGATATGGCGGTACCGCCGCCGCCGCCATAAAACCGCACTGACATTGACGACTATGAGTGCGTAGCCTATTCCCTTTGTGTCTTTGTGCCATTGAGCCTTTGTGTTAAATCTTCTTGGCGATTTGTATTTGCTTTTAACTGGAGGCTGGCGACTGATAGCTGATGACTTTTCTTTCAACTTAAAACTTGCCACTTGTCACTTCTTCCCCCTCCGCCTTTCGTCCGAGTAGCTTTCCCCCGAACGCCACACGCTTTCCTTCTTAGCTTCCAATAAGATAAGGATGAAAGAAATAGGGATGTGACGCGGGTGGCCGCGTTGGGGAGAAATACAAATGGACTACGATTTGATTGTTATTGGGGGTGGCCCTTCAGGCGTGACAGCCGCGCTGCGTGCCAGCGAACTCGGTGCCTCGGTCGCGTTGGTCGAGCGCAACTTCTTGGGCGGAATCGGCATGAATGATGGCTGCGTTCCGGTAAGGGTGCTGGCGAAAGCTGCCCGCGCCTTCCGTGATGCCCGGCAGTTCGCCGCCTATGGTCTCGATGCCACGCTGCCAACCGTTAATTTCCCGAACCTGCTCGAACGCGCGCAGCAGGTCGTTTATCAACTTCACGAGAAGAAGCAGTTGGTCAACCACCTCGGTAATATGGATGTCGATGTATTCGAAAATGTCGGTGATACCCATTTTGTATCGCCTCACCTCATCCAATTCGGTGACGGTCGACAAATTACCGGTAGCAAATTCATGCTCTGCGTCGGTGGTCATTCACGCCGCTTGGAATTTGCTGGTAGTGAATACGCCCTGACTTATAATGATGTTTGGAGCATGGAACGCCAGCCGAAATCGGTGATTATTGTCGGTGGGGGTGCCATTGGCTGCCAATTGGCTTCCGTGTTCGATACACTCGGCACTCGCGTCACCTTGGTGAATACATCAGCCCGCTTGCTGAATGTCGAAGATGTATCGATTTCCGACGCGATTTTGAAAGAGTTTCGTCGTCAGGATATTGAAGTCATTTGTAATGTTCAAGCCGTTCAGCAGATCGAACGCTATGATGACGAGCTTGAACTGATCTACACCATCGACGGTCGCGGTGAAAGCCGTATGGCAGAGGTTATCATCACGGCTGTCGGCTGGCCGGGTAACCTTGATAAACTGAATCTCGAAGCCGCTGGCGTGCAGAAAAAAGGGGCATATATCGAGGTCGATGATACGCTGCGGACAACCGCACCGCACATCTACGCCGCAGGGGACATCACCGGCAAGATCATGCTGGTGCAAACCGCCAGCCATCAAGCCCGTTACGCCGTCGAACATGCCTTGCTCGGTCACAGTGCTCACCCGTTGAATACCCAGATCCCGCATGGTGGTTTTACTGACCCTGAATACGCGGGTATCGGCCTGACCGAAGAACAGGCGGCTAAGTTGGGCGAATACGCTGTGGCAACTGTGCCCTATGCGGATATGGATCGCGCTGTAATTGATGATCATACGGTTGGCTTCTTCAAGTTGATTGTGGATGTGCATACCCACAAAATTCTTGGAGCGCACGTCGTTGGTGAACAGGCAGTTGAAGTCGTGCAAATCGTCGCCACCGCGATGGGCGCGGATATGCCGGCCGAACAGCTTGCCAACGTCAATTTTGCCTACCCGACCTTCGGTAGCATTGTCGGTGTTGCCGCCCGTCAAATCGCCGTAGAACTCAAGTGGATTCCGGTGGAAGCGCAGTGGTACGGTCTCAGCCGCAGCCGCGTATCCGAATGGGAACGCACGGCAGGCGGTACGCAAACCGGTATTTTCGCCCTCGTGCGTGACGAGA
>JAPUDW010000079.1:0-20861 GCA_027492915.1 Bacteroidota bacterium | reverse complement strand
CAAGCTCGAGGCCATCTAATCATCACATACCCTACATATATCTTTTGTGGGGGGTGTCGTCGGCAACCCCCACAAATTTAGAAATCTAAATGTAGGGACAAGGCACGCCTCGTCCGCAGTACGAACCTCAAATCTCATTTTTTCGCAGGGAATTATCTCAGACCATCCATTAGCCAATCTCCTGCCATCCCTCTATAATAGCCCCGTTAAAAGATAACCTTATTGCTCTAAGGAGATATTTTCATGGCAGACGAGGCTTTTGTCCCCTCAAGTGGGGAATGGTATTACCCCTCGGAAGAGATCGTTAAAAATGCCCATATTCCTGATTATGATGCAGCCTATCAGGAATCAATGGCTAACCCTGAAGCCTTCTGGGAACAGCGTGCCCAAACGCTGGAATGGTATCAAAAATGGGATAAGGTGTTGGATAGCAGTAATGCCCCGTTTTATAAGTGGTTCGTCGGTGGCAAGACCAACATCACCCTGAACGCGCTCGACCGCCACGTCAAAACATGGCGCAAGAACAAACTGGCGATCATCTTTGAAGGCGAGAAGGGCGATAAGCAAACCCTGTCGTACTGGCGCTTGTGGCAAGAAGTGAACAAGTTCGCCAACGTCCTGCGCAGTATGGGCGTCAAAAAAGGTGATCGCGTCACCATTTATATGGGGCGCATCCCTGAATTGGTCATCGCCATGCTCGCAACCGCTAAAATCGGCGCGGTTCACAGTGTCGTCTACGGCGGTTTTAGTGAAAACGCGCTGGCTGATCGTATCGAGGACGCGCAAAGCAAAGTATTGATTACCTGTGACGGTGCGTGGCTGCGCGGCAGCATCGTCGAACTCAAGAAGATTGCTGACCAAGCGGTTCACCGTTCGCCAGTAGTGGAACATGTAATCGTCGTCAAGCGTACCGGTCATGATGTGCCGATGCAGCAGGGACGCGACTTCTGGTATCACGACTTGATGGCGCTGCCGATTGCCAGCCCCGTGTGCGAAACTGAAGTAATGGATGCCGAAGATCCGCTGTTTATCCTCTACACCAGCGGCACGACCGGCAAGCCCAAGGGTATCCTGCACACGCACGGCGGCTATCAGGTTCACACCTCAACCACGCTGGAGTGGGTGTTCGACATCAAAGACGAGGATCGCTTCTGGTGTGCGGCTGACCCCGGTTGGATTACCGGACACAGCTACATCGTTTATGCCCCGCTAATTTTGGGGGCAACCGAGGTGATCTACGAAGGTGCGCCCAACTTCCCGTATCCCAACCGCTGGTGGAAGTTGGTGGAAGAATACGGTGTGACTATCCTCTACACGGCGCCAACCGCCATTCGCGGCCTGATGCGCTTTGGTGATGCATGGCCGAAGCGCCATAACCTCAGCAGCCTGCGTTTGCTCGGCTCGGTCGGTGAGCCGATCAACCCCGAAGCGTGGAAGTGGTACTACAATGTCATCGGTGGCGGTCGCTGCCCGATCATGGATACGTGGTGGCAGACTGAGGGAGGCGGATTTATGATTACGCCCATGCCTTCGATGGCGCTCAAACCCGGCAGCTGCACCAAGCCGTTCCCCGGCCTTGATGTCGATGTGGTCGATGAACAGGGCAATTCATGTGCGCCCGGTGTCGAGGGTAAATTAGTTATCAAGAACCCGTGGCCGGGAATGCTCCGCACAATCTATGGCGATCCTGATCGGATGGTCAAAACATATTTTAGTGCTTTTAGCGGCAAAAATTGGTATATGGCAGGTGACTCAGCCCGTAAAGACGAAGATGGATATTTCCACGTCATTGGGCGTATTGATGATGTCATCAAGGTCAGTGGCTATCGCCTCGGCACAGCCGAAATCGAGTCTGGTTTAGTGAGCCATCCGGCTGTAGCTGAAGCCGCTGCTATTGGCATTCCTGATGAGGTACGCGGTAACATCATCTATGCCTATTGCTTACTGCGTCAGGGGTTCTCTGCCAGCGACGAATTGGTTGACCGGCTAAAGGAACACATCAAGCACGAAGTTGGCCCCATCGCCGTTCCGAGCAAAATTGAGTTTGTCAGCGTGCTGCCCAAGACCCGCTCCGGCAAGATTATGCGGCGCGTGTTAAAAGCCCGCGCTCAGGGTTTGCCTGAAGGCGACATCAGTACTTTGGAAGAATAGAGAATATATCTACGGGGGTTTGCCACTGGTAAACCCCCACAAAACCTACCTCTGTTTTTTCGCTGTGATTAAGCGGTGTGCATCCTCGACCGATTTTGCCGTTGTGATGTTCTCAAATTGCCCCGCCGTCAGGATAAGCTTGAGCAGTGAATGGGCTAAGCCGGAGGGCGTCACCATCACCGTGAGAATGATGTTTGAGGGTAAGCTGCGGATGCCGCGCGCACCATAGAGGATGGCATTCGGCGGGACATTCTTGATGTTATCAAGCTCTGAAACCATACCTATTGGACAATCGACTTCACTCGCAATCTGCCGAATTTTCTCGAAAGCAGCGAGATATTCGCCCCATGTCCATGTCATGTCGTAAATTTGGCGGATGATCTGTTTGGTTTCGTCTTCCCAGAAAATGTGAACGCTCATGGATGACTTTAGATCAACAACTAATATTACGATGAATCCATTCTTTGTTGCAGTTCATGGCTTTATCAATAGCTAATTCAAAGTTGCGCTTAAGTTACGTATAATTTCGTATGTAAGGCAGTATCACGGTTAATGGGAAGAGAATCGATCTCAACCCGCTTTGTTATGCTGCTGCTGCCTACACGAATAAAGCCAGCAGTTTTTCGCCCCGCCGTGTCAGATGATAGTAGACACGCTTGCCACTGCGACGTGGTTCAGTGAGGCCAGCCTGCTGCAACCGGCTGAGGTGTTGGGATGCTGCTCCTGCGGTGATTTCGAGCGTATAGGCGATTTCGCCCGTACTGGCCGGTGTGCTGAGCATCCGCAGTACCCGCGCCCGCCCCGCGCCTAACGCAATTTCGAGCGATTCATCCGGCACATCTTTGTTTTCCATCCACCACAAACCTGTTCCTCGTGCTTGATACGACAGCATCGGGTGCCATTCTGGTTCGATCTGCCATGTGAGGTTGCACACAAATACCCCCGGTACAAGCTGGACACCGGTGCCGTCGAGGCTGTAATTTTTCTTGATGGTGTCCGGCTTTTCCGAACCTGTATAAATAAGCTGGTCTTTGACCAATTGCAGTTCTGGATGCAAGCTTTCAAATACAGCCTTGGTGCCGTCCAGCGCGAGGCTGCGGGCGCGGTACAGCACATCCCCATCTAGTACCGACATCATATGCGACCAATGATGCGCCAGTGTGCGCTGCCAGTAGATGCGGATGTCGTCGATTAGGCATTCCATTGCCTCGCGGGGGTACACCATGAAGTGCCGCAGGATTTCGGACTCGCCAGCCATTTGCAGGGCATACGTTACATTTTTGCGGATAACTTCAAGCGGTACCTCTCGCAGCCGTTGGAGTTCAACTTCAATGTCGGTAATCGTCGTGGTGGGTGTCGCCGTCAGGAAGTCAGGAATATAGAACGGCACGGTTGACATTGCGTGCAAGTAGGGCAGGTCAATCCCGTGGATGGCGTTGTCGGCTTCTTCTGCCCAACGGTAGTACATCGAGCGTTTTTCGGGCCGGTGCAGCACACGGTAGCTGCTCATCAGTTCCATCAGCGGCGTATAGCCAAAGCGGATATTCGCCAGATCAGTTGGGGTTACATCAATCGTTATAACAACCATTGTTAGCACAACCGTTAATCTCTCAAGGGGGTTACAAGCTTATCCTATAACACTTTTGTGCTAGTTGTATATCTATTTAGTAAAAACTAAAAAGGTTCACGAAGGGTCGAAGTTGCTCTACACTGCAAGTATCAAATAGGAAGAGGTGAGGGCAAACCCTGATGGATTACCGTGATATTGAAAACCGGATGGCACGCAACCGCGAAATGATTAAAGAACGTGAGTACGAACGGATGACGAGGGCCATTTTGGAAGCCAACCAGCCACAACGTCAGCCGCTATGGACGCGACTAGTGTTATGGCTGGGCAGCTTAAAATGGCGAAAGGCCGAGCCGCAGCCGTGTATGCTGGCATGTACGCAAACCCGTATGGAACGGCCTTAAGAGATTGCTTTAATGGGGGATATCAATGGCGGTAGGGTGTCATCAATATCCTGCAGGAAATGCAGCGCTTCGTCCAATGTGGAAAATTCGCGGCTGCGTTTTCCGCTGAGTTGGGTGATGACGCTCGCAAAAAACCGATGGAGCTTATTCGGGGTAACATAAATCGCCCAACCTAAATTTACAAAATTGGCAAATTGCATTTGCTGTAAATCGCGAAGCCCTAGCTCTGTGCTTGTGGTATCCGTCGCGTCATTAATGAGGTGCAGCAGGTGTTCGCTCTGTGCGCCGTATTGTTCAAGGGTTTGCTTTTGATCAACCAAATCTTGATGGCTAATGTGACCATACATATGCGAATATAGCACGCGCTTCTCGACTATCCATGATACAGCAATTGGCATTTTATTTCCTTCCTTATATACTATAATTTTAAATTAAAATTCGAATAATATTCCGTAAGAATTGTGAAAAGTGTGAGGATAAAATTCAATTTTAACAACCCCGATAAATGGGGTTATTGCTTGTGGCAAGATCATGTATTATGTTACGTGTAAGATGCTGAAGAAGGATTGAACATCCGACTAAAGTCTTAACAAAAAACCGAAATTTTATCTTGCGTGTAGCGATTTCGGTTGTAAAATTGAGAAAGTAGTAAGGGGTGGCACACAAGCCGCCCCTTCATCTTGTATAGTAATCGTGAGTAGTCACCAGATTAGGAGACCCGTAGAAGCCGATGAACACTGTCCGCATGGACACCACTGTACAAAACCCAGAACTTGTTACCCCCGCTTTAGTGCTCGACTTTGAACAAATCAGCCAGACCTATGACCGATTCTTGGACTCGTTCCCCGGTGGTCAGATATTCTATGCCGTAAAAGCCAATGCCAACCCTGATGTGATGCGGTTGGTGGTGGAAAAGGGCGGTGGGCTGGAGATCGCTTCGTTAGCCGAACTGGAACGGTCGCTCTCAGTTGGTGCGACAGGCAGACAGATTATTTGCAGTAATCCTATCAAGAATCCGGCTTTCATCCAGCGGATGCAAGAAGAACGTGTCTACGCGATGGTTGTGGACTCGACTTACGAAGTCGAGAAAGTTGCGAAGTACGCTCCCGGTATGCGTGTGTATGTGCGCCTCGCGGTTGATAATCAGGGCAGCGTACTCCCATTGGCAGGTAAGTTCGGCGTAAGCGGCGACGAAGCGCTGGCGCTGTTCGATATGTCGAAGGAATACGGGCTGGAACCGATTGGCCTCTCGTTCCATGTGGGTTCGCAGTGTTTGCGCCCTCAGAACTATGTCAACGCTATTCGCGCCTGTGGCGAAATTTGGCAGCGTGCCGAAGCTTGTGGTCATAACTTCCACTTCTTGGACATCGGTGGCGGTTTCCCCGCAGGTAATTATCACGACAAGAGTATCCCGACGATTGAGGGCATTGGCGACCTGACGATGGATGCCGTAAGCCAATACATCCCCCATGCCAACCCTATGCTTATTCTTGAGCCGGGACGTGGTTTGGTAGGTGAATCCGGTCGTTTGGTGGTGAGCGTGGTCGGCAAGGCCAAGCGTAACGGTCATGAATGGCTGTACTTGGACGCGGGTGTGTTCAATGGTTTGATGGAAACCTTTGAAGGCTTCCCGCCCGTGACCCGTTTACTGGCTGCGGATGCTGATGATCGTCCGATGATGAGCTACACGCTGGCTGGCCCAAGCTGCGATAGCTGTGATGTCGTAGCGCGTGACCTCGAAATGCCGGAAGTGCATATCGGTGATCGCCTGTTGTTCCTTGATACCGGCGCTTACACCAACGAATATGCGGTAGCATTCAACGGCTTTCCTATTCCTTCGGTGATCAAGCTAGAACGCGAACTCGAACTGGCGTAAGCTGGTCGAAACTCTGAGAAATGAAAGCCCCTGCTCAAGCGAGTAGGGGCTTTTTGTTTTGCTTAGTGTTTAACTGTTGTGTTTGATCAACGTGACCTTATGCGTTTCGAGAATCGGAAATCTCAAGGAGGCGACCATGTTCCAGATATGGTCGTCGTGCCATCACAGGAAGCATGCAATGTAAGCGTCCCGGTGTAAGTGGTCGGTGATGTAAAGTTAAAGGTCATATCGGTGGATTCGCCCGGATATTGGGCTGACCCGCTGTATGTGTTATCTCCCGTACGGGAAAGGTTCATGGATGCGCCGGTTGAAGGCGCAAACAGCGTCAGCGAACCATTGTCACTGAATGTCAGATTGATTGATTGATTACCTGCATTAAAACGACAATTACCCGTTCCGCCTGCTGCCGAAACCATTGACCATGTGCCTGACTGTGGTCCACTTAAAGTAGCAATCGCGGCTGCGAGTTCATCAGGGGAAAGTGCGGGCGCGACGGTAACTGTTTCCCATATAGCCATGTCGAGCGGAAGCGCTTCTAATATAGCTGCATCATACGGCTGTGCCGGGGCAGGTGGCTCGTCTGCCAGCCCATCTGCGCCTAGCGGCACCTGTGCGACACTGCCAGCCGGCACAATCTGGGTTTGACCGGCAGCCTCAAGTGTTGCCGAGCCTTCAACCACGCTGATCGTTAAAGTATTGCCGTCTGACTGCATATAAACAGTCGAGCCGAGGGTAATATCCACACCGTTAGCTGTAAAGGATACGCGACTCGCACCTTGTGGCGATTGCACGAGAATGCCGCTGTCTGGCGCTTGGTCGCAGGGACGGTCTGCCGTACCTGTTTTGAAGTAAAAGGATTGCATCGGCCCAAGCACGGGTGTTTGGGGTTCGATCACCGCCAGCCCATCGAGTTCGCCCTCGATCAACTGAGTTGCGACCCACCCAATGCCACCTGCATCACCTTCGAGTTTGATTCGCACCCATGAATCATCAGCCAACCGCCCATTAGTGATGACTTCCTGACCACTTTTCAACGATCCGATAACATTGTTTCCGGTTGTCGTCGGCTGCGCGCGCACATTCGCATTCTTTACTGCTGTCAAAGTGACTTCGGGTGCATCGGCAACTTCATTTTCAATTTCAACATCACCAAAGAGCAGGAAGATCACATTTTGGCCGGGGAGTGTGTTCGGCAGATTGGCTTGCAGCTTCATCAAGGCAATTCCCCAACTCTCATCCGTTGTGTCAAACGACGAGAGTTGCAAATGCTCTATACTGGCGACATCGGTAATATCACCTGCCTGCGTAAAATGAAAATCTGGGTTCCCTTCCCGCGGCGTGACATCCAAACGAATGTTGCCATAGCAAGCCTGATTACGTGCGGTGGCACTACACGCACTATCGACTGCTGCTAATGCAGTCTGCACGATGGTAGGGCAGTCTTGTTGTGCCAGAACGGTACTTGAAAAGGCCATCAGCAGAAGAATCGTTACCAGAAACTTTAAGCGGGTCATCAATTAGCCCCTGACGAGAATATAAGGAATCGATATTTTAAAGGAAATTATATCCTGTCTTTGCTGATTTCAAGTTGCCTGTGATAAACGCGAAATATCTAGCCTGACCATTCTGGTCAACTACTCGTTGAAGGTCAGCAGTAGTATCTACCGTGTGAAATGAGCGACACATTCGATGTGGGATGTCTGTGGGAACATATCCACAGGCTGCACGTCACGCAGCTTATAACCGGCTGCTACAAGCCGTTTGGCATCCCGCGCTAATGTTGCTGGATCACACGATACATACACAATCTGCTGCGGCTGTTTAGCGACCAGCGCATCCAATGCAGCGGCATCCATACCTGCGCGTGGCGGATCGACCACAGCGGCATCTACAGCTACAAGGATTTCAGGCAGTGCGGCCTCAATCTTGTCTACATAAAGGTCAATGTTCGTGTAGTCATTTAGGTTGTGAACCGCATCGTCAACAGCAGGCGCAAACGATTCGACACCACTGACATGGGCAGCACTCGCCGCGATAAATGCTGTAAATAAGCCTACGCCCGAATATAGGTCGAGTACATGCTCATTACCGTGCAGGTTAAGCCGCTCAAGCACTAACTCCACCAGCTTGGCAGCCTGTGGCAAATTCACTTGAAAGAAACTACCAGATGAACAACGGAAAGTACGGTCGAGCAAATTGTATTCGACGTAACCAGCATCGAAATCAGCCTGTAATTGAGGACGTGGGGCAGGGCGCTGCTTGTTTTGGCGCGGGTTGTGGCGGTTAGGCTGTTCCGGCAGCGGCTCAGCGACATCATCCGTTATTCCACCCATCGCAAAATCAATAGGTGGTGATGCGGTGCCAGCTTGGAAGCGAATACGTGCGCCGGGTGTGAAGTGATCGTCTAGAGCATCCTCAAACGCGGCTTCTAAGGTAGGCGCAAGCAGCAGGCATTCTTCAATCGGTAGAATGGATCGGTGGTTGGTGCTAACGAAGCCCAGTTTGCCATTATGCGTTACATGGAATGTAGCATGGGATCGGTAATGATAGGGTGTGGGGCTGGGGATAGTCGGGTGTACAAGCGCATTTGTAATGCCGCCGAGCCGAACAATTTGATCGGTGACAATTTGCTGTTTAAATTCTAACTGCTTCGCGTAGTCAATTGCCTGAAATTGACATCCGCCACAACCACCCTGACCAAAATAAGGACAAAGTGGTTCAACACGGTATGGGGCTTCTTCCAGAACTTCTACAATTTCTGCAACCGCAAATCGCCCCTTATCTTGCAAAATCCTCACCTGAACACGCTCGCCGGGGATGCCATATGGCACAAAAATCGCACGCCCTTCATGACGTCCGATGGCACTGCCACCATGAGCAATACTCGTTAGCTCAAGGGTAAAAATGTTATCAGCCATAAATACTCAATTAACCACTATGAATTTCAAGATACCAGTAGGTTAACTTGTAGTAAAACAATATACCAGTGTTGACCCCTTCAAATGGGTCTAGAGCATCACAGAGAACTATAACTCAAAGCAATGATGCTCAAATTTCCAAATGCTTGCATATATGTAAGGCATTAACAAAAAAGCATCTTATACTCTCAAAAGCTGATCTGAGAGAGCTTGAATTTTCGGTACGGAGGGGTTAACTATTCGGCGTAATCGTTCTTAGTTGACCGATGGGCAACCTTTACCAAAGATGGCAAGCTGGGTGACTTAAAGCGTTTAGCCACTAATTGACAGAAAAAACACCTGTGTCATCGCCTGTTTCGGGTTTGAGCATGGCATTTAAAAGGGTGACTTCACGGCGATAAATCGTGCGCAGATTGGTAATGAGTTCGTCAGCACTTTCGATATTGAGCAAGTTTTGCTTTTGCTCAATCGGCACATTTAACAAAAATGAGGCGAGGTAAGCCAATTGTAGCGGGTCGGGGGGAAGCTGCTGAATATCGAATTTGGTTTCACTGGCTTCAGCGAGGGTTTGCAGGTAACGTTCGACCCAGGGGCGCAGTGAACGTCCGTTATCCGTCAGCAGTGAGGAATCAGCATTGGCAAGCGGCAGCGTTTCCACCTCGGCAACGAGATAAGGTTTATTGTATTTAAAGCTGTGGGCAACAAACCGATCTCGGCCAACAGCGACGATATTCATCCGTCCACCGGGCAGGGGTTCCATCTCGGTAATTACAGCCGTGCAGCCGATAAGAAACGGTTCAGCACGACCACCCACTTCTTGACCTTGTTTAATTAACGCGACACCGAATGGCGTGGCTTCCTCGTAACAACGACCAATCATCAACTTATACCGTTCCTCAAAGATATGCAGTTTGAGCGGCATTCCGGGGAAAAGAACCGTATTGAGCGTGAAAATGGGTAGATCGTACATGGTTTGGTTGGGAGTGGTATACGATAGATCTATTTTAGCACAGTCGTTGGCAGCAGCAGTAATTTCTCACTAAGCGCTATACTCGGCTGTCGGCGAACAACAGAAATCTTAGCGTATCCTCTGCAAATACTCCATAATGGTAATGATTGTGCCATCACCTGAGGAGCAGCCCAAATGAGTACTCCAAACCGCCGAAGTCGCAGCACCTTTATGAAGGCGGCTGATATTCACCATTTATCGCGACGACAGGGCTTATTGCGGTTGCAATTTCGCCAACCGAAGCAGCAGTTACCCGTACCAACAACAACCGATGATTTTATAACTGCCGAAAGTTTAACAGCAGATCCAGCAAAGACCTTCGAGCCAACCAACGAGGGCAGCGGCATATTTGGCGAGTGGACACTGGATGACACAGGGTTGCCAGCCTACGACTACACATTCGACCAATACCGTGATCCACGGGCATTATTCCCAAACAGCGAAAAGCTGGATCGGCGTGACCATTGGCACCAGATCGGCAACCGTTGGGTGACGGCGTTGGGGTCAAATGACGGTACGGTACAAGTGTATTTGGGCGACCGTGGCGGTGTGTTCCTCAATAAATTTGAAGCATGGCATTCAGACCGTAGTGTGAGTTCATTGAGTGTGCTGCTGTCCAGCCTTATACGCTTGGTAATGGTCATCATCCGGTTGGTTGCACGGTTAGGCAGGTCAAAGACGACCGAAACAATGCAGCCATTTGCGGCACAAAGCTCGGCTGTCCAGAGTATTCAACCCAAAACGGCAGAAAATCCACGGAATACATTACCGGTGCAGCGGCTGCAAGAACTGCACGAAGATGTGAATGATCCACTGTTGAAGTCCTATAGTTTGCTGTCGGGGCAGGATGAGCCTTTGGTCAAGGCGGCATCTGAACCAACTAAAACACAGGGGCGGGATAAAAATGTGACTGCCTATGCCTACGCAGGTGGGTTCGGCTATATCGACGATGGCGAACAGGTGTGGGCAACAGCTTTCCGGTACCGTCCAAGCGGGGCGGAGGTCAAGCGGCGGTTCGGCATGGGATACATGGAAACCGAAGTTAAGCACCGTCATATCAGCGCCAAGCGGCGGGTGTATGCACCATATGGCGATTATCCGTTTGTGTTGGCGGATGTAACGTTGGAAAACACCGGCAGTAAAGCAGTGACATTACGCCACTATGAATATTGGGACGTGAATGTGCAGCAGTTACGCTTAGAATGGCTGCGGGGTTCACCATTCGGGGCGGCAAACGATGGCGAACGGCGGGGGATCAGCAAGCAGTTCCAGAACACCATCAATTATCGGGCAGAAGAAGCGACATTGGAGTTCCGGCAAGATCCACCACCAGATGCACCACCACCGGATCAACCATCACCAATTGACTGGTACCCAGCACCAATATTTTTGGCGGATTTGGATGGCAAAACACAGGCGCATTACATCAACAAGGCCAGCTTTTTTGGGGCAGGCGGGGCGATACAACCGGATGCGGTACGACTGCGGCAGGAAGATGGGGAGTTACCAGCGGATTCGATCTTAGAGCCGATGCCATACTGCATGGTGCTGCGGCGGGACATCAGTTTAGAACCGGGGCAAAAGCAAACACTACGTTATGCCTATGGAGCCGCGTTTCCAGAGGCACGACGGGCGATGCTGGGCGAACTGACGGCAAATGACACGTTTGAGGACACCGTAGAGTCGTGGGAAAGCGAGCTGGTGTACTTCAAAACTGGCGATGATCCAGTACTACATCGTGAGATGGCATGGCACAGTTACAACCTGCTGTCGGCTTCGGTTTACAGTGCTTATCACAAGTTGAAGTTGATACCGCAGGGTTCAGCCTATTTATATCTGCACGGGGCGGATGGAGCACCACGAGACCAAGCCTTATTCAGCCTGCCGATGGTCTATCTGCGGCCTGAATTGGCGAGGGATATGCTGCGGCTGATTATGCGGTTGACGGACGGAACGACAGGGCAGATACCTTATTCATTCTGCGGGCATGGGTATACCAGCAACGGCTTGAATATTCATACCAATCCGTCTGATCTTGACCTATTTTTCCTGCTGGCGATGACTGAATACCTGGGAGCAACACGTAATTTCAACTTCCTGAAGGAGTCTATACCCTTTTATCCACCGGATAAACCGAACAGGGCACAGGGCACAACCGTACTTGACCATATCCGGTTTGCCTTAAAACACCTGTTTGAGATGGTGGGAATTGGTGAAAACGGCCTAATTCGAGTACGAACGGGAGACTGGTCGGATTCGATTGTGCTGGAAACAGCGCTAAATGACGGTTTGCTGGGCGTGGCTTACCAGAATTCAAAGGCACATGGCGAGTCGATACCCAATACACAGATGGCGTTATATGTGCTGCCATTAATCGCTAATTTGCTTGAAGAGGCTGCACCGGATATTACGACGATGCTGCGAGATGGACGGGTGGAAAAGCTGCAAGCGGCAGTCGAGAAACAGTGGAATGCAAAGGGCTGGTACAACCGTGCAGTACTACGAGGTGTTTCCAACCAACCAGTGATGCTTGAAAAGTTGTCATTAGAGTCACAGGTGTGGGGTTTGATTAGCGGAGCGGCGAAAAAAGGCAACCATGAGGCTAACCTTGTCGAACGGGTGGAAGCAGCATTGGATAGACCTTCACCAATCGGGGCGGCGTTATCGGAAGGCGGCATGGTGTGGCCGGCAGTTAGCCAACTGCTGACGTGGGGTTATGTCAAAGCGGGTAGGGCAGGGTTGGCGTGGCGGTCGTTAAACCGGAACACATTTGCGGTACATGCACAACAATATCCAGCCATCTGGTTTGGGATTTGGGGAGCACCAGACGGTATCAACGGCACGTCTGATGCATTACCGGGGGGAACCTGGTCAAGTCCAATGACACCAATGACCGATTTTCCGACGATGAACGCCAATGCAGATGCGATGGCCTTGTTGGGACTGCTGCGGGTATGCGGGATTGAGCCATCAGCAGATGGGCAGGGGTTAGTGATTCGGCCACAGGTGCCGAGACAGCAATTTATCCTCGATACACCGTTATTACGTGTGGAAGTCGAAAACAAGACGGTGCGGGGTGAATACAAAGCGCATTTTGCGGGGTCATTGAACCTGTATATTTATCCACCGGGAATAACAGCGCCATATGTGATACCGATGGCGTTTCATGCGGGTGATCGAGTGCCATTCGAAGTTAAGGGATAGACCAGAGAAAGGCGAAAAGAACGCCAAGAAATACAGAGAAATACAGTAAGAAGTGATTCTAACTTTGGAGGACTGCCTGTTAAACAGGTCGTATCAGGTAAAACGGGGTGTTTTTGAACCGTTGTGAACCCTTTTCGGTTTACAGATTGTTACGGCGTGATTTGTACAAACCGAATTCTAACCGGAAAGTTTGTAGTGGCAGACAGATGGGAAAAGGGTGTGGGTGGGTATAAAAGGCGAAAGTTTGGACACTCAAACCCGACTGAAACCAAATCCTAACCGAAAAGTGTAGAATATTTTTTCTAAATGTGATAGTGTGTGTTTGTTTTTTGTTATAAATGGCAAGGACAATACACATGCAAAGCCAAACCACCGAAAGCGTTTTCACATTTATCGAAGCCTATATCGCCCAAGAGGGCATCGCCCCGAGCCAACGTGAGATTGCGGAGGCGTGCTACTTAGCACCTTCAGCCGTTTTGCGGCATCTTGACCGTTTGGAGGCATGGGGGAGAATTGCACGGCTGCCGAACAAAGCGCGAAGTATCCGCCTCGTCATCACCCCTGACCCCAATTAACAACCCAAAAAGAGAGCAAACGCTCTAGCAAACGCTCACCACTCACAAGAACTTTTGATCTAATCTATTGTCATCGTCAAAAACTAAAAGGAAAATTGACATGACAAACATTTCAACCGTTGATGAACTGATGCAAGCCTTATGGGATGCCCAAGATGCGACTGAACCCGTGAACTTAGTCCTGACATCAGTCAGCTATGATTTAAGTTCATCCTTATTCGAGCGAGATGAACGCTTTGGTTCTGGTGTGACGGAGAGCTGCTTACCGCACATCACAACTGAGGTCACGATTGATGTGGATACGCCATTTGATTTTGCAGTACTTTACCAAGACAATCCGAATTATCGCTTATTTTACGTCACCCAAACAGGACATTTAGAACTGAGCCATATCAAATTGCGAAGTGGCACCGTGGGGGCAATGGATACGGGGGGTGGCGCAATCTTCAACGAGGGCGAACTGCTCGTTAGCCATTGTGAATTCAGTGAGAACTACTCCAACTACGGCGGCGCTATCCTGAATATGAAGGGTCAAACGGACATCCTTAACTGTTACTTTCATGAAAATGAAGCTGATTGGGGCGGCGCGCTCTACAATGGTCCTGTGGCTAATGGGTGTGTCATGAATGTGACTAACTCCCGAATCCATCAGAATCTTTCAACGGTCTCATGGGGTGTTGGTGGCGGTGTCACCAATTTTGGCACATTGAACCTTGAACACTGCATGATTACTTACAATGTGGCAAATTTAGGCGGTGGCGTAGCGAACTGGGCAGCCAACGCGGTAACAACTGTAAAGCATACTCATATTCTAAATAATGATGCTTCGACCAATGGTGGCGGGGTTATGAATGAATTTGGGACAACACACGTTGAGGCTTCCACGCTCGTTGACAATACCGCGCTTTCAGGGAGGCAAGCGTATAAATCCAATGGGACCTTGACCCTCTTGAAGGTTTCGCTACCGGATGTGGAAGATCCTCCTATTGATGATGTGTCTACGGGTATTAACGTGACGACACCGTTACCAGTTTGGTATCCGAACTTCACGCTGATACGTGATACGACGACTAGGGAGCTTGTGCCAACTTACCACTATAACCGGCTGAAAGCAGCGCAACGGGCTATTGAGTTAAGTCAAGACAACTTCCTCAACTTTCCAGAGGACAGCGTTGGAGCTGTTGTCGGGTATATTGATTTTCCTGATTCGCCCCGACGCAAGCGTGATTATTCAGCTGTGCTTCAACATAATGTAACCATTGCTGGTGAGCCTCCCAATGAGTATGAAGTTCAGCATACAGGCTCGGCTATATTCATCTCCGAAATGATCCATTATGGTGGACTGCCAATGACTATTGATAATGGTGATAATCCCGCTTCCCCGGATTGCACAGGTACAGATCAAATCACAACAGGTGCTTACACGGATCGTGGATGGCGATACTGTCCCACACAAGAAAGTGCGACGCAAAATTGGAAATTCCACCCCGGAATTATCGCCTACTTTAATTCCCTTCCGGGAGGTGGCTTAATCGGGACGGTAACTAAAGATGAAATTGGTGACATCATTTGGGTTGATCCTGAAAATGGCTTTCCAAATTCAGGGACGTTGATAGGAAATACTGGGGCAGAAAATACGATGATTAATCGGTTTAATCCAGACCTCAGTGGCGACTTGGCAAGTGTTGCCATCGGTGATTACCTGTATATTGGCAGTCATGGTTTTATTGTGGTTGGTTGGGGGCCATTAAATGGTACTTTGGATGGTATTGACCACGCTCTCACAATTGGAGTTTCACCCACCCGTTCATACCCTAATCTCATTCCTTATATCGCTGACTTTTGTTATGGCACGGGTGTAGTCTCGTCACCTGAAGCTACAGGTTGGTTGCAGGATCCTCGACCAAGACCCTTCTATACTGCTGCAACTCGTGTTTTTCAGGAAAAATTAA
The DNA here is from genome assembly GCA_027492915.1 of Bacteroidota bacterium. Classification (GTDB taxonomy): domain Bacteria; phylum Chloroflexota; class Anaerolineae; order Aggregatilineales; family Phototrophicaceae; genus CFX2. The sequence continues at coordinate 5,205 of JAPUDW010000079.1, read as the reverse complement.
CGTCAGATCAGCTAGCATATCTTAAACAACGTGAAGTCATTAGACCACCTGTAACTCCTAGCGACATTGAACCTGTATACGACAACTTCATAGCTTCAGATTGGCATTTCTATAAAATTCCCAGTACTATTGCAACATCAGTTGTAATAAATGATCGGTTGTATTTTATGGGGTAGGAAACTCGCAAATCATTGTCAACCAGTAAAGTTAATTTACTGGTTGACGGATAAAAGGAGCATTGATGCCATGCGAACTCTGTTAACTATTTTGTTAGCAATGAGTGTTTCGATTTCTCAATTCACTACTACTAAGTTTATTCAAGTCGACAATCCAACCGGCCAAATCGCGTTTATATATCTTGCCAAACAGGGTCATGTTATTTGTACAGTGACTCTAGATACAGGTGACGAGACGTGTGTTCCACAGATAAATGATACTGACCAAAGTAATCCAATTTGGTCTCCAAATTCCAATTTATTCGCCTTTGAAAATAAGGAAACACCACCCTCGCAACCTTATGAGGAAAATCGTGTAACCTATATTCATGATATTAAGGAAAATGTGTCTCAAGCACTAACCCCTCAAGAATGGAAAAGTTCACTATGGGGTTGGTCACCCGATAGCAAAAAGCTACTCATATCAGCATTTCAAAGTCGAGACGATGACAGTGAAATATATACTATCGATCTTGCGAGTGGCGACATAGTTCCTTTAACTGACAACGTCATTTCAGACCAATATGCATCGTGGTCGCCGGATGGGACACAAATCGCGTATTTATCAGGTTATCCTGACGCAACATTGATGGTGATGGAGGCTGATGGCAGCAATCCAAAGCAGCTTACTGAAGGACTGAAAATCAACCTTGAGGTGCAGCCGCAGTGGTCACCGGATGGGACACAAATCGCGTTTGCGGTGGATGGTGAATTTATTGACCGTACACAAAAGAGCGACATTTATCTCATCCATGCGGATGGCAGCGGCTTACGCCAACTGACGGACACAGGGGGCGCAACACTTCATCCGAGATGGTCGCCAAACGGCAGCCGCTTAGTGTTTCATGGGTACGCAGTCGGCGCATTTGATGATCCGGGCGACCGCACCAGCTTGCGAACCGAGGTATTCATTATCAACGCGGATGGCAGCGGTTTTGCAAACCTAAGCCAGAGTATCGGATTGGATTATCATCCCGCGTGGTCGCCGGATGGCGAATGGATTGTATTTGCATCAACCCAGCAGGGGCCGGGTATTTACATCATGCGCCCTGATGGGTCAGACGTGCGAATGGTGACGCATGAGCCACCCGTTCGCGAGGGTGGACGCGAGCCGAATAGTCCAGTGTGGCGACCGGAGTAAGGGTGCGGGTGGCTGCCGGAAAACGTAGATGTAAGCGCAATCGGGGCTAAAGTCGTGAGACACGCTGCTTTGAGCGCCGATGATCGGTGCGGATGCACACACGCCCCACCATCTACCCGCCTTTCGGCCTGAATTCTGAATGACGGGGCAGCATGAATTAACAGCGTTATCCAATCTCGTTCACATATCTCAATTTACACCAGCTTTCATAAGATCGAACTCGCGGTTTAAATTTCAATTGTCGGGCGAGAATATTGGTGATTGCTCAGGTAAAACCCACCTTTAACTCGCTACGTGGATATACACCCGTAAGTCCGCTAGAGTAGGCATCTGTTCCCATTTTCACAAACAAATTTGACGTGGGAATACATTATCCAATCAGCTTGATTAAAGGTTTAGTGCTATGAAGTTACGTGTTTTATCGTTGGCGTTAGTCGGGTTGGCCTTGATGACGGTATCGCCGCTGATGGCGCAGGATGCCGAAGCAACACCCGAAGCCACCGCAACCGAGGCCGTTGGTTATCAGGTACCCGGCTTCCCGCCTTTCGTTGTTTCCCCCGCCATGTTGAATGTTGTTGAGGATAAAGGCGATACGTTGGTGGTAGAGCATCTGCGCGGCACGACGGAAATTCCCAAGAACCCGCAGCGTATTTATGCAGATGCCTCCACGCTGGACATCCTGATTTCGCTAGGCATTACCCCCGTAGGTGCGAACTCGTCCTATGTGGAAGGCGAAGAACCGTCACCGGAACTCACGCCCCTGTTGGAAGGCATCGAGCTTTTCCCGCGCGGCCCCGGTAACCTCGAAAGCATCCTGTCATTGAAGCCTGACCTGATCCTCGTCTGGGACATCGCCGTGACATGGATTACCGATGACCCCGAAGGGTATTACGAGCAGCTCAGCGCGATTGCACCGACGATTGTGCTGCGCGAAAACTCGTTCACCTTCTGGCAGCAGGCCACCCGCGATATTGCCACTTTGTTCGGTGCTGAGGATAAGGCCGAGGCTGTCATTAGCGCGTATCAAGAAGCGGTGACTGAACAATGTGACCGGATGCGCACGGTGATCGAAGACGGTGAAACCCTGTCGTTCATACTGGTGCAGCCCGATATGATCCGGCTGATGGCTCCCGGTTACATCACCGATAATGGTTATATCCCCTCTGCCGTGACAGCATGGGCGTATATCGACTGCGAATTCGTACCGGGCGACGAAGTGAGCGTACTCGCGGGTGAAAATTTCGGTATTGATCTATCATTGGAAGTGCTGCCTGAATTGCAAGCGGATAACCTCGCCGTCATCGTTTCGGACGGTGCGGAAGATACCTATAAGGCGCGAGTTGAGCAGCCATTGTGGCAGGCCGTCCCCGCCGTACAAGCAGGGCAGGCATTTGAAGTACCGTTTTTGATCGGCTCCAGCTACTACAGCGCAGTGTGGACGTTGGAACAAGTCGCTAACGCCATCACTGGCGAAACCGCCAGCTAACTGCTGACACCTAGAGCCTGTTCACACGGGCAGGCTCTTTGCTCACACCGTGCCGCCCCGAAAACCGCAATCTCCGGCGACTGCTGTGCAAATGCAGACCCTCGCCCGCGTAACTTACTTTTTCTTCTTGGATTTCGCCGCCGCTTTCGCCAAGTTCTCCTCCACCCTGAACTTCACCATTTTGGTTATAAGGTCAAGCGGCAGTGGTTGGTCAAACGGGAACTGTACCGAACCCGCCGCACTATGGAACGCTGCGAGGTCATCCTTAAACGCCTTAATCGCGCTGGGCGTCGGGTAAAACCCGATGTGGCTTTTGGCCGCGCCGAAGTACACCAGATTGCCGTGCAGTTCGAAAGCCGGCATGTTGTAGCTAATCTTCTCTTTAGCCTGCGGTGCGGCGGCTTTTACTGTTTCGCGCAGCGTTTGCAGCCGTTCTTGCACCGGCTCCGGTTGCGCGGCAATATATGCATCAATCGACTGAAAGCCTGATTTTTCGCTGTCCATAAGCCCTCCTACAAAGGTTCCTTATTGAGCAGTCTAATCCGGTTTACCCCATCGGGCAATTGCCGTTGAGTTCAGTCAGGCTCAACTCTGGCAAATAGAACACGGTTTCCGCCGCAAAAGGTCAGATAAGAACACTTATGTGGTTGAGTTAGCACTTGCACACAACGTCACGGCGTTTGATACCCTACAACTCAACCGTTGATCCAGTTACAACCTGCGCTATGCTTAGGGTATGAACACTACACCATCACCCACACCCAGCGCTCTTGCCGGCATTCGTGTCATCGACTTTTCGCGGGTACTCGCGGGCCCGTACTGCACCATGCTCCTCGCTGACCTCGGTGCGGATGTCATCAAGGTCGAAAATCCCGAAGGTGGGGACGATACCCGCCGCTGGGGGCCGCCGTGGTTGGACGGTGAAAGCGCCTACTTTCTAAGCATCAACCGTAACAAACGCAGCCTGACGCTCAACCTGAAACACCCGCGCGGCACCGACATCGCCCACCAGCTAATCGCGCAAGCTGATGTGCTGGTGGAGAACTTCAAAGTTGGCGGCATGGCTCAAATGGGATTGGATTATGAAGCGCTGCACGAACGCTATCCCCGGCTGGTGTATTGCAGCGTCACCGGCTACGGGCAAACCGGCCCCGACCGCGACCGCCCCGGTTACGACTTCATCCTGCAAGCGGAAGGGGGTCTCATGTCGATCACCGGCCCACAGGACGGAATGCCCCACAAAGCCGGTGTCGCGATTGTCGATGTGACGGCAGGTTTATATGCCACGCAAGCGATCATCGCTGCGCTGCGCTACCGCGACCAAACGGGGCAGGGGCAGTATATTGATGTCGCGCTGTTCGACTCGCAATTAGCGTGGCTGGTCAATGTCGCCCAGAATTACCTCGTGTCCGGCGATACCCCCCAACGTTACGGAAACGCGCATCCCAATATCGTGCCTTACGAAGTGTTCGAAACGGCTGACGGCTATCTCTCGCTCGGCGTGGGTAACGACTCGCAGTACAAACGGCTGTGCGAGGTGGCAGGACAGCGCGCGCTCTGGGACGACCCGCGCTACCAGACCAACCCCAACCGCGTCGCCCACCGTGCCGAGCTGATTCCGCTGTGGCAGATGGTTTTCAAAACCCGCACGACTGCCGACTGGCTGGCACTCATTCAACCGATGGGCATTCCGGTTGGCTCGATCAACACGATCCCTGATGCACTCAACCACCCGCAGGCCGCCGCCCGTAGGATGGTGCAGCACATCCCGCGTGAGGGTGGAGCCGATGTACCGCAGCTTGGTTCAGTTGCTAAACTCTCGGAAACACCCGCCCAACTGCGCCAGCCGCCGCCACGCCTCGGCGAACACACCGCGAGTATCTTGCAAGCCGAACTCGGCTATAGTGAGGCAGAAATAAGCGAGCTTCAGGAACAGGGGGTTGTGAGCTAAACCATGACATCTATATTTGAAGGCAAATTGGTGCGCTTACGGGCGGTTGAGGCCAACGATTGGGATACCCATTATCAGTGGAACCTCGACAGTGATAACGGCCTGATGACCGATGAAATCTGGTTTCCGACCTCCCGTGCGACCGTGCAGGCATGGGCGGAACGCGAAGCCGGACGCGGCGCAGACGACGACGCTTACCGCTTTCAAATCGAAACGCTCGCCGGAAAACTGGTCGGCACCATCAACACCCACACCTGCAACCCCCGCTGCGGCACCTTCATCTACGGCCTCGCCATCCTCCCCGCGTACCAGCGCAAAGGTTACGCCACCGAAAGCATTGGTCTGGTGCTGCGTTATTACTTCGGCGAACGGCGCTACCAGAAAACAAACGCCGAGGTTTACAGCTTCAACA
>JAPUDW010000078.1 GCA_027492915.1 Bacteroidota bacterium | reverse complement strand
GTGTTACCCATTTGACGAGAACCTCAAAGCAATAGGACGCTATTCACCGTTAACATGGTCACCGGATAGCAGCACCATTATCACCAGCGAGAGTTTTTTCGATCTGTTCGTAGATAGCGATATGTGGGTATTTGATACCGCCAGCGACACATTTACCAATCGAACTGACGACGGCTACTACGGCAGCTATCTACAAATGCCAGATGAAGGGTTGGTTGATTACCTGCCCACATGGAACCCCGCTACAGGCGATTTATACTTCTTTCGAACGCCGCATGGTTCGTCGAACGACAACTTGGAAATCCAGTTATATCAACTTCCTGAAACGGGTGAGCCAACACTCAAAAGAGATTTTGGCGCTCTGCTGCCTGCACTCAGTGTATACCGCCCTGCTGTAGTCTCACCGGATGGCACCCGTTTAGCCTTCCTTGTGCTGGCGCAAAAACTTAGGGATGATCCTGCTACCGGCTTATGGATTCTTGACCTTGAAACAGGTAACACGAGCCAGATAGCAAGCCTATCCGACTTACAATCGGGGTTGCCAGCGTTTGCCGATCCGAAGAAACCATTCATACCAAACTTCGTCCAGTGGGCAGGGAATGAAGCATTGGTAATTCACAGCCATGATCTACAAAATATAGGCATCATGCTACAAAACAGCTACTATGTTGATCTCACTAGTGGCAAAACGACCAACATACTCAACCTATCTGAAATTGAGCGACCGACCGATTTATTTGCAAAACCGGAGAATGACGAACCGCCGGTTAAGGCATTATCGCCCCTGGCCGGTGTCGTAACCCCTGACGGCAGTGGATATATTTACATCGGCACAGGTTTTGAGGATGTCGCCTATGTGTGGTGGAAAGCACTCCCGCCGAACGATGATCTGCCCACATTGATTGGCAGCATAACAGATTACAAGATCACACCCGCAGCCGACAGCGTACCCAGCATCAGTGCTGATGGAACGAAAGCGCTTCTATACGGTTATTTGATCGAACTGGGGCAGTAAATAAGCAATCAGCCTTGCCAGCGGCTTATGAACGGCGCTGCTGGCGAGGCGCTTCTTCGTCACCATCTTGGAACGAAAGCAGTTCATCCAAACTCATTTTTCCGAGGCGATTTTCGGCGAGCGAGGCGCGAAGTTCGTTGCTCAGTTCGCCGTCTGCCGTGATATGGCGGCGAATGGCGCGGGTACTGGTTTCCTGCCACAAAAAGGTGTGATTGGCTAAAGGCATCCCATCCGCGCTGACTTTGACCCGCCAGTTACCGAGCATGGCTTGCGCATCATGAATGGGCAGACGTGCCGAGGGCGTTACCAGATTACGCCCGCGTTCCAAATTGTGGACATCCTCGTGAATGAAAATGACCTGCCCGTCACTGTCAATAATCTCGAATTTGACACGACCAACCGCACGGGTTGGCAGGCGGAGCTGCACAAACGGTTGAATATAATCGGCATCATCAGGGACAGGCTGCGTGCGGTAAACAACCGGGTCGTTGTCACCTTGAAAGACCATTACACCGAGGTCAACCGGCAGGACCTGCGCAGCGTCAGGATTGATGCCAGCCGCTTCAACCGCCCGTAAGGCATGAGCATAGACTTTTTCCGCGCCGGTCTGGCGAGGCACAGTGTCTTCTTCATAGTCGTAATCTGTATCACGGGAGCTATCATCATCATAAGCTGCCGTTCGGCGATTGTTTGCATTGAACTGCCGCCATAACAACCAACCACCAAGAGCTAACATCAGGATACCCAGCGTCGCCTGACTGGGAAGTGACGACAGCCCCATCAGAAGCAAAAAGATACCAGCAACAATTTGCCCGAAACGCTGTGATTGGCGTGTATTCGACATCAGCTATACCTAACGGCGCTGACGCTGCTGCTTATCGGCAGCGCGCATCAAATCCTCCAGCGTCATGGGGCTAGAGTCATCGGCATCATCTTGTAACCGAACGGGGGCGTCATCGCCCAAATCAGGCGCGAATTGGCGACTGCGGGCGATGATCGAAGGTGTCGTGTGAAAGCTCAACATACCTACGGTCATGCTGTCAACTGAAACGCGCAAATCCCAATCACCCGCGCCGGGTAAGCGGTCGTTATCCAGCAGTGGTAGTTGGGTATCCGCGAGGATATTCATTTCACCATCGCGCAGAAAGGTTTTCATTTCGTGGACATATTGCGTTTGTCCGGTGTGGTCGATGATTTCAAAGCGTATCATCGCGCTGCGGTCAGCCGACTGCGGGTCAACATTGAGCGTGATGTACGGGCGAACGCCTTTATCATCCAGCGATACCTGCCGACCACGGCGCATAATCATACTGCCATCAGGGCTGGTAACCAGCGAAATAAGGCCAATATCCAGCAGCGCAAGACCGGGGGGTGAAAAATTACTGCGGCGGCGGGCACGTTCACTGGCCTCGCGAGCCTGTGCGCTCATACGCATCATCGTCAACGGGGACGAGGGTATTGCCTCACGCAAGCTGCGCGGACGAACTTCGATAAATGAAGCGGCTAGTGCCACACCCAAAAGACCGATAAGAGCAACTAAAGCAGCCGGAGTAGCCGCACCTGAAACCGCAGCGACCACAATAAGGCCGGTTAAGGCAGCTAACCAAGCGGTGTTCCGTTTTCGAAAACGCATAATACTTTGTAACCAAACTTGATAATCTGACACTTGCCCACAATCGGGTTAATTGTAGGCACGCTTATTATACGCCAAACCCAAAGCGAAGGTTGCACGAAGTTCCCCAATAACCGCTGCGCTTAGGTTTTGATTGTTATATAAGCTCGCGTGAGGTTCGCCCATTCTTCTAAAGTGAGAGTCTCCGCACGGCGACGCGAGTCGATTTTCGATGCGTCAAACAGTGCATTGGATTTATCGGTGTCTAGTGAGAGGCCGCTGCTCAGTGCGTTTTTAAGCTGCTTACGTTTTTGACCAAAACCAGCCCGCACCACGCGGAAAAAAGTCTTCGTATCCGGCACATCCACGATGGGTTGATCATAAGTATCGATGCGGACGACC
>JAPUDW010000077.1 GCA_027492915.1 Bacteroidota bacterium | reverse complement strand
ATTCCCCAAAGGCGTGAGCAGCACGATGTTAGGCCGTAAGTCGCTGGTGTCGATGACCGTGGCGCTGTACGAGTCGTGGTCAATCGAAATAATATGTTGTCCATCCGCCGACATCACCACATCGAACGGACGAATGCCAATCGGCACCGATGCCGTAAATTCGAGGGTCGCGGTATCCAATACTTCAAGCTGGTCAGTCTGCCCGCCGGTATAAACACCCATGTAAACCTTGCTGTCATCCGGCGCGATGGTGATGCCCATGCCCCCCTGCCGGTATTCGCCGAATCTTCCGCTGCTTACCGCCGTCTGGTAGGGGACGATTGTCACCAGCTCCCACGCTGCCACATCAACCACCGCCACACCCGAATCGGTTGAGATGTAGGCATGGTTGTCGCTGCTCAGGGTGATACCCCACGGCGCGCTGCCCACCACCAGCGTTTTAACGACACCGGCGTTCGGGTCAACCAGCGCGATACTCTTACCCAACGACTGCGTGACCAATAGCTGATAACCATTGGCTGATGGCGTAGGCTCATCTTGAGCGCGTGTGGTCGCAAGACCCGCCGCAGATACACCCATAAGCACCATCAAAGCTAATGTTCGGAAGCGTAATTTCATATCGAACCCTTTTGTTGGTAGCATCACACTAAACGGTGGGGAACATTTTGTAGGGATGAGGCGTGCCTCATCCGGCATTTTCTCCCCTCCCTCGCTTGCGGGGCTGGGCGTGAGGTGTCTCTTATCCATGCCAATCGGTTTCTGAATGTTATTTTAGTACAAAAATTCGGAATTGTCGCGTTTTTACAATGCCACGACTGCCGCCTTGTGTTATCGTGAAGGGGCTTTAGTGATGCATAAGGAGCATATCAATGAGCAGCTATATGGATAATAAATGGTCGTGGATTGATGGCACCCATCAAATGCGGAATGGCCTATTGGACACGCTGACCGATGCCGACTTGGCCTTTACCCCCGGCGGCAATACTATGAGCTTGGGCGCACTGTGCCGCGAGATGGGCGATATTGAGTACGCCTATTTGCAGTCCATCAAAACCGCCGCGACCGACTTCACCTACCGCAACACCGAAGCCGGTATCGAATCCAGCGTTGCCGCGCTCAAGACGTGGTATCTCAAGCTGGATGCGGAGATGAAAGACGCCCTCACACCGCTGGCCGATGCTGACTTTCAGAAGCTAATCAGCCGCTCCAGTGGCTACCAGTTGCCGCTCGAACTACAGCTTGATATCTACCTGCAAGCGCTGTTGATCTTCTTCGGCAAAATCACCATCTACTTAAAGATCATGGAAAAGCCTGTTTCGGCCACCATTCAGGAATACATTGGTTAGCGGTTCGGTCGGCGGGTAATACACTTGGTGTACAAAATCGGCGGTGATCGTCAATTGCTGGCTGGTCATGGTCTCACCGCCGCCGTCGGCTTGGATCAGGTAAACCTCCGTCCCTTGCCGCGTCAGCCGCTCGTTGTAATCTCGCGAGACATCGGCGTGTGGTGCGCGTTCGCCGTACAGCAGTAGATAAGGAATCGGGTAGCGTGTGGCATCGTACAGCGATCCGGCGGCGTTCACCAGCACCACGCCCATCGGCCCCTCCATTACAAAACCGCTGTCGGCATAATCCAAACCTTTGAGCGCGGCATAGGTGGCGAGTGACGCGCCTTCTGCATAACCGAGATACACCTGCCCGAATGAATGCGCATAAAAGTTTGGGTTGGTCATGCCCGTTTGGATCACTTCATTGGTGATCTGTTGGAGCGTTGTACGGGCGGCTTCGTAATACGCCTCATCAGCCTGACCCTCACGGATAGCGGGGAAGGTCGGGGCGATCAGCACGATGCCGCGTGTTCGCGCAGTCTCGCCCAGCATATCGACCATATCCTGTCCGCTTTGCCCCGCGCCGTGGATGGCGACCAGCACTTGCCAGCCATCCTCCGGTACGCTGCCAGTCGGCACGGTAACCAGATATTCTTGGTTGGGGTCATTGGCGAGGGTGTAGTGTTCAACTTGAGGGGTAGTTAAGCCAATATGACCAAGTGAATATACGACGATTAACCCCACACTCGCGATTGCAATGAGTAATATACCGCCAACCCACAGCGGATTTGAACGTATTGATGGAGTTTTACGTGTGAGTTTTGCCCGTAATGCCGCTGCCGAGTCGCGGCTGTCACGGTTAGTCAGCGTTTCTATCGCCGCTGAACCCCGTTCCCCGATGAGGTGTTGGGCAAACTGTTGGATGCGCGGGTTATCGGTCAAGCTGCGGTCAAACTCAAGTGCCATCCCCAACGCCTTGATCGCTGCCGAGCGGTTGTTTTGCTCGTAGTAATTCAGCGCGCGCCGGAGGTAAATTTGCGCTTGCTGCTTACGGTCGGTTGGTGAGTCCTGCATCGGTTTTCACCTATGATGATAGACAGATGACCTTATCCAATTGTATCCCCAAACGTTGACACTAAAGTTAGGATATTCATACCATCTTCGCTTGACGGAGTAATACAAATGTTCTAAAATTAGATTTCTGATAATGGTGATTTGGTAAGTGATGCAAGTCGAGGCTCAACAACAATTAAACTCACATTGTAGGGGCTGGATTTTTCCAGCCCGCGTCACCAAACCACACTCACCACCATTGAATCTGACGCTCGTCTATGTGTATTGACTCCCTTGCCCTGTTACTATGGGGAAAGGGTTGGGGATAGGGGTATCGCCACATCTGAATATCACTATGATGCAGAACTTGCACAACTTGCCCAACTTTTCGCGCCGCCGCTTGTCGTGCCGCATTCGCTGCATATTCCGCATTTGACTATCAACGGATAACTAAATGTCACCGCCGACACTGACGACAGTTCCGACATGAATTGCTTTTGTATGGAGCCAACCGCCAATCGTTAACCTCTAAAAGCTTTATGGCGGTATACTGCCGCCGCCGCCGCCAATAACGCCTTGGCTGATGACTGGCGACTGATAGCTGACGACTTGATTGGAGCTACGATGGAACCAACCTATTTCCCCACCCCCGCTGATTTACAACA
>JAPUDW010000076.1 GCA_027492915.1 Bacteroidota bacterium | reverse complement strand
ACCACGCGGCGGCACTATTCGGCCTGCAAGAGCCGGGCAACATTTACACCCGCATCATGAACCCGACCACCGATGTGTTCGAGCAGCGGTTGGCAGCGCTGGAAGGCGGCGTGGGCGCACTGGCAACCGCTTCCGGCCAATTCGCGCAAACACTGGCGATCTTGACACTGGCAAACGCAGGTGACGAAATCATCTCGACCAGCGCGTTGTACGGCGGCACCTATACCCTGCTCCTGCACACCCTCAAGCGCCTCGGCATCAAGACGCACTTCGTTGAAGGCGCAGACCCGCAGAAGATCGAAGCCCTCATCAACGACAAAACCAAGCTGATTTACCTCGAAACTATCGGCAACCCGAAACTTGAAATTCCTGACTTCGAAGCCATCAGCGCGGTTGCCCACGCTCACGGTGTTCCGGTCGTGGTGGATAACACCTTCGCCACCCCCTACCTGTGGAAAGCGTTTGACCACGGCGTAGACATTGTGCTGCACTCGACCACTAAGTGGATCGGCGGTCATGGTTTGAGCATCGGCGGCGCGATTGTGGACAGCGGCAAGTTTGATTGGGTTGGCAGCGGTCGTCACGACGGCATCATCGCCCCTGAACCCGCCTACCACGGCGCAGTCATTCATGATCTGGTCGGGGCGCTGGCGTTCATCATCCGTGCGCGTGTGGTTGGTCTGCGTGACCTTGGCGGTTCGCAAGCCCCGTTCAACAGCTTCTTAAACATCATCGGTTTAGAAACGCTGCCGCTGCGTGTACAACGCCACGTCGATAACGCGCTGGCTGTTGCCAAGTGGCTTGAAGAACATCCGTCGGTGGAATGGGTCAACTACCCCGGCCTGCCGAGCCATGTGAGCTACGAACGCGCCAAGAAGTATCTGCCGAAGGGCGCGGGTGCGGTCATCGGCTTCGGTATCAAGGGCGGCAAGGAAGCCGGTAAGAAGTTTATCGACAACCTGAAGATTTTCTCGCACCTCGCCAATGTTGGTGACGCACGTTCACTCGCCATTCATCCGGCGACCACCACCCACAGCCAATTGAACGCCGAAGAACAGGCGATCACGGGCGTGAGCGATGATTACGTGCGTTTGGCCGTTGGCTTGGAAGACATCAACGACATTCTGTGGGATCTCGACCAAGCGCTGGCGATTTCGCAGGGTGCGACGGTTCACGCGACGAGCTAGAACCCTCTCCCTAGCCCTCCCCCGTAGTAACAGGGGAGGGAACAATGCAGGAATGTTTGAGGTAAGTGGTGAGCGAAAATTGGTAGCACGGGCTGGAACGCTGCGCAGTCCAGCCCCTACAATGTGAGCCTAAAATTTATGGTGTTGAAATTTATCACTTACCAAATGACTACCACCCAGTTGGAACATGGGTTTGCGGCAAATGCAGGGAAATGTTGATAAGGCCAGTTTGCAAGGAAATAGGGGTAAGAGGCAAAATATGAGCCAACGTCAACATGCATATGCTGGTCGAGGTTTGCCGATGATTTTTCAAGACGACACAGACACCTACGAAGACTTTGAAAGTCTAGCCCTGCGCTGGCGCGGTGAACGCTTTGGTTCGGTGGGCATTGTCAAAAAACAGTACGTCACTTTTGATGAAACGCTGCACTTGCGCAGTGGTCAAACGTTAGAAGGCTTTACGCTGGCCTATGAAACCTACGGCACGCTGAATGCTGACCGTTCAAACGCGGTACTGGTATGCCACGCGCTTTCCGGTGACTCGCACGCGGCGGGGTTTTACAGCGGCGAAAAAGGCGAGAAACCGGGTTGGTGGGATCATTCGATTGGTTCCGGCAAGATGTTCGACACCGACAAGCTGTTCGTGATTTGCTCGAATGTGATTGGTGGCTGTCAGGGCAGCACGGGTCCTTCCTCCAACGCGGCGGATGGTAAGCCGTATGCCATGCGATTTCCGTTTGTGACCATCAGCGATATGGTCGCGGCACAGCGACACCTGATCGACTATCTAGGCATCGACAAGTTGTTCAGCGTAGCGGGCGGCAGTATGGGCGGAATGCAAGCGCTGCAATGGGCGGTTGATTATCCCGAACGGGTTGGCTCAGTCCTGTTTCTTGCCAGCACCCCGCGCTCATCGACGCAGAATATCGCCTTTAACGAGATCGGGCGGCAGGCGATATACGCCGACCCCAACTGGAACAAGGGTGATTACTACGAAGGTACGATACCGGCGGCTGGACTATCAGTGGCGCGTATGGTCGGGCATATCACCTACATGAGCGAAAAGTCGTTGGATGAGAAGTTCGGGCGGCGCACCCAGAAAGGCACAACACTCGGCTACAGCTTCGATACTGATTTCGCGGTTGAAGGCTACTTGCAGCATCAGGGCGAAAAGTTCGTCGAACGGTTTGACCCGAACACCTATTTATATGTCACCAAAGCGCTGGATTACTACGATGTGGCTGACGGCTATAACTCGATGAACGAGGCGCTCAAACGAACCCAGTGTCCGTTTTTGGTGCTGACCATTTCCAGCGATTGGCTATACACCGCCGCACAGGGGATGGAGTTGGTGAACGTGCTGCGTGACCTCCAACGCGAAGTCGAATACCGGCACGTCGAAGCGTCCTTTGGTCACGACTCGTTTTTGGTGGAGGTCGAAACCATGACCACAATTGTCGGCGGGTATATCGACCGATTACTCGAAAAACAAGCAAATACGAGTGAGGATTTGAGGTTGGAAGCAGCCGATTCATAAGGAGACATGTCCCGGTAGCCAAACGGTAAGGCGACGCACTGCAACTGCGTTAATAGTGGGTTCAATTCCCATCCGGGACTCTGATAACTTCTCCGCTTTTACCCTCCTCCGTATACAGAGGCAGGGACTCATGAAGGCGAAGGGGTTGGCACCAAATTTGGGCTACAGAAGAATGTTTGAGGAGACAAGATGACCAGTATCAAAATCCCGACCCCGCTGCGTGCTTACACCGGTGAGCAAGCACAGGTCAGTGTCACAGGCGAAACGGTCGGCGCAGCGCTGAACGACCTTGTGACACAGCACCCCGAACTGCGGCAGCACCTGTTTAACGGCAGCGACCTACGCAACTTCGTGAACATATTTCTGGACGACGAGGATATCCGGTTTTTGGATGGACTAAAGACGGAAATCACCGCCGAGGACAACCTGCGTATTATCCCCAGCATCGCCGGGGGGAATTTCTAGCCCGCACGCATACCCTCATCATCAAGACGGGGGCATAGACGGTATTAAAGGACAGAACTCATGGCAGCATTAAGTCTCCGCAAGGTTGACCATTCCGGCCTCAAAACCGGACAGGCCGCAACCATCATCTTACTGATTTTGGCGTTCGTGTTAAATAGTACCGTGTTGGTGGCGTTCGTTGCACTGGCGCAACTGCTGGGCGCATTGAATTCGCCTTTCGCCCCTTACCGTCTGCTTTACCAGAACGTGCTGAAACCCAGCGGACTGGTGAAGCCCAATGTGATTGATGACAACCCTGAACCGCACCGCTTCGCCTTTCTGGTGGGTGCAATTTTCAACGGGGTGGCAACGTTGGCGCTGCTGGCAAATGCACCGACATTGGCATGGGTGTTGGTGGCAATCGTCATCGTACTGGCGAACCTCAACTTCTGGCTGAACATCTGCGTGGGATGCCTGATGTACTATCAACTTAACCGATTGGGCGTACCGGGTTTTACGCAAGCACCGATCTCTTAGACCCCCACCCTAACCCACACTCGCTAAGGCCGCTCGTAGCCGCAAGCAAGGGAGGGAAAAGAACGGGGATGAATTATCTCGACAAGTCAGTTATATGCGCTTATATCAGCGTGGATTAAATAATGATTGAACGGCTGGCAATCGCAATTGGGTTCGCGTTGATTGGGTACTTGGCATATCACCTGCTGCGGCGTTATCATATTCGTACAACAGCGGCAGCCAGCAGCCATGACCCCATATTGAACGACCTGAAGCCGGGTGTGCCTGCCATCGTTTACTTCACGACACCGGGCTGCGTCCCTTGTGTGACGCAGCAGCAGCCAGCGCTTAAACGGTTACAAACCGAACTCGGCGACAAGATTCAGGTGATCCAGATTGACGCAAGTGAAAACAGCGAGGTTGCTGATCGCTGGGGGGTATTTTCCGCACCGACCACGTTCGTGCTTGACCCACAGTGGCAAGTACGTGATGTGAACTACGGTGTGGCGGACACGCCCAAACTTATCCGTCAACTGAATGCCCTGAGAGCAACTCATTGAATGATGTAACCCAACAGCAAAAACATCCTAATTTCATTGTTGTATCCGAAGACCCATTCAACGGCAGCGCGCCAATGGCGTTTCTGGTACAGGAGTTCGTCACACCGAATGACATCTTTTTTTCGCGCAACCACGGCACGATACCGGACGTTGACGCGAACGAATACCGGCTGACGGTGGGCGGGATGGTCAAGAAGCCGCTAAGTTTTACGCTGGATGAGGTGATCAGCCGCTTCCCCAAGACCGAGGTGATGACCACCTTACAATGCGCGGGCAACCGTCGGCAGGAATTGATGGCGGTCGCGCCCATCCCCAACGAACTGCCGTGGGGTGGCGGCGCGATTAGCAACGCGATGTGGGGCGGTGTGCGCTTGCGCGATGTGCTGATCGCGGCGGGGGTGGAGCGCAAGGGGCGGCATGTGGCCTTCGCGGGGTTAGATCAGGTGCAGCGGCAGGGCAAAACGTTCGGCTTTGGCGGGTCAATCCCGCTGGATAAGGCGCTGCTGCCGGAAACCATATTGGCCTACGAGATGAACGGCGAACCCTTGACACCTCTGCACGGATACCCGCTGCGGGTAATCGTACCGGGGTATATCGGTGCGAGAAGCGTGAAGTGGGTGACGAACATCAGTGTGCAGATGGAACCGTCCGACAATTACTTCCAGCAGCGGGCGTACAAATTGTTCCCGCCGGATGTCGGGCCGGACAGCGTGAAATGGGAAGATGGCATCATGCTGGGCGAGAATTCGCTGAACGCGGTTATCTGCTTTCCGGCGGATGATGAGGGCGTCCCAATGGGTACGATTAGCGTGATGGGCTACGCGCTGGGCGATGGGCATCATCTCGTCGAGAGGGTCGAAGTGAGCAGCGACGACGGCAAAACATGGTCACGGGCTGACTTCTTGACCGATAACAATGACCTGTGGGCGTGGAAGTTGTGGGAAGCACAGGTGGAGATTACGCCGCTGACGACCACCATCATCGCGAGAGCGACCGATACAGCGGGTAACTCTCAACCAGAAGATACGCAGGAAATATGGAACTTTAAGGGCTATGCCAACAACGCATGGCACAAGGTCAGCGTGCAGGTGACGTAAGAAAGCCACCGTACGCTAGCACAGATAGATATA
This sequence comes from Bacteroidota bacterium, assembly GCA_027492915.1. Taxonomy (GTDB): domain Bacteria; phylum Chloroflexota; class Anaerolineae; order Aggregatilineales; family Phototrophicaceae; genus CFX2. The sequence continues at coordinate 18,635 of JAPUDW010000076.1, read as the reverse complement.
GATGTTATTGATTGCACAGCACCCATTTGGTGACAGCGATATAAGAAAGGGTATTCGATGCAACCGTTAGTGAACGCGGTTAGCGAACTGACTAATGAGGAAATCCGGCGCTACAGCCGCCACCTGATTATGCCGGAAGTCGGCATTGAGGGGCAGAAGAAGCTGAAGGCCGCCAGCATTCTGCTGATCGGCACCGGCGGACTCGGCAGCCCGTTGGCGCTGTATCTAGCAGCGGCGGGTATCGGGCGTATTGGTCTCGTGGACTACGATGTGGTGGATGAAACCAACCTCCAGCGGCAGGTCATCCACGGGCAGAGCAGCGTCGGCGTGTTGAAGATTGACAGCGCCGAGCAGAAGATGAAAGACATCAACCCCTATTTGCAGGTTGATAAGTACAATGTGCCGCTGACTTCCGAGAACGCCATCGAACTCTTTACCCCTTACGACATCATTATCGACGGCACGGATAACTTCCCGACGCGCTATCTGGTCAACGATGCCTGCGTGAAGCTGGGCAAGCCGAATGTCTACGGCAGCATCTTCCGCTTCGAAGGCCAGTTGAGCGTATTCTATGCCAAAGAAGGCCCGTGCTACCGCTGCATGTTCCCCACCCCGCCGCCCCCCGGCCTTGTGCCGAGCTGCGCGGAAGGCGGCGTACTCGGTATTCTGCCCGGTACCATTGGCACCATGCAGGCAACCGAAGCGCTCAAGCTTATCCTCGGCATCGGCGAACCGATGATCGGCAAGATGCTGCTGTACGATGCACTCGAAATGAGCTTCACCAAGCTCAAGGTACGTAAAGACCCGAACTGCCCCGTGTGCGGTATCCCCCACGAACAGGTGCAGTTGATCGACTACGAGATGTTCTGCGGAATGCCTGCGCACGACCGCAGCGATTACAAAGCTGGCACGAATGGTGCCGAAAAGAAGGAAACCTTGTCCGAAATCAACGTCAAAGAACTCAAGGCACGTATCGACAGCGGCGAAAAACTCACGATTGTCGATGTGCGTGACCCGCATGAATGGGAAATCAGCGCTCTAGAAGGTTCGCTGCGCATTCCCAAAGGCAAGATTGAGGCCGCCAAGAATGATGTCCTCGCCGGACGCAAGACCGCCGATATGACCGTGCTGGCGCAAATCCCCTCCGAAGGCGAAGTGATTTTCCAATGCCGTTCGGGCAAGCGCAGCGCTGACTCGATCAAGTTCCTGCAAGAAGTCGGTTATACAAACCAACTGGTGAACCTCAAGGGCGGTATCTTGGCGTGGGCGGATGAAATCGACCCCTCGATGCCGAAGTACTGAGTTTCAAGCGGCAAGTTACAAGTTTTAAGAGCAGGCATAAAGTCTGCTCTTTTTATTTTCCGAACAGTATTTCACTTACACTTAGAATTATATATTTGAGCTGACAAAAGGGGATAGTCATGCCCGATTTATCGCGTATTCAAACTGTTTACCAGAAATATGTAGATGCTCGTAATGCTTTACTCAATGAACTGAATTTAAAAAGAAGGTCTAACCGTGACCCACTTTCCGAATTTAGTGAATGGCTTGTAAAAGAATTAGTAGAAGGCACTCTCGCCGAAAATCCTGTGCAGAAAGCTTGGGATATCCAAACTCTAAATGGCGACACCTATCAAGTCAAATATCTTGCTAATTCGGCTGATAAATGGGTAAACGTTCATCCAATTCTCGTAAACGAAATGATGAACTACTACACATTAGTTATATTTGAATCACTTCTTCCACAAGCGGTCATTATCTTCCCTGTACAAAATTTAGCATTGATAGGCAAAGAACTGCGCAAAAAGCATCTAAACCTCGACATTTCGCTTCAATTCACGCAATCAAACTATAACCAGATTATTAGCAACCCTGCTCTATTTAAAAACTTAGGTGTTCGGTTGTATCTACCACCTAATTGGGATTTACAATAACGATTCGTCTCGGCAGTTTGCAAACCATTCATTGAGAATAGTTGCACATTCCAAGCAGCAAGTTTTAAGATAAAGGGCAGATTTTGCATCTGCCCTTTTTATTTCCAACAAGCGAGTCGTGATGAAAATAAACTTTGACTTTACCGGTAAAACAGCCATCGTCACCGGCGCGGCGCATGGCTTCGGTCGCGCGATTAGCATGGCGCTTGCCGAACACGGCGCACATGTGTGGGCGGTCGATATTGTGGCAGATGAGCTTGATGAAACGGATCGCCTGTGCGAAGAAATGGGCGGACGCTGCGAAGCGCGGGTTGTGGACATCACCAAGCCGGATGCGGTCAACGCGCTCGTGGAAGAAATTACCCGTTCCAGCGGTCAGGTTGATATTCTGGTGAACAATGCCGGAGGTGTGCTGGGACAAGTCGGTCGCCCGTTGGAAACCGTCACGCCCGAACAGTGGAATGCGATCTTTGCCGTCAACGTCAGCGGAGCGTTTTACCTGAGTCAAGCGGTCGCACCGGGGATGAAAGCCGCTAAATCAGGCCGCATCGTCAATATTTCCAGCGGCGCGGGGCTAACCATCAGCCTCACGGGTATCCAAGCCTACGCTGCTTCGAAAGCCGCGCTCATCAGCCTGACGCGCCAATTGGGGCATGAACTCGGCGCGTGGGGTATCACCGTCAACTGCATCGCCCCCGGTTTCGTGCGCTCCAACGCCAACACCGAACGCCAGTGGGAGTCGTATGGCGCAGATGGGCAGCAAGCGCTGGTGGATAGCATCGCCCTCAAAAAACTCGGCACACCGGAGGACATCGCCCACGGCGTACTGTTCTTCGCCTCAGATTACGCAGGCTGGATTACCGGACAAACGATTGCGATTGATGGCGGGAAGTAGAAACCCTCACCCCTGCCCCTCTCCCTCATGGCGAGGGGATAAGGCAAAGCAACTAGATCGCCGTACCGATGATGTCCCACAGCACAATTTCCGGCGGGCACAAGAAACGGGCGCGGGGTGCGCCCAAGCCTTCCAACCCTACGCCGCGTGATGTATAGAGTGTGGTTTTGCCCAACTCATAGCGCCCCATGATAAAGCGGTTGCCGAGGTGACTGCTAGAGAAAATCGCGCCAATCAGCGGCAAGCGGATTTGACCGCCATGCGTATGCCCACACAGATACAGGTCAACGCCGAGTTCGTTGGCCTCCGGCGCGACATCCGGCGGGTGCATCAGCAGCAGGTTCAAGCCTCTGGGTGGCGCGGACATCATCATTTTCTTGAGCATATCACGGTCACGCTTCATATCATGGGTAACGACCAAGCCTAAAATATTAAGCGCTCCAGCAGGTGTTTGAATACTGAACCATTGGTTCGGCAGCAGCTTGAGGTTATCCAAATCTTTGGTGAAGGCCTGCACCCGTTCCAGCGGCTCGACCAATGGTGTGCCGGACACGCAGTACACCCCTAAAGGTGCCTGCCATTGGCTGATGAGCGCCCGAATATCACTTTCCGAGCGTGGGTCATTGGTGTTCGACAGGTTCACAAAGTCGCCCGTGAACACAATCACATCGGGCTTAAGTTCCGCGATCACTTTATTGAGGTGCCGTTCGCGCGGGCCAATCCGTTCGACATGAATATCGCCGATTTGCAGCAGCCGCAGTGTGGGCGCGTCCGCCTTGAGCTTCAACGTCTGGTACTGCTGACGCGTTACGCCCAACTGGAACGGCTCAACCCATGTCGAGTAGAAAACAATAGCGGTCATGATGAGCAGCACACCAACCGGCAGCCACCAAACCGCACCAAACAAGCCGAGTACCAACAGCACGGCTGATGACACAATCGCCAGCGCAATCACCGTTGGGCGGTCAGGGCCGAAGCTGCGTCCGGTGCGCTGCAAGCCAATCAACCCCGCCCAATTTACGCCAATCGCCGCCACGAACGCCAGCAGCACGCCTACCCCTACCCAGCCCATCGGCAGCCAGACGACCGCCACTAACACCGCGTTAAAAGCGATAATCGCCAGCACCAGCCAGATGGGCATCGCCTGCAAACGGTTGGTGTTCACCAGCAGCGTATGCAGTGGCGTGTGTTCAAGCGGATCAACGTACGGTGCTGGCTTATTGGCAGACATAAGACTCTCTCGATTGGAAAGTTAAAGCATAAGTATAGCGCTGCTTGACGTTTGGAGGAATATTTAAGAGGCTTTAGCGGCTGCGGGAATATCGACGATGAAGCGGCTGCCGACACCCGGCACACTCTCAACCGTGATGTCGCCCTTATGCGCCCGTACAATATCACGCGCGATGCTCAAGCCCAGCCCAGTGCCTTTGGTCTTTTCGCTAACGCGGAAGAACGGCTTGAACAGGTTCGGCAGCAGCGCGGCGGGTACACCAATACCCGTGTCTTGAATGGTCAGCCGTATCCTGTCGTCATTGTCCCCCTTCTGCATCAATTCTGCCGAGACATTCACCTGCCCGCCCTCCGGCGTGTAGTGAATGGCATTCATCGTCAGATTCGTGATGACCTGTATCATGCGCTCAGGGTCAACCATACTCATCAGTGGTGCGTCCGGCAGTGTGGCAAGCAGATTGATATGCTTCTTGTCGGCTTCCGGCACTTGCAGGTTCGCCACCTGACTCACCAAACCGCGCATATCCATCAGCTTCGGCTCAAGCGGAATCACACCACGTTCGAAGCGCGAGTGGTCGAGCAAATCTTCCACCAATGTGCGCATCCGCCGCGCTACTTCATCCAGCACTTGCAAATGATTTTCCAGCGCTTCCGGCTGGCGGCGGATAAGGTATAGACGCGTCGTCAGGTTGGTGATGGGGGTGCGCAGTTCGTGGGAAGCATTGGCGACAAACAGGGACTTCTGGGCTTCAAGCGCCTTTTCTTGGCTCACGTCACGCAAGATGGTGACGGTGCCAATCGGGCTGCCGTCCTCATTGTCGATGCGCGTCAGGATTACATGGGCATCAAACGGCACACCATCTTTGCGCCGCACCGGCCCCCGCCCTTCCCACATCATGCCAGAGGACAGCGAGTCGTATACAGCATCAAGATCTTGCACAAAATCTGACACATCATCCGGCTTCTGCGGTTTCATCAGGTCAAACGACCACTCATTTGCCTCATAGCCCGTCAAGCGCTGGAAGGAACGATTGGCATACCGCACCGGCTTCTCGCCAAATAGAACCCCGAACACACCTTCGTTCATCGAGTCCATAATCGCTTGGAGCTGCGCCCGCTCGTTCACCAGTTCAGCGGTACGTGCCATAACCCGCGCTTCCATTTCGGTGGCGTGGAGCGTAATCGCCTCGAATAGATTCGCGTTACGGATGGCGATACCCGCTTGATCGGCGAAGGCTTGCAGCTTATTGGCGTGCGCTTGGTCAAAGGTATTGGTGATAGCACTATCGAGGTTGATAAAGCCGATGACTTTGCCCTCGATGCGAATCGGCGCACCGATATACGAATGAATCCAGTTGGTGACGTTTTCAATGCGCCAGTTCGGATAGGTTGTCGTATCAGCGATGATAACCGGATTGCCCGTCGCTGCCATCTCATGCAAGTTCTCGTGCTTGCTCAGCGGGAAGCGCAGCATCACCACTTCAGCAAGCTTCAAGCCGCGTTCGACGAAACCCCGCCCGTGCATGACCCGTGCCGCATCCCCTTCCAGCAGCATGATAGATGCCGCGTCATAGGGCAGTACCCGCTCCACATATACCAAAATAGAGTCGAGAATTTCGGATAAGTTCAGGGTACTGTTGATAGCCGCTGCCGTGTCGCGCAGTGCTTCTGCCAGCACACGCTGTTCATGGGCAGCCGCCTCGACACGCTTGCGTTCGGTGTTGTCGCGGTTGACGACCACCATACCCGCCACGCTGCCTGTCGCATCCTTCAATAGTGAGACTGAGGCAATCACATTCAGCAGCGTGCCATCACGGCGCTTGTCATTTGTTTCACCGTGCCAATAACCGTCAGCCAGCACCTGCCCCATAATTTCTTCAGCTTGATCGGTAGAAACATCAGCGCCAGTCAGCTCGAACGCATTTCGCCCGATGGCTTCAGCTTCCGTCCAGCCGTACATGTGCTCGGCTGCTCTGTTCCAACTGCGGACGGTAAACTGGTAATCCACCGAAAGAATCGCGTCCGACACATTTTCTAGAAGGCTGGCATGATAACGTATCTGGGCTTCTGCCATTTCGCGGTCAGCAATTTGTTCGCGCAGCAAGTGGTTCGCGTGCGAAAGTTCCGCCGTGCGTTCGGCAACCCTTTGTTCAAGGTCAGCGAACGACTGCTGGAGGATATGCTCGGTGTGTTTGTGTTCGGTGACATCGCGTGCAATCCCGACCATCCCAATGACCGTACCGTTTTCATCCCGCAGTGGCAGCTTGCTCGTCAGGTAGTAGCGCTGGGCATCGCCGGGGTTGTTACCGCTCTGCTCGATATTCAACACAGGCTGACCATTCCGCATAATCTCGTTTTCCAGCGCGAAATATTCAGCAGCTTGTTCAGCGGGGAAAAACTCGAATACGCCCTTACCCAGCAGCGTCTCATTTTTGACGGCCATGAAACTCTGTTCGAGTGCCTCATTAACGAGGATATATTTACCTTCGCGGTTGAGGGCAAAAATGTGGTCGGGCACATTGTCGATGACTGTGCGCAGCAGGTTACGTTCTTTGGCGAGTTCCTTTTCGTACACTTCGCGCTGGGAAATTACACCGATGAGTTCCTCGGTCGCGATTTCATAAACGTGCGTGCGTTCAGCAACTTTTGCTTCAAGGTCACTGTTAACACCTCTCAGCACAGCCTCGCTTTGCTGAATGAGCCGATTTTGGTCATCCGCAATCTGGTTACGAAAGTAAGTGCCAAGCAAGATCATCAACCCGGCCAGCAGTTCAAAGCGCAAATTGGGTAATAACACATATGCCAAATCGATGTCCGGCCTACGCGAAGCCAGCACAACGACCACTATCATTTGCGCGAGAATATAAAACAGCGTCCACCGTACCGACAGCAGCAAACTGCTCAATAAAATCGGCAGGATCAAAAATCCGAGTGAGGTCTCATCAAGAATATTGGAGGGAAATAAATTGCTTAAAACCGAAAGCGAACCCCCGATAACGACCACATGCGCCGCTAAAGCGTAATAGCGAGTGCGACTTAAGACATAAGCGATTACCCCCGCCAAAACCGCGACGGCGGTAATTGATAACTCGCCGTTAAAAGCCGAGATGTTCTGGTTGGTGAAGAGATTGTAGATAAAGCCGGTAACGAGGACGACCGGAATAAGTAACATCAACATAGCCGCGAGGAACTGAGCCTGCCGCCTCTGGTACAAACTTTGTACTTGTTCAGAGGGTTCAGTGAGCAGTTGCCAAGCCTTAGTAAAGTAGCTAGAGATCGTTTGCGGCACAGATATTCCGACCAATTACTTCTTGTTCCTACGTACAATGATTGCTACGAGTGTCGGGAACTGGATAAACGCCTCAAGGCTGTGGGGTGAGTTGGAAACATGGTATGATGTCCTCTTCGCCCAGAAACAACCCTTTGCGCTGCTGAAGCTGCAAAGTAATCATGATGTTATTCCCTATGATCATCATAATACCGCTATTGTTATGCAGACCTTTAGATTTCAAAAGTTAAAGACGGAATGAAACAATTAAACTCAGTGCGCAAAGCTCTCGGATTTTTGAATCCACTTCGCGGCCTCCGGTGGCTTGTTTTCAGCCTTCGCAACCGCCTTCGGCAGCGCGCGGCTATCGATTATGTAGTTGTTAATTTACCCGCTGAAATGCCGACCCTGCCCGAAACTCGCAGTTGGGTTATCAAACGCGCACTCGGCGCAGCACCCATCAGCCTGATTGAACTCGACCGCCTTTTTGAACGCATCGCTGATGACCCACGTCCAAAAGGGGTTGTATTGAACATTCATGGCTTCGCGATGTCATTAGCAAACCTACAAACCCTGCGCAGCAGCATTTTGCGCTTAAAAGCGAAAGGGAAGCGTGTCATTTGTTACGCCCAGTCGTACAGCAACGCCGTTTACTATATCGCCAGCGCAGCAGATGAGATTGTTCTACAACCGATGGGCGGCGTTGATACCGTTGGTTTGCGTTCGGAAGCCACATTCCTTAAAGACGCACTGGATACGCTGGGCGTCAAACTCGATAGCATCGCCATCTCGCCGTTCAAAGGTGCCTTTGACCAGCTTACGCGGGATGAAATGTCACCGGAAGGCCGCGCCCAACTGGATTGGCTGCTCGATTCGCAGTTTGACATGATCGTGAGCGGTATCGCTGAAGGCCGCAAACTTTCAACAGAAGCCGTCAAAACAATGATCGATGGTGCGCCCTACCTTGACAGCCAAGCACTCGCCGCTGGATATGTTGATTTCGTTGAAACCGAAGAAGCCCTGCACCGCCGCCTCGCCAGCAAGCATGTGCTTTCGTGGGACGCTGCCAACAAAAAATTGCTCAAAAAATGGACGAAAACCAGCGATAAATACATTGCCCTGATTAATGTCAGCGGTACCATGACCACCGGCAGCAGCGCCAAACCGCCGGTTGACATCCCCATCCCCTTCATCGGTGGCGAACGCGCTGGCGACCTCACGGTTGTGCAGCAGGTACGTCAGGTGATGCAGGATAAACAAGCCGCAGCAGTTATCTTGTACGTCAACAGCGGTGGCGGCGCGGTCATCGCGGGCGAGGCTATGCGTTCGGCGCTGGCGGAATTGGCGCAAGATCGCCCACTCATCACCTATATGGATGGTGTCGCGGCGTCCGGTGGTTATTACATCGCCACCCCCGGTCAATGGATTATCGCCCAACCCGGCACCATTACCGGCTCGATTGGTGTCATCAGCGCCAAAGTTGTGACCGCCGGATTGTTCGCCAAGCTGCGTACCAATCGCCTCGAAGTCACACGCGGCGCAAATGCGGGCATGTACAGTGACCTTGCCCCGTTTACCGAGGAACAACGTCTACGGATGCGCGAATCGATTGAGCATATCTACAAACATTTTGTCGGGCTGGTGAGTGTCAGCCGCCACATGAGTAATGAGGCGGTCGATGCCATCGCCGCCGGTCGTGTATGGACCGGTGTGCAGGCGAAAGCCAATGGACTGGTCGATGAATTGGGTGACATCCATACCGCGCTGGCAAAAGCCCGTGCGCTTGCCAAGCTGCCCGATCACGCACCGCTGGTCGTGGTGAGCGGCAAAGACAAAGCACTGCTGCCAACGTTATACGAGAAAGCCAACCCCGCCGCCAGCCTACGCTATATGCACGACAGCTTAAACACCATCGCCAGCGGCAGCCCACAGCTATTGCTGGATGTCAGCATCAAACTCTAACCCCATAGGAGTATTTCGTGAAAGCATTGGTTACAGGTGGCACGGGCTTCGTCGGTTCACATATCGTCCGTGCCTTGAACGAAGCCGGACACACCGCCCGTGTGCTGCACCGCCAATCCTCCAAGTTGGACGCGCTAGCCGGATTAACCTACGAGTCGGCCATTGGCGATATTCTGGATGAACTCGCGCTGGCTGCTGCTTGCGAAGGCTGCGATTGGGTATTTCATGTCGCCGCCGTTGCCGATTACTGGCGTGCAGATAAATCCAAAATGTTCGAGGCAAATATTGAGGGCACGCGCCGTGTCCTCGCTGCCGCCCGTAACGCTGGCGTTAAGCGCGTGGTGTTCACCAGCAGTGCTGCTGCCGTTGGCTTGCGCAGCGATGGGCAGCACAGCCGCGAAAACGTCCCGTTCAACCTCTCGCCCGACCACTTCCCTTATGGCTATACGAAAGTGCTTGCGGAAGAAGTCGTCAGGGAAGCGGTTGCAGCGGGGCAAGATGTTGTCACCGTAAATCCGGTTGTCATTATGGGGCCGGGCGACCTCAATATGATTTCCGGTACTTATATCCTGCAAATCAAACAACTATCGTGGCTTGTCCCTGTTCCCTCCGGTGGCATCGCCGTCACCGATGTGCGCGATGTCGCGCGGATGCACCTCGCCGCCGCCGAACGTGGGCGCACCGGCGAACGCTACATCCTGAACACCGCCAACTACAGCCAGCGCGAGTGGATGGGTATGATCGCCGATGTAGTCGGGGTACCCCGCCCGTTCTTCACCGTTCCCGATTTCATCCTGCCGATTGCCGCCACCATCATCGACTGGCTGCGCGGTCAAGGCATGAACACACCGATTGATGCCGACCAGACGCGCCTCGGTTCGCGCGATATTCACTTTGATGGCAGTAAAGCGTGGGAGGAACTGGGTGAACCGCTGGTCGATATGCGCCAGAGCTTAATCGATACCTATCGCTGGTATCAGGAGAATGGCTATCTGTGACAATGAGCCATTGCTAAGAAATTCCACCGGCTTGTTAGCGAGTATGGTATAACACCGTTATATTTTAACCTTCTATTGTAAGTGAGTTAACCATGCGAAAATTTTTGAGTTGGAAGCGGCTTCTTGGCGCATTCCTGCTGCTTGTCGTCCTTCTACCTGTCGGTTTCGTCCTATGGGCGAATGATGCCCTCCCCCCCATGCCGGAAGCCCTCGCCGCCCTCGAATCCGACGCGCAGGTGCAGGTGAGCGAAAGTAACGGTTGGTATGTGTTCACACCCACCGCAACCCAACCCACCACCGGCCTGATCTTCTACCCCGGCGGTCGTGTGGATGCCCGCGCCTACGCCCCACAAATGCACGCTATCGCCAACGCGGGCTACCTGACCGTTATCGCCACCATGCCGCTGAACCTTGCCATTTTCGGCGTCAACAAAGCAGCGGATGTTGAACAAGCCTTCCCCACTATCCAACATTGGGCGGTTGCGGGTCACTCGCTTGGCGGCTCGATGGCAGCGCAGTTCCTATCCGGCAGCACCATCACCCAGGGTCTCGTGTTGTGGGCATCCTTTTCCGCCATTGACCTGTCGCAAACCCCTGTCAAAGCGGTGTCGATTTATGGTACCAATGATGGTGTCGCCGCGCCCCAAAGTGTCCTGGACAGCGCGAAGCTGCTGCCTGCCGGTGCCACCCTCGTTCCCATTGAAGGTGGCAATCACAGCGGTTTCGGTTGGTACGGCTTACAACCCGGCGATAACGAAGCCACCATCAGCCGCGAGGAGCAGAACGCCCAAACCGTCGCGGCGACCGTTGCTCTGCTCGCCAGCATCAGCCAATAATAAACAGAGGTCACACCGCAAATTGTCCCGTCCAATTTCCCGCCGCACCCTTCTCATAACCGCGCTTACCGCTGGCATCGGGGCGCTTGCTGCCTTTCTCTACCGCCGCAGCCAACCGGTATATGTGGTAGTTGAACCCGATGCCGCCATCCCGCCGCAAGGCTTAACCATTATCAGCCGCGCTGAATGGGGTGCGCGGGAACCAGATCACGAAGCATCTGGCGAGTACGGGTTTGCCGACCGTGCAACTGAACCTGCGTGGTACGTCTACCCTGACCCACTGCCGGATGTTTACAACACAGTCGCCATTCATCACAGCGCCAGCCTGCTCTCGACCAACGAGACAATGGCATCTGTGCAAAACCTTCATATGGATCGCAACCACTGGGCGGATGTCGGCTACCACTACGCGATTGACAAAGGTGGGCTGATCTACGAAGGGCGGGATATTCATGTGCGCGGCTCGTCCGTGGGCGGTTACAATACCGGCACGATAGGCGTTGTCGTCATGGGCAATTTCGAGTACGATGAACCGCTCGATGTGCAGCTTACGGTGCTGCAAACGCTCATCAACTGGCTCACGACAACCTACACGCTCACGCACCTTGCCGGACATGGCGAGTTCAATCCAGAAAGTGTCTGCCCCGGCAAGAACATGCTGCCGCATCTGGATACCCTCGCCCAGATCGCCGGATTGCAGCGTGGCACGGACGGGCATGTGAAGCCGACGTGATCTCAACTTTGTGCCTTTGAGCCACTGTGTCTTTGTGTTAAAACTAGAGCTTCGGTGTTTCTCTGCGTCCTCCGCGTCTCTGCGGTTAAATTCTAAAACCATTATGGCTAAAGTTCCCGTCGCCAAACTCTATAATCACTACTACATCGACCGCAAGTTTGAGCGGTTGAATTTGTTTCGCCAGATTCACGAACGTTTCGGCGGCGCGAGTGTCCTCTACCCCGGCAGCTTCGTCCATGTCACGCCCTCCTTCGTCTACCCCACTGCCGTCTATATAGATAAAGATGACGAGGCTAAAAAGTTCTTTGCCAATCCGGTTAACTACGCCTTTGTAGATAAACGCAAGCATTACAAAGAAGCATCGACCGTCCGCTTCCACGCGGTCGATTTTCAAAAAGGCTTCGACGAACCGGATGAGAGTTTTGATTTACTCGTCTCCTTATTCACAGGCTTCGTCACTCGCCATTCTAAGCGCTGCCTCAAACGCGGCGGCCTGCTGCTCGTCAACGACAGCCACGGTGATGCCAGCCTCGCCTCCATCGACCCTGACTTCCAACTCGTCGCGGTCGGTAACCAGACCGACGGCAAATACACCCTCACCGATGCCTACCTCGACACCTACTTCGTCGCCCGCGCCGATGGCACCATCCTCACCCCCGAATGGGTGGATAAGCACCTGCGTGGCTTCAAGTTCCGCCGCATGGCAGATGTCTATCTATTCCAGCGCGTATAGAAATATTGCAGCGCCATTCGGCTAAATAACGCTTACGGATTATAATTAAAACACTTTAATTAAATTACATTTATTTACCCCGACCGAAAGGTGGCTGTGAATGTCCTTGCCCTTACTCTCCGACAAGCTGCCCGCTTTAACACACTTCACCCACCAATTAGCCACCGACTACCAATCAGGCCACCTGAGCGGATGGGATGATTTTAAAAGTCAAACCGCCGCCTTCTACACGCCTGACATGATGGCACAAATTGAGCAGGTAGTCCCCGGTTGGTTGCACATGTCCACCTACGCCAACAGGCAAACACTGGTACACGTCACCAGTGTGCTGGTCGCCCTGTACACGCTGCCCGAATACCACGCCGCTAGCCGCGAACAGCAGATCATCATGGAATGGATGGTGATGTTTCATGATGTTGCCAAGCAGGCATTCCCCGGTAAACATGATTACACCCACGCCTTCCGGTCTGCCGCGATTACCGGTCGCGCCTTAGCACCCCTCGGCTTTCCTACTGCCGCTGCCTACGCTCATCAAATTGACGAATGGCATCAACTGACAAATACCGCTGTCATCTACGACCCACAACACGCCGAAGATAAGCAGGATAACCGCAAACTGGCGGATATTCTGGCTGGCATCAACCATTTGTACGGCGCGAAATCCCCTGCCGCCCTCATCATCGAAGGGGTGCTGCTGCATCTCTCAATCGACTCCGACCCCAGCTATCCAACCGTCGCGCCGCTCACTGCCGATGAGATTATGCACTGCATCAGCCTTGATTTGCACCCGCTGCTCACTATGATGCAGTTGGTCGATAACGATTCATGGCAGCTTTTTGACCCTGCCAGCAAACAATATCAACGTGAAAAAACATTAGCGGCTTTCGACAACATCGCGAGGCTGATCAGCATCTAACTAAGCGTTCTCACTCTGCTCGCTCGGTACGGTCATATCTGGCGGGGGATTCACTTTAAACCGTACCGCCTTCACCGTCGCCAAGCCGAGCGTGTAACACTTGAGGATACGGTGCATACCGTCCATAATATTACCCTCGGCGCTGATCACAATCGGGTACTGCAAATCAGCGTTAAAAATTCGCTTGGCATGGTCGCCAATATCGCGCCACAACGGCGGTTTGCTCAACGACTCGCACTGAAAATTTTCGTTCGTCCAATCAAAGCTGTCCAACGCCACATCCTCAACCGGCATCGACTCCGACAGCTTCCACAGGGTACTCGCTTTCCAGTAATACAAGTTGTGGTCGTCACCTTCAATATAACCGTGTTCCGGCCAATCAGTCATAATTTTTACCCCGCTCAGATAAAGTTGTATGCAATTACTTCGATCCATTATGACCCATCATAAACCTTTTTAAAAGACATTTGACATATTTAAATTAAAGATGATTGAATAATGGTTTATGTCCTTGTGCAATTGCTGAAACCAACTCTGTTTAGATGAGGCGCACTAATAATATGAAAAAATCAATTTCAACCGCGATGAGCAGGGAAAACATTGCCAGAGTGATGGAAATTCTCACCACTACCCCACAGACCTTAGCCACCTTGAGCCAAGATTTCACGCCGCAAACACAATCACAACCACTCAGAACCGGCGACCGTTCATTTATCGAGCTTGTCGCCCATATCCTCAACTGCGACGACCGCACAACCGAGTGCATTTACGAAGCACTCCTTTTGAAAGAACCGTTATTCGCGAATATTCACGTCGAACGCGAGTGGGGCAAGCTGCTGCGCTATGAACAATTCGAAGCGGCAGAACTACTGGCTTATTTTCGGGTTCGGCGCACGGCATTGGTGCGCGTGCTCAACGAACTAACCCCTGCCCAGTGGGGGCGTGTCATCCGCGAGGAAGGTAAAGAGCGCAAAGAATCCGTCTACTGGCGGGCGCGTGGGCAAGCACTGCACGAAGCCGAACATCTCAGCCAAATTGCCACCCGCTTTGGCACCGTGAAACCATCATCCGCATAATAGCGTCCGACAGTAATACAGGAGAAATCATATTGCTAAAATGGGTTAAAAGTGAAACAGCTTATGCAATTGAGATTAAACAAGGTAAGGCAGTAATTCAAGAAAATGAACGAAACGGCTCTAAACTTTATGTACCGAAGATTGAGGATAAAGCGGGAAAACTTGTTGCTAGTTTCGAACATGGCTTTGATGACTTTGAAACTGCAAATGCTTTCATACATGCTAACCTAATCGAACTAGATAGAGTCGGGATAGATGACACTGAATTCACTAACCGACTGCTCTCAACATTAGATATTTGTTTACCTTTACTGGATGAACCGAATCGAGCTTTTCATCATAGGCGGATAAAGAATATCAAAAGTTGGTTAAGCCATGCTCGCATGGATTTTAATTTGGAAGATCTCCCAAGAACTGATTGGTCAGCTTATGATTTGAAGTGGACGAGTGATGGTGATATTTATCGAGCTGATGTATCTCCACATGGAATGGCATTTATTCAAGACAAATCTACCGCTAAACCATCAAAGTTTAAATTTGGTACAGCAGGCAACTATCATATTCAAATTAAAGACAATGCTGGAATCACGTTTGTGGATGCATTTCAAAATTATGTTGATTTTGCTGCTGCTGAGGATAGACTGAGAGAAATACTAAGCGAACTTGAAAAACCTTTTGTTGAAGAAATTTATGTAGAGCATTTAGCTTTCACCCTACAAATATGCCAACAACTATTACCCGCAAACAGTGAACTCATACACTACATACGTTTGGATTACCTCAAAAACTATCTAGCAGAAGTTCTACCGTAAATTATTTACTAATGAATACCTGATAATGTCTAAGTTATCGTCAGGATTTTCCATTTCATATCAGAGGCTTACTTTAATGTCACCTGCTCAACGTCAAGAACCGCTTGAAGGTCAAGAATCCGTTTGGGATTACCCCCGCCCGCCGCGTGTCGAACCCACCAATAAGCCTATCCGTGTGGTCTTTAACGGCATCACCATCGCCGATACCATCCGCGCCATCCGCGTGTTGGAAACCAGCCACCCGCCCACCTATTACATCCCGCAAGCCGACATCCGCATGGAATACCTCACAGGTACCCCGCGCAGCACCTACTGCGAATATAAAGGCACTGCCAGCTATTGGTCACTGAATGTCAACGGTCGGCTGTCGGAAAATTTTGCATGGAGCTACCACCAGCCGAACGCCGCTTACGAAGTCATCAAAGATCACCTCGCCATCTACCCCTCCAAGGTCGATGCCTGCTATGTCAACGACGAGTTGGTGAAGGCGCAGGCAGGCGACTTTTACGGCGGCTGGATTACCGCCGACATCATTGGCCCCTTCAAAGGCGGCGCGGGTACATTAGGCTGGTGAGAGACCCCTCATAAAGAGGGTGATATTTCTGTAAAAAGGAGTATCATTAATAGGTGCATATGTAAATAAATTGGAGGCAGTTATGGGTTTATTTGGATCAGGCAATCAAGGTCCGGTCGGTGCTCTCCGCGTCGAAGTCCGCCCCTTGATGCGTATGGTTTACACATGGATGACTGTCGGTTTGCTCATCACCGCCGTTGTGGCATTGGTTATCGCGGGCAACGCATCCTTTGCACGAACCGTTCGTACCGGCCCTATTATGTTCGGGGCAATCATCGCTGAACTGGCGCTGGTCATTGGCCTAAGCTTCTTCCTACGAAGACTTTCACCATTCGTAGCTTCGCTCATGTTTTTGGTCTATGCCGTGCTCAACGGGGTCACACTGTCCATCATTTTCGCGGTATACAACATTGGCACCATTCAGCTTGCCTTCTTCTCGGCGGCTGGCACCTTCGCCGCAATGACCGTCCTCGGCTATACCACCGAGCTTGATCTGTCGCAGTACCGCAACTACCTTATCATGGGTGTCATCGGTCTGGTCATCGCCGGTGTGGTCAACATCTTCATGCAAAGCAGCGGCTTGGATCTGCTCATCAGCATGGCGGGTGTCCTCATCTTCACCGTCCTCACCGCCTACGACACGCAGGCCATCAAGCGCATGGCGGCTGACCCCACCATTCAGGAAGATGGCAGCTTACTCATGAAACTTAGTATCATGGGCGCATTGAAGCTCTATTTGGACTTCATCAACCTGTTCCTGTATCTGTTGCGCCTCTTCGGTCGCCGCCGTTAATACAGGTTTCACTGCTTCAAACCAAAGGGCGCACATCATACGTGCGCCTTTTTTGTCCCCAAACCGTTTCCTAACCATCCCCCAACCAATTTAACAATCTTTTTCCCTCAAAATGGTTGCTAAACTCGTCGCTTAAAAGTGACCAAATGGTCACCCTAACCCCCTCAAACTATGCTACGCTGTACCTATCCCTATCTCTCTTTCCCTCGGAGTCTTTGTGTTAAACTTTGCATTCTTTGCCTCTTCGCGCCTTTGCGTTAAATGTCTTGTCTTGCTCTGCATTCTCTGCGTCTGTGCGAAGCCTCCTGTGGGCTGCGGTTCAATTGCTTTTGCATTTTCGGCAGATCACTCGCTCGCATCCGCCAAAAGCGACGCGGCAGATTGATGGGAGCATCACGCCGAACTCCCGCCATTTCAGCGGTTCCCTCCCCTGCATCCGCCGAAATGGCGTTCGGCGGCGGCCATGCGGGAGCTTCCCGCCGTTTTGTGTCATTTCAGCGCCGCGCTCCCTCACTTCCGCCATGCAAAAATGACGACTCGGCGGATGCACGGGAGCTTCCCGCCCGCCATTTCGGCGGATTATTTGCATAAATTGCACATTCCGCGGCAAATAGAGAAAGTCCTTTAAGGGAAATCAAAAACGACCCCATAAGGAGTCGTCTTGACTTCAAACTTGAAACGGTGGTCACGGACTGCTTAATATCGGCTCAATATCCTTGCCGACCACAATCGACACGTCCTTGCTCGTCATCCCATCGCCGCCCGATTGAATGCGTTCTTCCGGTAGCCCCAGCAGCGCTGCGAGGTAGCGCCCCGTCCAAACTTTACCGGTATACACGCGGATAATCGTGTTGGAATTGGTCGCTGCCGGTGTATTGCCCACCTCGGTAATCGTCACCCCTTTACCGTTCAGCCAATCGCGCACTTTACCCGCCAAGCCAACACTATCCGTATTGTTTAGGATAACAATGGTCGCATCCTCAGCTTCGGCTCGCGTCCGCAAATCCGAAAGTGACGAACCAACCGTCGGGTTAAAAATATCCTGTAGCAAAGACCGAACCGCGTTGGTTTTGAGGATCAACACATCGTCGCCGGTCGTCGTCTTGGCTTGGTCAACGTACAGGTAGCTCATCACGCCGAAATGGAAATTTTCCTTCGGTATCTGCGTAATCAACACGCCGAGTTGCAGCATCTCATCCAACGAAAGGTTGGTCTTAAAGCTGTCGGTCAGTTCGCTGTATAAGGTCGGTGCCTGCCCGATGAATTGGGTAATACCGCCTACATTCAACACCGTGTCGCGCACCGCCCGCATCACTTCCTGCTGGCGTCCCGCACGATCAAAATCGGTCGCGCCATGCCGTGTACGCGCATATTGAAGCAGCTTTTCCGCGTCCAAAGTTTGGCATCCCGCCGGAAAGCTCACCGTGATAAAACCGTTACCCGCGTCAGGGTAGCTGGTGTCGTTAATCGCTGCTGGTGGGCAAACTTCCACCCCATTGGGTGCCAGTGTTTGCACGACCGTCGTAAAAACCTCAAAGTTAATGAGCAGGTACTTATCAATCGGGATACCAAACACCTGATGAACAGTCTCGGCTGCCAGTGCTGGCCCACCACCGGGGTAGCCGCCCAAGTCACCAAGGAAGTTCGCGTTGTTGATACGCTCTTGCTTAAAGCCGGGGATGCTCACCCACAGGTCACGGGGAATCGAGAGGATACCCGCTGTCTTACGCACCGGATCAACACTCACAATCATCATGGTATCGGTACGGAATGGACCGGGGTCGTCAAGGCCGCTGCGCTGGTCAATGCCCAGCAAAAGCATATTGAAGCGCCGCGAAAACTGCACTGTTGTTGTTACCTTCGTACTCAATTTTT
>JAPUDW010000075.1:5980-24032 GCA_027492915.1 Bacteroidota bacterium | reverse complement strand
GGGCGCGGATACCCATTTGCAGCGCTTCAGGGACTGTACGGCCAATCGCCATGACTTCGCCCACGGACTTCATCTGCGGGCCGAGGACGCGATCCACACCCTTAAACTTCTCAAAGTTCCAGCGCGGAATTTTGACTACGACATAATCCAGCGAGGGTTCGAAACTTGCCGGCGTAACCCGCGTGATGTCGTTGGGGATTTCATCCAGTGAGAAGCCTACCGCCAGCAGCGCGGCAATCTTGGCGATGGGAAAGCCGGTCGCCTTGCTGGCAAGCGCGGACGAGCGCGATACACGCGGATTCATCTCGATCACATAGACTTCGCCATCTTCGGGGCTAACGGCAAACTGCACATTCGCACCGCCGGTCGCAAGGCCAACTTTATCAAGCACCGCCTTCGACATGTCGCGCAAACGCTGCATTTCTTTGTCGGTCAGCGTTTGCACGGGGGCGACGGTGATGCTGTCGCCGGTATGCACGCCCATCGGGTCGAGGTTTTCAATGGAGCAAACGACGACAAAGTTACCGAGGGCATCGCGCATCACTTCGAGTTCGTATTCCTTCCAACCAAGCAAGCTCATGTCGATGAGAACCTGCCCGACCGGACTGAGTTTGATACCCCGTTCGGCAATCGTGCGCAGTTCAGCCTCACTGTAGGCGACACCACCGCCTGACCCGCCGAGCGTGAAGGATGGGCGCACGAGTACCGGATAACCGAGGGTATTCGCTGCACGAACGGCAGCATCCACCGTGGTGACGACCTCGCTAGGCGGCGACTTGAGGCCGATCTCGGTCATCGCGTCTTTGAATAGTTGGCGATCTTCGGCAAGCTGGATGCTGTCGAACGATGCGCCAATCAGTTCGATGTTGTACTTTTGCAGAATGCCCTGCTCGTGCAGCGCAAGCGCAAGGTTGAGCGCCGTTTGTCCGCCGACGGTCGGTAGAATGGCATCCGGCTTTTCCTGTTCGATAATGCGCTCGCACATTTCGGGCGTAAGCGGTTCGACATAGGTTGCGTCAGCAAACTCCGGGTCGGTCATGATGGTGGCGGGGTTGGAGTTGATGAGGACGATGCGGTAGCCTTCGCGGCGCAGGACTTTACAGGCTTGCACGCCTGAATAATCGAATTCGCAGCCCTGACCGATGACGATGGGGCCAGAGCCGATAACCATAATTGTGCGGATGTCAGTACGTTTGGGCATGAAGTGTTCCTAGCTACAAGATACAAGTTGCAAGTGACAAGTTAAGAAAAGACACTGGTAAGAAAACTAACGTAGATATTTTCTAAGCAGAACTGCATTCAAAATTTGATCTTTGAATATAGTCATTAATCCGACTGGATTATTCGCACTTCCACCTAAAAGTGTGTCATAAACATGTTGAAACCCCTCAACATCCATTTCAAGAAATAATTGACCATGAGCAGCCATATTTCGATGTCTCAACAACTGATTATCAATTACATTTTGACGTGTTTCATATTCAGGTAAATAATCTAATCCCAATAAATCAATAATGTTTTTTAAAACATCAGATGAAAGGTTTGATTCTGTAATTACGACATCTTTCCAATTAATTTGACTTCGCGATTCCATATCTTCAAGAAAAACTCGCGCTAATTCGCTACGCAGCTTATAGGTCTTTGCTTGGGCAGCATCATTTATCATATGCCTTAGCGCAACCGCAACAAAGTTATTCGATAGTTCACGGTGCTTAAGTTTCTGCGTCGAAACATAACATATATATGCAGTAGCGCTATCTTTAATGTACCCTTCCCAATGAGCATATAAGACAACAATACATCCGCGTAACAATGCTTCTTTTTCAGTCTGAAGAATATTCTTAGTTTCTAACCTAGCTTTTAAATGAAACAATTCTGCCCTACGACGAACAAGCTCATCAGTCAGATATTTATCAAGTAAGTCTAGTGTTCGCACTTTAGCTGGAATCACAATCTATATCCCGAATAATTCCCGACCATAGGGGATTGTTCGCGATATCCTCGTATTAGCTCTAACTCCTGAACCTGAATTATTGGCAATTTCTCGATTACCCCAGATTGATATTATTTTGGACTTGATTTCTTCTAAATTCGTCATCGACCATTTTTGATAGTTATACCCTAATCCTAACGCAACCACTTCAAATGGAGTAACCAAAAATGATCCTACAAATTTCCCTCTATCAGAATCATATTTTGTAAATGAATCATCAGCTGTAGTTCTTGCTAATAAGTCAAATGTTCTGCGAAATGCTTCGTCTTCTTCTGCGTAATTAAACGTCTTATCTTGAGCCATCACAACCATTCTATCTGTTAGAAATTCGCTGAGATCGCCAATGCTGGTTGTGTTTAAGTATGCCTTGTCTAATGTCCTAAAAACCAAATATCTTAGAACTAATTCCAAGTCATATTGTTCTTGCATCTGCCTTTCAGTAATGGGGACACAAATTCTAAAATTAACGTCTTGGGAAAGAGATCTAATCCAGTTGTAAAACGGTTCATTAATTGCCGTAAGCATTGAGTTTCGCAGTTCTTGATCTGTAAGCGGCGAACCACTTGAATTTAGTCTTTGAAATAATTCATACTTACTTCTAGGATCGCTATCATACAAAATGATACTTATCCCCAGTTTCGCACGTTTTAATATTAAACGTTGTGCTTGCGTCAGTGAATTACTTTCATCTTCTGAATTCTGAGATTCCCATGTCTTCCCACCTAAAGATGGTAAATGTTTGGTAGACTCCAACACTAAAGGAGGAATAATTTCTCCCTCTAAATCCCTAAGAATTCCGACAAATTGGAATATAGTAGATAATCGTTGCAAACCATCAACTACGTCCCACACTCCACTTGGTTGCTGTGCAACAAAAATAGATGGTATAGGAATCCCCAACAATATTGATTCAATTAGTCGCGTTTTTTGAGTATCAGACCAGCGGAAATATCGTTGAAATTCGGGATGAACTTCAATTTCGCCATTCTCATATAGACTAATCAATTCCCCAATAGACATGGGGTAAGCGTCAGTTTTAATTTCCGCTCTTTTACTATCAATTTCGGCTTGCAAACTCATTTCTGAACCTCCATCATTGTCGAATGGATTAAATTTCAGTTCCAAATCTTTAATTACAACCTGCACCTACTATTCCACTTCGAAGCGGATCACCAGCATTAATCAGACTTCAACAACATCTCCACACACTCGCGGAAAACGGCGGTGTGCCGGTCGATGTCGGCTTCGGTGGTTTGCGGCGCAATGAGCGCCATGTTGTGAAACGGTGTGAGCAAGATGCCACGATTCAACGCCGCAAGATGCATATAACGGTCAAGGTCATCATCCATCGAAGCAACTGCTTCCCCACCGTTTTGGGGCGCTTTCTCGCAGAACCAGTATTCGGCGCGGCAGCCCAACTGCGTCACATGCCACGGCAGTTGATGCTCATCAATCACCGACTGCACACCCTGCGTCCAACGTTCGGCAAGTGGAATTGTATGGGCATATGCCTCATCGGTCAGCACATGTTCCAGAGTCGCTTTCATCGCCGCCACTGACAGCGCGTTCCCCGCCAATGTGCCACCGATGCCGCCCGTATCGGCATGGTCGATACTGAGGTTCTGCTTGATGCGCTCTGCGACTTCGACACTAAAACCGTATACCGCCGTTGGCACACCGCCGCCAATTGGCTTGCCGATGGTCAGGATGTCCGGCTCAAGATTATAGGCGGCGGTATAGCCACCGGGGCTGGTACAAATGGTGTGCGTCTCATCGATGATGAGCAGCGTCCCCGTGCGCCGCGTAATCTCGCGCAGTGCCTCGTGGAAGCCTGCTTGCGGATGCACAATGCCGATGTTGGTCATGACGGGTTCGGCCAGAACACAGGCGACTTCACCCGTTGACAGCACCGCTTCCAACGCGGCAAGATCATTGAACTCAACCACGCGCGTGGTCTCAGAAGGGTCAACTGCCGCACCAACATTACCCCGCCGAGACAGGGTTTCGCCATCCACCAGCGAGGCGAAGGTTTCATCGACCGTGCCGTGATAGCACCAGTTGAACACCAGCACATATTTACGTCCGGTGATCTGACGGGCAAGGCGCAGGGCAAAGCGGTTGGCATCAGTAGCCGTCAGCGCCAACTGCCAGTACGGCAGCCCAAAGCGGCGTTCGAGTTCGCGACCAATCCACAGCGCATTCTCGGTCGGCAGCATGAAGGTGATGCCGCGCACAATCTGGTGGGCGATGGCATCGACGGTCGCCTGTGGGGCATGTCCGGTCATCGCGCCGGTATCACCGAGGCACAGATCCAGATATTGGTTGCCATCCACATCGGTGAAATGTGCGCCGGAAGCCTGTTCGACAAAAACAGGATATGCACCTGCCCATTTAACCATCCAGTGCATGGGAACACCGGAGAGCCAATGGGATTGCGCTTCGTTGAAAAGCTGCTGTGAACGCGGGTGCATGTTGATGAAACGCTGCTGCTCGTCAGCCAAACACTGCTGCAAACGCGTGCGGTCAATTACAGTGACAATGTTCTCTTCCCCTTAACAGATAGGACAATTTCGCTCAGGCTGAGGATACAGCAAATTGCAGTGCTTCACGTATGTCATCCACTTCCAAATCTGGAAATGCGTCTAATATCGCTTCATTCGTCATGCCCGATGCAACCATATCTACAACCGTTGCAACCGGAATACGCAATCCACGAATACAGGGTAAACCATCCATTTGTTCGGGTTTCAAGGTGATACGCTGAAACTTCATGCCTCAACCTTTCAAATACAATCAGTATTACTTAACCGTTTCGCCCGATTTCACTCGACCGACGAACTCGTCAAATAGGTAGAGCGAGTCGTGCGGGCCGGGGGCAGCTTCAGGGTGATACTGGACACTGAACACGCCCATATCGACATGGCGCAGCCCTTCAACCGAGTTATCGTTGAGATTGATGTGTGTAATCTCTGCACCCGAAAGGTTGCTATCCGGCGTAACCGCGAACCCGTGATTGTGGCTGCTGATTTCGACCACGCCTGTCAGCAAGTTCTTAACCGGTTGGTTGCCGCCGCGATGCCCGAAGCGCATCTTCTCGGTGGTGCCGCCCAGCGCGAGGCCGATGATCTGGTGACCGAGGCAGATACCAAAAACCGGCAGTTTACCGAGCAAATCCTTGACATTCTGGATGGCATAGGTAACTGCCGCAGGATCACCGGGGCCGTTGCTCAGGAACACGCCAGCGGGGTTCATCGCCAGCACTTCGGCGGCAGGCGTGTGCGATGGCACAACGGTTACCCGCAGGCCGCGATCCGTCATCATCCGCAAGATGTTGCGCTTGATGCCGAAGTCATAGGCGACGATCAGCGGGCCGGTGGCATCATAATGATGGTCGCGATACCACTGCGGGTCACTGCGTTCGTTCCAGTTGTAGGGTTCGGCGCTCGTCACATCATCGACTAAATTCCAGCCGGACATATCGGGTGATTGACGGGCAATTTCGACCAGCGCTTGCGGGTCATTCGCGGCTTCACCATGAGCAATAGCGGCACGCATCACACCCACACTGCGGATGTGGCGGACGAGGGCGCGGGTAGCAACATCCGACAACCCAATGATGCCCTGCGCCTTGAGATAGGTATCAAGGTCGCCTTGTTCACGCCAATTGCTGACTACCGGACTCAGCGAACGCACCACGAAGCCGGACACCCAAATGCGTTCTGATTCGGGGTCAAGCAAGTTGATACCTGTGTTGCCCACATGCGAAACCGTCATCGTTACGATCTGCTTGTGGTACGAGGGATCGGTCAGAATTTCCTGATAGCCGGTCATCGAGGTGTTGAAAACGAGTTCGCCCGTTTGCACTCCCTCCGCGCCAAAACCCGTCCCCTTAAAAATCCGCCCATCTTCGAGCGCCAAACATCCGATCATATTCACCATCCAAAATACACACTTAACCGCAAAGACGCGGAGTAACTAGAGAAATCCTACGACCGATAATCGCCGTTGATCGAAACATAATCGTGGCTGAGGTCGCACGTCCATACCGTGGACGCGCCCAACCCCGCGCCGCAGTCGAGCAAGATGCTCACCGAGGCATTCTTGAAAATGGCGGTCGCCTCTGCTTCGCTATAAGCGCTGGGCATTCCGTTCGTGAACAGCAGCAGCGAGTCATCCGTTGCCGTTTCAATCTCGCCGGGGGTAATCCACAACTTCACATATTCTGGCACAATGGTTATCCCCGCCCGCCCTGCCGCCGCAACAATCCGCCCCCAGTTGGCATCATTACCGAAGAAAGCCGTTTTAACCAGCGGCGAGGTGGCAATCGTGTTGGCAATCTGGTGAGCAGCTTCCGGCGAGGGTGCGCCCTTCACCGTCAGCGTGATGAACTTGGTGACACCTTCACCATCGCGCACGATGTCCTGCGCCAGCTTGCGGCACACGGCGGTCAGCGCTTCGTGGAAAGTGGTGAAATCCTCCGGCGATTGCAGCGTCACACCGCTTACACCGTTCGCCAGCAGAAGCAGCGTGTCGTTGGTGCTCATGTCGCCATCAACCACCACGCGGTTGAAGGTCGTTTCGGAGGCCGCTTGGAGCAAGCCCTTAGCCGTATCCACAGGCAGCGCCGCATCAGTCACCACCACGCCGAGCATGGTTGCCATGTTCGGGGCGATCATCCCCGCGCCTTTGGCAATCCCCGCGATATGGTAAGTGGCGCCGCTAGCGGTCGTTACCTCGGCGTAAGCCTCTTTGGGGCGCGTATCCGTGGTCATGATACCTGCCGCCGCTGCCGCCCAATCGCCACCAAGCGACTTGCTGGCGAGGTCGATACCGTGGGCGATCTTTTCCATCGGGAGCTGTGAGCCGATAACGCCGGTGGACATCACCAGCACTTCATCAACGCCAACACCCACTTTCTCGGCGGTCAGGCGTGCCATCTCACGGGCATTAGCAAGACCCTGCTCACCCGTGCAGGCGTTAGCGCACTTGGTATTGATGGTCACCGCGCGGATATGATCTTTGTTGCCTTGAAGCTGCTCCATGTCAAACAGCACGGGTGCAGCCTTCATATGATTGGTGGTAAAGACGCCCGCCGCGATACACGGCACATCACTGACGATGACTGTCATATCGTTCGCCTCGGTCTTCTTCAAACCGGCATACACACCTGCCACACGAAAACCGGGAACCTGTTTGATTGAGGGATTAACGTCGGTCACTGAAATAATCCTTAAAATAAGCCTTAACGCAAAGGCGCTAAGTAGCAAAGATGCAAAGGTTATGTAGAGGTTTGCCGCTGACAAACCCTTCCTGATTAAGCTTCCGCGAAAATGGTGGTGAGCGTATCTACCAGTGTGTCCACGTTGGATTTTTCGATAATCAACGGCGGCACGAAGCGAATGACGTTCGTTCCGGCGTTCACCATGAGCAAGCCATGTTCGTAGCCCTTCTCAATGATGTTACTGACATCAAGCGTGAGTTCCAATGCGACCATCAAGCCTTTACCACGCACTTCCTTAATCAGCGGGCTGTTGAGTTCAGCCAGCCGTTCCATCAAGTAATCGCCCACGTCGGATACATTGGCGAGGAATTCCGGTTGGCTAATGCGCTGCACCACATGCTTGCCAACGCTGGTCACCAACGGCCCGCCGCCAAAGGTCGTACCATGCTCACCAGCGTGCATGGCGCTGGCAACCGTATCGGTCAGCAAAATTGCGCCGATAGGCAAGCCACCCGCCAGCGGCTTGGCGAGGGTCATGATGTCCGGCGTCACCCCGCTCCACTCATGCGCCCAGAGTTTGCCCGTGCGCCCTAAACCGCACTGAATTTCGTCGAAGATCAGCACTGCGCCGTGTTGGTTGCACAGGTCACGCAAGCCTTGCAAGAATTCCGGCGTGGCAACATTGATGCCACCCTCACCCTGAATAGGCTCGATGATAACACCTGCCGTTTTCGCCCCAATCACGGCCTTGGCACTTTCGAGGTTATTGTATTCCGCCAGCACCGCACCCGGCATCAGAGGCATGAACGCCTTCTGGTATTTCTCTTTGGGTGTCAGGGCAACCGCGCCCATTGTGCGACCGTGGAATGCACCGGTAAAGCATACGATCTCGGTTTTGTCATGTAAGCCCTTTTCATACTGCACTTTACGGGCGAACTTCACCGCGCCTTCGTTGGCTTCCGCGCCGCTGTTACTGAAGAACACACGGTCAGCAAACGACTTCTCGACCAGCAAGTTCGCCAGTTCAATTTGCGGAGCGGTGTAGTACAAGTTGCTGGTGTGGATCAAACCCGTCGCCGCCGCTTGGATAGCCTGCGACAGCCGCGCATCGTTGTAACCGAGGGCGTTCACGGCAATCCCCGCCACCCAATCTTGATACGGCTTGCCTTCACTGTCGAACAGTGTCGAGCCTTCGCCGTGTACCAGCACAAACG
This sequence comes from Bacteroidota bacterium, assembly GCA_027492915.1. Lineage (GTDB taxonomy): Bacteria > Chloroflexota > Anaerolineae > Aggregatilineales > Phototrophicaceae > CFX2. Next base: position 15,604 of record JAPUDW010000075.1, on the reverse strand, counting down.
GCGGGCGCTTATAGGTCTGGACGATATGATCATTCTCATCCTGAATGAGTTGGTCGGTCATTGTCGGGGTTAGGGTCGCAGGCATGGGTTTATCTCCGGTTTTACTTCAAAGGTCATTAGTCAATACGAACAGAACATTTCAGTCGAACAGTTAAGGCGTTGACGATTGCGAACGTTGCACGTATTCATTCCAGCCGAGCTTTTCTTCGATCCACAAGTCCGAGAGTTTGTAACTTTCCAACCAGCCGTTCTCAATCTCATACGTCAGGATGGCGCGTAGCCAGCCGTAAATCTTCGTCACCGCTTCTACCGAAAGTCGCCCGCTGTCCAGCACATGCCGCACCAGCTTTTGGCTGTAGAGCGAGTCTCGTGCCAAGGCGTTGTACATCAAGTGGTGCAGTTCGTGGCAATTCGGGCATAACTGCACCGTGACTGCGTTCTCGCCGTGGGTCGCAATATCCCACAGGTGATGCCGCTGCGAAATCGGGTAACCACAGGCCGTACAAGCCGTCATTCGTTCTTGATCAGTCGCCCTGCGGCGGCGCATCATTTTGCGATATTTATGCGCCTGATAAAAATCGAGCCAGTGTTCGATGATGGCACGCCGTTCGCCAGCATCTTCCTTTTCAGCGAGTGAGTCGTCGAAGGCGGTGATGATCTTCTCCGCCAGCCGTTCACGGTAGATATAACGCACGAGGGCATGAAGCTCCTCGATACGCTGTTGTTCGTTGGGCATTGTGCCACCCCTAAGCGTCTAGTTTACGAACGCACAACCAGCGTGGTTTATGTGTGCTTTATTTTACATCACGACATATAGGCAATAACACCTTCTTCATGGGCAGCGACATCTAGATAAAACACACGCAGCCGCTCAAAGGCGTACCAGAACTCGGCAAACACTTTTGGCTTGCCGAGTAAGGAAATGCTGCCATATACACCAAGGCGGATCATGGCTTGCACATCATAATGTAGAGCAAGGTTCTGCGCCGTGACCTGATTCAAGTGGTAGCAGGTGGTTTGCAGTTCGTTGTGCGGCAGGTAGAAAATACCGGTGCCATTGAACTTGATGCCCTGCAACTCATCCCCGCCGACGATAGCGCGGCTCGCCCAATCCACCCCGCGACCTGCATCGCCCCCGCGCCGTCGAGCAGCGAGCAGGTAGTGCAAAATGTCCCAATGATGACCGAGGTAGCAGTTGCGCTGGGCAAGGCCAGAGTTTGACCGGATCAATGTGAGCAGTTCTGCGCCAAAATCCGCACCGGCAGGTGTCACCGTTGGCTGTGTTTCCAATCGCGGCGGCCATACAGGCGAAGGTTGGTCAGGCTGTGGGTCGGTGGCGAGGAACGCGAACATTGAACTGGAGTCACCTGCCTCTTGGAGCCGGGGTATCCACTTCCATGTCTCCGGTACCGCCTGATAACGCATTTCAAGACCCATGACCTGCTTCTCCGTTATGTACTCAGATCACTTCGCAAAGACGGTACCGCCACCGGAAGCAAGACCATTCAAGTTGGTAATGACCGCATTCTGAACGCCGCTGTCGAGCGCGTGGAGAGCCGTTTTCACCTTCGGGATCATGCCGCCGAAGATCGTCCCGTTGTCGATCAGCGCCTGTGTACCTTCCGGTGTGAGCGTCGGCACGACTTTACTATCGACTAGCACACCTTCTACATTCGTCAGGAACACCACGCGGTTGGCATTGATAGCAGTCGCCAAGGCTCCGGCAACATGGTCAGCATTCACGTTGAAGTTCGTCTCTTCACCGAGCGACACGGGCGAGATCACCGGCGTAATCCCCTGTTCGAGCAAACTCAGCACCACTTCGCCACGCACCGAAACCACTTCGCCGGTAAAACCCATGTCCTGCCCTGCCACCTGCATCTGCGTGGCACGAACAAGCCCGCGATCAACACCGGAAAGGCCGAGCGCATCCAAACCCGCATGAAGCAGACAGCGAACGAGACGCTTATTCACCGAGCCGCATATCACCATCTCGACAATCCGCAGTGAGTCACGGTCGGTAATACGCACACCATCGAGGTAGCGCGGTTCGATGCCCATCACCTTCTGCATCGCTGTGATTTCCGCCCCTCCACCGTGAACCACCACCGTCGGCGTATTCAGCGACTTAATGGCGGCAGCAAATTGAGCGAGGTAAGCGGGGTCATCCAATTCATGACCACTAACTTTAACGAGCGTTGGCTGCATGTAAACTCCATTCATTTTCATCACGAGGACATAAAGAAAGCAAAGATCAAGCCGTACTTGGAAGTGAAATGAGGACGATGGCGATAAGTGCCGCCACGATGCCCACCAACTGCACCCGCGACAGGCGTTCCTTCAAGAAGAAATACGCCAGCAGCACCGTCATCGCCGGATACAACGACGATACCACCGCCGCAATATCCAACCGCCCTGCCCGCGACGCGAACATGAAAAAGATGTTGCCCACAATATCGATCAGCCCCGCCATAACAACGGTTAGCCACTGGCGGCTGTCACGCGGTCGCCATTCAAGGCGCGCAGTCCGCGTAATCACCATCAACACGCTGGATGAAGCAGCACGGGCGGCAACCAACGGCCAGAACACGGCTTGCGACTCAACACGGTCGATGAATAACAAAAACACACCAAAGCCGATACCGCCGGATAACGCCAGCAGCAGTGTCTTTTGGTCAGGCAAGCGACCATCCGAGTAAGACACGAGAATCAGGCTAATGATCCCCACGGCAAATCCTACAATTTGCAGCGCAGGTGGTGCGCCGTTTGTCGCAATACCGATGACCAGCGGCACTGACACCGCGAGTACTGCAACCAGCGGCGCGGCGATGCCCATCCGCCCATAACTCAACGCTTGATAGAACGATACCAACCCCACCGTACCCGCCAACCCTGCCAACGCCCCCCAAATGAAATCATTCGTGGGCGGCACGGCTTCGCCCGACAGGACAGCCACCACAATTAGCGCCAGCAAGCCGAGGAAGTGTGCCATCGCCACCACCGCGACTGCTGGCAACCGCTTCGAGGCAAGTCCACCGTTAAAGTCGGCTGTCCCCCACGACATCGAAGCCAGCAGGCCGAAAGCAATTACCGTCAATTCAGGCGAAAGCGTCATTCAAGTCCATCCATTGTAGGGAGGAGGCGTGCCTCCTCCGCATCCTAAAATTAAATCCGATAATTACAACAAGCCCGTTGTTTCCGGCCAGCCGTACATCAAGTTCAAGCACTGCACCGCCTGACCAGACGCGCCTTTACGCAGGTTGTCGGTCACGCTGGTGATGTGCAAATAGCGATCTTCGATGGGTGTAACGCTGATAGCCGCGCCGTTGGTACGCACCACATGCTTGAGCGTCGCCTGCTGGCCTGCCGGCAGCACCTTCACCAGCGGCTCGGAGCCGTAGGTTTCTTCATACAGCGCCTGGGCGTTGCTGGCGGAAAACTCCGGCTTGAGTGTGACGTAAATGCTCGCCATCAACCCTCGATCAACCGGCAGCAGGTGCGGGGTGAAGATCAGCATCCCCACGTTCGGGTTGAGCTTTTTCATCTCCTGCTCAATTTCACCTGTGTGGCGGTGAACACGTCCGGGGTTGTAGGGCGAGAAATTGCTATACACTTCGACGAAGTGCAGGTTAGGCTTCGGTTCACGCCCCGCGCCAGAAACGCCGGACTTCGCATCCACGATAATCGGCGCATCCGGCAGCAGCCAGTCATGCCGCAGCACGGGCGCGATGCCGAGTAAGGTTGTCGTCGGGTAGCAGCCGGGGGCGGCAACCACATCCGCACCTTTCAGCTTCTCACGGTTGAATTCCGGCAGGCCATAGGGTGTGGGCAGCATTTCGGGGTTCGGGTGCGTGCCGCCGTACCACTTGGAATACACTTCGGGCGTATCCAACCGCAAATCTGCTGAGAGATCCACCACTTTCTTGCCAGCAGCACGGGCTTTAGCCGCCATCGGTGCCGAGGCTTTGTGTGGTAAGCCCAGCACAACCGCGTCCACCGCCGCAAGGTCAGCTTGGTCGGGTGGTACATAGGTCAGGTTCGTAAACGGAATAGGCTGCCCCGCGTAGGTGCTGCTTGTGCCGAAAACCAACTCGATATTCGGGTGATGCGCGAGAATTTCGACCGCATCCTGCCCCGCGTAACCTGACGCACCATATACCCCAACTTTGATTTTAGAAGTCATGTTTGCTCCTTAGAAGCATAATAGGTTCAACAATGCTGCAAACTTGCAGACTGCATATGCCATTGAAGGCTTACGCCATGTGATATAAAAGGAAGGTCGCTCGCGCCAGCTTGCCCATGCCCAATACTCCAACACTTCCCCCAATGAATACGTTCAGCGCCCCAAAATGACGCGCCAAGCAACGAAGTCCACGGTTCATTCTCATTCAAGCGCCAAAGGATGCCACCTGCCCCCATACCCGTGTGCAGCGCCATCTGGAACGCGAACGGTTTATCAAGCGAGATGCTTGGCCCTACCCACGTATGTGGACTGCGACCAACCTGTTGACTAAGCTTTGCAACAAGGCGCTGCTCAACACCCACAATACCGACCCACAGCGTACCCAACTCAACCGCGTTATCCCACGTACAGAACAGCGTTTGCATCATGGGCGCATGGATAACTGCGTCTTGCTGCGTACCCGTAAACGCCATCACCAATATCATCGTATCAGGCGTTTCCAACAGCAGCGGATTTGGATGCACCCCTGCACTTAGCGCCGACCACTGACTCGTGGGTGGCAAGACCGGCGGCCACGACAACCACTCACGCCGGTCACCAGTTCTATCTAACACCTGATACCTTAAACCCTCATGATCGACCGCCGCTTGCACAAGGTGTAAATATTCAACTTCTTCCGGCATCCGGTGCGCCGTACCCGCACCCGCCGTCAGAATTTGCAGCACACCCTGATGCACTTGCACATCAAACGCGAGGATATGGCTGCAAAAGTAAGCAGTCACCCCATGCTGCACCAGAATGTCCCAAAAACTTTTACCGTTATTGTGTTCAATTTCGCGTTGATAATTGCCGGAAAAACCATTGACGGGGAAAACTGGGTGGTGACCAAAGACAAACTTATAAGGGGCATCAGCGTGTGCGGCTAAAGTTTGCCCCAACCACTCGGTTTCGACAGTCCCTTCGCCGCCCAAACCCGACCATAACGTGTTCACGAATATCAGCAGCAAATCATTGTCGCGCACAAAGTAAGTCAGATTCTCTTGCCCTGCTGGCCCGTTGCTCGGCAAATGGGACAGTACCTCGCGGTAAACAGCCTCACTGGTGGGGTTATAAGTCGTGTGGTTGCCGGTGGTGTGGTAAAGCGGCATCGCATGGTTATCGTGCCATGCCATTTCATGTTCAAACCAGTGCTGCCATTGTTCGCGCAGCGATGCGGCATCTGCAACCAGCCCAACAATTTCATCACCGGGGAAGCACAGGAATTCCGGCGGCGGTTGCAAGCGTTGGATAACCGCATTCACGCTGGCAAATGTCGTTTCGTGCAGCGCACCCGCCACACCGGAACAGCTATCCGCGTAAACGACGAATTGATGTCCGTCACCACGCGGCAGCAGCGCCGGTATAGGTAAATCTGATGTTATCTCTTTAGAAACCTGCACGATGACTGACTCCACTGACCCCATACAAACAAAAACCCCCGACCTCGGTGTGAGGTCAGGGGGAGTTCTTGCAATCTGGTTCGTGTATCAACTGCGTTTTACGACCAGCACAAAAATCCCAGCATGACCCCATTGGCCTGCGGGCGACGGCTGCGACGACGCAGTGTTGTGCCAGAAATGAACATGATCTATCTCAGTTAAACAGATGATAACCGAAAGTTTAAGCAATCTACTGGCAAATGTCAACATGGTATTGGCAACATGGTTTTAAGTGGCGGCATCTCGTAAGAAAGCGGTGAATTGCACGTTCTAATCGGGGCATAAAATCATGTTCGGTCGCCTAAAAGCATGAGGCAATTATCGAAGGCCATATCTGCCAAAACAATAAGGAACATGATAGAATGCGAAGTAAGCAGACTGAGGGAATTTATGTGGCAAGATGAGATTCGGAAGCACGTTCGGTATAATTTTACCGTCAACATTATTGACGCTGCCTTCTATGGTGTGGGGGCAATGGGGTTAGCATCCTTCGTAACGGTGATCCCCCTATTCTTAAACAGCCTCCACGCATCCACCCTACTGATTGGTTTAGTGACCTCCTTCCATGCAATCGGCTGGCAGCTCCCGCAGTTGTTCACCGCAGGTCGCGTTGGCAAGCTTCAGCAGTACAAACCGTTCGTGATATGGATGACCGTTCACGAACGCTGGCCGTTCGTCGGCTTGCTGTTGACGGCTATCTTCGTGGGTGTGGCGCTTGGGCAAAATAATGCGAATAAGCTGCTGCTGGGAACCCAATACAATATTCAACCCTTCCAACAAACCTTGTTTCAATCGATGCCGGGTGAGCAAATCGCGCTGTGGTTGACGGTGATTATGGTCATCATCTTCTCGCTAGGCGGTGGGTTAGCAGCAATTGCATGGCAGCGTATGATCGCCAAAGTCATGCCCAAAGACCGCATCGGCACCTTCTTCGGAACACAATCCGGTGTCGCCAATTTGATGGCCGCCATCGGCGCGGTAGCTGCTGGTTTGATCCTGAACAGTCTGGCATTTCCAAATGGCTACATTGTATGCTTCTTCTTGGGCAGCATTGCCGTATTCTTGTCGATGGTATTCTTGGGCATCACCCGCGAACCACATCATGAACTTGAGCCTGAAGAAGTGACCAACGAGCAGGCACAACCGGCTGCACCATCATGGCATAAGATGCTGGCGATTTTGCGTCAGGACACAAATTTCCGCTGGTTCTTGACGGGGCGCGTCCTTTCGCAGTTTGGGAATATGGCGCTGGCTTTTTATACGGTTTACGCGGTAAAGCACTTCGGCATGAATGAGGCAACCGCCGGTGTCTTGACAGGTGTACTGCTGCTTTCCAAAACATTCGCCAGTCCGATGATGGGTTGGATGGGCGACCGCTGGGGACACCGCTCGATGCTAATTTTGGGCGGCCTTATCATGAGCGTCAGCGCTGGCCTTGCACTGAGTGCGCCAACAATAGGTTGGTTCTACTTTATATACGCGCTGGCAGGTTTTGCCGATTCAAGCACATGGACAGTCACGATGAGCTTCACACAGGAGTTTGGTAAGGTCAGTGAAAAGCCGATGTACATTGGTTTAGCGAACACGTTGATCGCCCCATTCGCCCTACTCGCCCCGTTCATTGGCGGCGCTTTAGCGGACGGTGTAGGTTTCTCGGCGACATTTATTGTGTCGATAAGCTGTGGGTTACTGGCGGCGCTGGTTTACCATTTTGGGGTACGCACCCCCACCGCCCCAAACCAATTGGTTGTGTTCAGCACACAGGCGGCGGCTGGCGACTAACCAACCAAAACTCTAATAATGAAAGTCCTTTGCACCATCGTCCAAAGGGCTTTTTATTGTGTTACGGCGGAACGATATACTCAACCGAGGGTGGCCCCATCATGCCGTTTTCGTCAATTGCCGAAATGACCAAGCCAGCCACCACCTGCGGGTAAAAGCCATCCCATTCAACACTGTTCGTATTCCACGGGAATTCACGGTTAATGATGAGCGAGCCGGGGTCACGCAAGCCGATTTTATAACCAGTCGCGCCCGGGATTGGTTCCCAAACCAGCGTCCGCTTGGTGCCTTCACCGGATCGCAAGACAATATCACGGGGCGGTGGTAAACCGTCCGCCATCACGCTAACCGCCGCGAGGATAGATTGCGTGGTGCGCCGTAAATAATTCGCTTGTATATCACCAATTACATCAGCAGGTGTATGCTGCCGTCCTTGATCCTCCAACGACTCGATAAAACGAATAGCGGGGAAACCTGCTTCCGTAAACGACATGTGATCACTGTAACGCCCAACGCGATCCTCACCATCTTGCAGGATAATCTGCATATCCGGTGTCATCGTGAAGTCAATCCAGTAGACCGCACGAGCTAACTGGCGCGATAACGATGTTTCCGGCCCTGCCGAGAAAATCCGCATCTGATTATCGACCACCTGACCATTTGGGCCGGTGCTGCTGCCAATAATATCCAGATTAAACATGTAGTTGGGCGGGATAATCGTCCGGTATTCGTTCACAAAGGCACGGCTGCCCATACGCCCCACTTCTTCAGCCGCAAACGCCACAAATACAATCGTAGCGCGGTGCGGGCGCTGCGCGAGAATGCTCGCCATCTCAATCAGCGCAGCAACACCGGAAGCATTGTCATTCGCGCCGGGAGCAGGATAATTAAAATCATTGGGGTCTATCGAAATACTATCATAATGAGCACCGATGAGGATGATACCGCCGCCTGTAACGCTGCCGGAGATAATGCCAACAACATTGCGCTGGGTAGTTTCAACACCTGCCCATTTCACAGTAAATGGCTGATCGACTACCGAGAAGCGTCCTTGAGATTGGGCGGCAATCGTATCAAATTGACCACGCACATATCGGTAAGAGGCAGCAGCGCCAGAGTTCGGTAAATCGGGTGAGTTAACATGGCGTGTTCCCAAGTTTTGAAGCGAGCTGATGTGCATAAACAAGCTATCGACATCCACTTGATCGAGCAAAGCGTTCATGGCGATTTTCGCCGTTTGCGGGTTAGCCTGATTCGTAACTGGCGACTCTGGTTGTGTAGGCGGTTCGACCGTCTCGTAAGCGATGGTCGGCAGCGGGGTATCCGTCATACGCGGCACCAGAGTCGGCGGTTCAGGATTCGTCGACAAATTACAAGCCGCAGCCAGCATTAACAGGGCGACAAGAAGCACAATGAGGGGAATAGCGGTTTTCGACTTCATATGCCGGATTTTACCACAAGGGGATTATGAACTTGATTAAGCGATGGGATAGCGCGGGTCAAACGTATTACACGGATAGCCTAACTATCGCATCCATCATATTCTACCCAATTAGGCGTGTTTGACGTATTAAGAAAGGCGCGAGGCTAGACTTGCTGCAAATGGCGTGTAAGAGCATAATAAGGTCTTGCTATCATATAAACACCTGCCCAACATTGAAGGAATAGTTGTTTTGACCATTTTGAGAAAATCCGCTGCCATCGTCATTCTGCTTGGGTTAGCAGGTTGTGGGGGTGAAGCACCAGCCGCTGATAGCCCGATAAATCCAGCCAGCAACCCCACACCGGTCATGGTGGTGCAGCCTACATTAGCAGTGCAACCCACCAACGAATCCGGCGAAAAACTCGTCGCCAAAGTCAACGGTGAAGCTATTACCCAAACTGAGTTTGATCGGGCATTGGCACGTAAGCAGCAGGAAGTGAACGCCGCTTCGCCGGAAGCACTCAGTAGTGATGTCCTCAACCTGCTCATCGAGGAACGTCTCATTCTACAGGGTGCGCAAGCTCAAAATATCGGTGTAACGGATGCCGAAGTGCAAGTTGAATTGACAGCACAAATCGAGGCAGCGGGTGGCGAAACCCAATGGAATGAATGGCTCACCATCAACCAATATTCCGCCGATGAATTCCCATATGCGCTGAAGGTCGTACTTACAAACAATCGAGTCCGTGACATGCTCA
>JAPUDW010000075.1:4549-5935 GCA_027492915.1 Bacteroidota bacterium | reverse complement strand
GAAGCAAGTACACGCACGGCACATTTTGATGCGCACCGAGACCGATGCCAAAAGTATTCTCGACCGTTTAGGCGCTGGTGAAGACTTTGCGGCATTAGCCAACCAATACTCGCAAGACGAAACCACCCGCAGCCGGGGTGGAGATCTTGGCTGGTTTACCGCCGAAGAACTGCTGACCCCGCAGTTGGCACAAACCGCATTCTCGCTGCAAGTCGGCCAAATTGCAGGGCCGATTGCCACAGAATTAGGGTATCATGTAATACAAGTTATTGAATTTGCTGACCAACCTGTTGAACCTGACCGCCGCGTAGCCATCGCGCAAGCCCGTTTCGACAATTGGCTGCAACCATTAATGTACACTGCGGTCATTGAACGGTACACTGGATAAGAGCGTCACACAACGCCACTAAAAAGGAAATCGGTATGAGACAAAACCGCATTTACAATGTGATCAGTATTTTCTTTCTGGTTTTGTCACTTTTAACAATTGTATGGGTTATCACGCGGCTGCTGGGTCCGGCGGTTGCCTAAATAGACGGGGGTTGGGATGGGAGACGGTAAAGCAAGTATATACAACGTCATCAGCTTGGTCTTTTTGGCGCTAACCATTCTGGTGATTGTGTTTGTAATTTCGCGGTTAGCTGGCCCTCCGGTACAAAAGCCAGATCCAGTTGGTGTGCTACCAACTGCGGGTGTGCTGCCATCACTCACGCCGACTGCGATCCCAACAACGGGTTTGCCGCCGACCTTCACCTTCACACCAACCGACACACTAACGCCGACCACGACCTTGACGCCCACGCCGTCACCGTCGATTGCCCCGCCTACCGCAACCATTACCGAAACACCGGGGCCGACCGAAACACCGACGATTACCCCTACTCCGTCGATCAGCCCAACACCGCTGCCAACCGAAACGCCAACTGGCCCGACACCAACCCTCGCGCCAACTCAAAACCCCTACCTGTTTGAGCTTCGTCAGCAGCAGGTTATCCTGACACAAAACTTCGCCAATACGGCGGGCTGCGCGTGGCAGGGTTTGGGCGGTCAGGTTTTCAACAACGAAGGCACACCGTTGGATGGGCTGAAAATCCACGTTTTCGGCACCAACTTTGACCGTATCGTTGATAGTGGCACCAATTCGCTCTACGGGCCGGGTGGGTGGGAAATCCCTGTAGACAACAAAATCAGTGCCCAGACCTACTATGTCGAGTTGATGAGTCCGGGCGGCACGGTTGTTTCTGACCGCATTCCGGTGACATTCCCCTCAGACTGTGCGCGGAATGTAGCTTTAGTTAACTTTATTCAAACACGCGCAACCTAAAGTATGAGTGACGAGCAATCAACAGGCGGAGTACGGCGGTTCGGGCGCAAAGATCGGAAACG
>JAPUDW010000075.1:0-4539 GCA_027492915.1 Bacteroidota bacterium | reverse complement strand
CGGTCGCTTGACCCGCGCGGCCCATTATTCCCAATCGAAGACGACACGACAGCCGAAGCAGCAGATGATGTTATCGAGGCACCGGAACCGGACTTACCCGAACCGGTGTTTGCGGAATTGGTGGAACCACCGCCCGTCGCCCATCCGCCGGTGGTGCGGTCACAACCGAAATTAAGCGCCAGCCAAGCACAACCTGTATCGGCTTCCAGTGGCAAGCATATCATGGCAAACCTGCTGACGATTGTGTTCTTGATAGCAACCGTCGGTATGGGTGTATTGATCGCCTTAATCACGCAAGACCCTTATACACCTTTGAATCCATTTCCGCCGTTTACCCCCTTGCCCATCGTCATTACGGCAACCTTTCTACCGCCAACACCAACACTGGAAGGTACGGCTGCACCGACAGCGACCTTTACGCCGGTAGCAATTGGCAGCCCAGCCAGCACACCAGCCGCAGAAACAGTTTTTACCTTTGCGTTGGTTCCTGAGCAGCCCATTTATGCACCCAATGCCAATACCGAAGGCTGCAACTGGTCAAGCATCGCCGGCACCGTGACCAACAGCACCGGCGCAGCGTTGGATGGCTACCGCGTACACATCAGCGGTAATGGGCTGGATGAAACGGTATTCAGCGGGGCGGCTTTAACCTTTGGCGCGGGCGGCTTTGAGCTGTTCCTGAACGGTACAGCGCAGGAGCAAACCTTTACAGTTCAACTGCTCGACCCGCAGCGTGAACTACTCTCACCCGAATACAGTGTGACCACACGCGCAGGTTGCGACGAAAACGTGGCTGTACTCAGCTTCGTGGGATCGTAAAAAGATCGTTACTCATTGATATGAGCGGGTAGATAAATAGCGAAGGTCGTGCCTTTGCCAATTTGGCTTTCGACCACGATCCTCCCTTTGTGCAGGTCAACAATCTCTTTAACAATACTCAACCCCAAGCCCGTGCCGGGTATGGTACTTTGCCCGGCCTCTTCACCGCGATAAAACCTCATAAATAGGTGAGGAATATCCACTTCACTAATGCCCATGCCTGTATCGCTCACCTTTAGGCTGACTTCACGACGCGGCTCATCATAACCAGTCGTAACGGTTATGCTGCCGTTCGGCGTGTAATTGATGGCGTTGGCAACCAGGTTAGTCACGACCTGCGCAAGTTGGTTAAACTCACCGTTGATCGTCGGAATCACGCCAACTTGGAGCGTCATTTGCAAACCAGCGATTTCCGCACGTGGTTGCAGTGCCGAAACCACCTGCCCGACTACATCGTTCAAGTCAACCGAGCCGAATGCGATGCGGTACTGTCCTAGTTCCAAACGCGACAGATCGAGCATCGCGTTAACAAAGTTGGTCAGCCGTTCAAGCTGCTCGGTAAGGGCTGTAAGGTGTGCGGCATGTTTTTCGGCAGGGCTGTGCTGAAGCAAGTAAGCGCGCGTTTTGAGGACAGTCAGCGGTGTGCGTAGTTCGTGCGTCACATCCGCGATGAACTTCGTTTTCAAACGGTCAAGTTCGGTCAGTCGTTCGTTGGCGCTCTGTAACTCGGTGGTACGGTCAGCTACCCGTTGTTCGAGGTTGGCGTTGAGGAGTTGAATCTCGGCTTCAGCGCGTTTTCGTGCGTCAACGTTCTCAATAATCGCCATGCTGTAGGCTTCATCTTCATTGGAAAACGGCGACACATTCAAACGTACCCATACGAGGTCACCATTCTTGTGAACGTATCGCTTTTCCAACTGATAATAGGCGATGTCACCACTTTGCATCTGGGTAAATTGGTCGAGATTATCTTCCTGATCTTCGGGGTAGGTGATTTCGGTAAACGTCATCCGCGTGTATTCTTCTTGGGAATAACCTAGCAACTGTTCGAATGCTGGATTGACCGAAATAAAACGCCCCTCCGAATTTGCGAGGGCAATGCCGACATTCGCGCCTGTGAATACTGAGCGGAATCGAGCTTCGCTGGCTTGCAAGCTCGCTTTCGCCCGTTTGAGTACACACAAATGACCGAGTGCGTTGGCATATAGGGCTAATAGTTCAAGCTGGTATGGGTGAGCAGGTTCATGACTAAAGTAGTTATCGGTTGATAAGCCGCCGATAATTTGCTTCCCGTCGCTCAGGTAACCCATCGCTGACCAACCAGTGCCAACGGGTTTAGAGTTTTCGTCGAGCAGCGGCGTTTCGGGAATATAGAAGATTTTCTGGTCGTTAATCTCGAACAGGTTCTCTAACTGAGGCAATATCTGGCTAGAGAGGGCGCGAACACCCCGTTCATCACGAATAGAGCCGTTTTCATGAGTCCCAAAGGTGCCAACGGTATAGGCCGGATTCTCCGTATCGAGCAACCACAAGCCGATGCGCTCGAACTTGAGGCGACTGCGTCCCAGTTCAATCGCTCTGCGGCAGAATGCATCAAAATCGTCAATCTGGGTAAGCTCGATTGTTATATCCTGAAGATCCTTCAACCGTTCAAGGAACGTTTTTGAGTGATCTTCGCTGCGTTGCAGTGCCGTTTGGGCAGTCACACGGTCGGTAATGTCGATATTGATACCCATAATGCCAAGTTGAGAGGTATCGGCGTGGTGAATGGGTGACATCACAAAGTAAAAATCGCGAGACTTACCGTCCACTTCATAGCTAACATTCCCGCGTAGGGTATCACCTTCAAACACCTTGGCATTTGTATCGCGCCAGCGCTGCACCACCTCCGACGATATATCAATCTCGTCGATGGTTTTTCCCTGCACATCGCCCCACAACCGGATCGACTCAGGCGTTTGAAGGATACAACGGCCTTCGGAATCCTGTACCCATAAGTCAAACGGCAGGTTATTAATGATTGTGCGCAACCGTGCCTCGCTGTGCTGTAACGCCGCTTCCGTTTTCTTTTGCAGAGTCAGATCAGTGACAGCGGTGATAATCCCTGTTGCTTGCTCTTGATCACGCCGCAGTGACCCATTAACCAGCACATCAAGGGTCGTACCATCCTGCCGGTGAAAACGGGTTTCGTAGACCGTGCGTAAATCCGAGGTCATGCGGATCGCAGTATTACTGACGATAGCCCGTTCATCCGGCGAAAGCACATCATTAGGCAGTTTACCAATTAAGGCGGACTGGCTATAACCCAGCATTTGAGCATAAGCAGGGTTCACGAACTCAAAACGCCCCTCCATATCCGTCACGGCGACACCATGCGCCATTGCGTTCATCACCTGCACCACATAATCACGCTGACGGGCAAGTTCACTTTCAATACGCTTCCGGTCAGTCGTAATCGCGGTGAGCGCAATCGCGGTCAGGTTGGTTACGGCGATAAAAGTCCAAAGATAGACATATTGGCGGTGTATTTCGTCGAACGACATAACTGCGGGTTGGCTTACAATACCAATCGCCGAAACAACCGCGATGACGAGGCACAAAGTTACGTTTGTTCGCACACTAAACCGCAGCGCCGCCCAAATAAGAAACGGGAAGATGAGAAAGATTAGGGGATAATCGGCTGAAGGCGAAATATCACGGGCGAAGATAACATAACTCACTAAAATAGCACCGGAGCATATGCCGATGAGTTCCAACCAAAAACGGTAATTTTTCGGTATTGTCCGGCTGTTGCACCACAACAGCAGCACCGGCGACAGCACCAACACGCCGATTGCATCGCCCATCCACCATTCTTTCCAGATCTGCATAGTCGCACTTGCAGCTACCGACTGGCTAAGAACCAGTGCGGCAGTACCAATACTCGCCGTAATCACCGACCCGATGATCGACGCGCTGACTACAAACCGGATCAGTTCAGACATCCGGTCAAAAGTGATCGGTTTCGGATTCGAACGTAAAAGCAGGTAAGCACCCACCACCACACCCAACGTATTGCCAAAAGCGATTACCAGCACGGCGGAAACAGGGATTGAAGTCCCAACATTGACAAAGAACGCACCCAATGCCACACCCGGAAACAGGCGAATACCGCCGAGAACCAAAGCGACTAGCGCAAAGGCTGCGGCCAGCCACACCAGTGAAACATTATCATGCAGCAGCGCGAACCGAAAGCCAGCTTTCCCCGCCACGAAATAGGTTACTGCTAAAAGAATTACAGCAAGTGGATAGGGTATGCTGCGCTGACGAATTGAAACACGGCTCGTCATAACATCAGCGAATTGAGAGAGGAATGTAGAGTTCATAGGTTATTTTCACGCGGGGTCTTTGATTCAATACAGGATATAAAGAATAGGATTGTGTCTTTTATCATCATTGTATTATAGGTTTGCATTGCAAAGATTACAGAGTTGGATGATGCAGTTATAATGGCAATTCATTTTAAGAGTAATGTCATCGGAGCACACGCGAGATGCCAGATTTTGTGCCGGGTTTAAAACTTAGCGAAGCCTTTTATCAAGAAGCAGTACGCCCGATTTTGGATGCCCGCTGGCCGGAGGTGGCTTACAGCGCGGCACTGATCGGCAGCGGTTCGGAAGTATTAGGGTTCGACACGCCCATGTCCAGCGACCATCATTGGGGGCCGCGCGTGCAACTGTT
>JAPUDW010000074.1:22156-24055 GCA_027492915.1 Bacteroidota bacterium | reverse complement strand
CGATCACATCGACTGAGATAATGCCTATACTGAGCGGGTCATTATTGGTGCTTAAATTTGCCAGCGTGACCGGTTGCAACCGAGCTTGCCATGCCAATATCCATTCAATGAATGGTTTGCTTTTCGAAATAAAGATGTCAACTTCCACTGCTGAACCTCCTCATAATCTTCCGCCTATTTTAGCCCTTTATTCGTCATGTGGAACCCTACAAACAAAAAGCCCGCTAACTATAGCGGGCTTTTGCTTGATCTGATTTTATTTTAGCCGAACTGTGCCATATATTGGCTGATCACATCAAACGAAGGGCCGCCTTTGTCCTGCGCCTGTCCATTGATGATCATCGAACCAGCGGTACCGTCTGCATTCCGCACGCGGATCGCGGGTGTTCCAGTCACACCAAGCTGTTGGCCGAGCGCAATATCCGTGTCCACCTGTGTTTCATTTTGGGCACAGTTGAGCGCATCTGCGTAATTTACACCGAGTTCATCAGTTAGGTTACGCAGGGTGTTACCGTTGTAGTTGCCTGCCATCGCTTCGCGGAACAGCAGTTCGTTTGCCTTCCAATAGGTGCCTTCCTTCTGGTCTTCCATACACACCAGCACCGTCCCGATGAAAGCCGTTATCTGCCCGCCTGCGGTTGGGAATATGCGGTATTCAAACTTTGCCTTACCCGTTTTGACATAAGTATCGACGAATTGGTTCATCGTCGCTAGGTATTCTTGGCAGTGAGGGCAGGCATAATCCGCAAATTCAATAATTGTCACGGGTGCGTTCGGGTTACCGATTACGAACCCACCATCTGGCAGTCGGCTTTGTGGTAAGTCCGTGTATTTGCCGGTGGCAACCTGATTAGTGTTGTTGAGCGAGATTACGATAAAGATTGCTGCGGCAATAACAGCAAGAGCGATCACCCCACCGATGATCATTTTGTTGCGATCTTGGTTTGGTGAACTTACCTTTGTAGGGCGAGAAATACTTTTTTCCATGTTACGCTTTACCATTCTATACTTGTAAATCTTGCCTGAATTTTTAACCGATATTTCCCACTTCCACAAGTGTGTATTGCATGAGAAATTTTCGGCTCGTTTAGAAAGTGTTTGATTTGAGGTACGATTAGACGAATATTTGTCGTAATCTTTTCAGGAGTAACCATAATGCGCGCTATAGATCTTATTGCCAAAAAACGAGATGGTCTCGCCCTTACCAAAGACGAAATTGCATGGTTCATCGAAGCCTACACCAGCGGCGAACTACCAGATTATCAAGCCTCTGCGCTCTTAATGGCGATCTTCATCAAAGGGATGACGCGCGAAGAAACGGTTAACTTAACGCTCTCTATGGCCTATTCTGGCGATGTTCTCGACCTTTCTGATCTCATTCCTTACGCTGTCGATAAACATTCTTCCGGCGGCATTGGTGATAAAACCACGCTGGTTGTGCTGCCCTTGGTCGCGTCGTGCGGCGTCCCCGTAGCCAAGATGAGTGGTCGCGGCTTGGGTTATTCCGGTGGCACGCTCGATAAACTCGAAGCCATCAAAGGCTATAACGTTAATCTCTCGAATGAAGATTTTCGCCGCCTCGTGCAGGAAAGCGGCATCGTACTTTCCGGTCAGTCCAAGGATTTAGCACCCGCCGATGGCAAAATTTATGCCCTGCGTGATGTAACCGCGACCGTTCCCTGCTTACCGCTGATTGCCAGCAGTATTATGAGTAAAAAGATCGCTGCCGGTGCAAACGGTATCGTGTTGGATGTAAAAGTTGGGCGCGGCGCGTTCATGACCAACTTGGATGATGCTCGTGAACTCGCGCAAATTATGGTTGACATTGGTGTAGATGCGGGGCGTGACATGATCGCTGTACTATCCGACATGAATCAACCGCTCGGTGTTGCGGTCGGT
>JAPUDW010000074.1:11903-22146 GCA_027492915.1 Bacteroidota bacterium | reverse complement strand
GGTAATGCGCTGGAAGTTGCCGAAGCGGTCGCGTGTTTGCAAGGCGCGGGGCCGGCTGACTTCCGTGAACACTGTCTTGACCTCGCCACTTATATGCTGCGCCTCGCGGGGCAGGGCAAAAAATGGACTGATGATGCCGAAATTCGGGGGTTGTTGATAGAGCAGTTGTCGAATGGGCAAGCCCTCGCCAAGTTCCGCCAACTGGTCGAGGGGCAGGGTGGCGATGTCAGTATGGTCGATGATACGTCGCGTTTGCCCAAAGCTCCAGTCATTGAAACCTTCAACGCTTCGAAATCGGGTTATATCGCTCAAGTTGCCGCCGAGCAAATCGGTATCGCCGCGTTCGATCTGGGCGCAGGGCGCGAGAAAAAAGGCGATCCAATTGACCTCGCTGTTGGCTTAGAAGTTCATGCTAAAGTCGGTGATAGGGTTGAAAGTGGTGCGCCACTCGTCACCATTCATGCCAACAAACCGGAACAGCTTGCTGCCTGTCGTGCGCGTCTCGCGGAAGCTATTACTTTCAGCGACTCACCTGTTGATACGCTGCCCCTATTTTACGGGACGATCTACGGGCGTTAATAAACCGTCAGCGGTGTATGTAAAATCATTGATGGGTGCGTCTGCCCAGTGTCCATCAACAAACCGGATGCTGCCGTTCAGTCCCTCGTAGGTCATGGTCGCTAGAGTAGCGGTGGCGTCATTAGTTTGCAGGGCATTCAGCGCCATATTTGCCGCGTCGTATGTGAGCGTTGCCAATAACCCCGGTTCCGGCACAAATTGGCCGCTGCCCATATACCGCTGCCGGAAGGCTTCATCCGGTAAACTGGCGCTGCTAATGACGGTGATGCGTGATAGATCACTAATGAGCAAGGGGACTTGCTTCAGCGCTAAAATTTCACCACCTACGATATTTGTGTCAGGGAGGATGTCTGATAGCTCGATTGGTGAGAACAGCATATACACTTCGTTGCTGGCAAGCATAAATGTGTTGTCCATTGTGGGGTGCGAATTCCACTGTCCGACTACCAACACCGGCACTTCCCCGAATGCCTGCTGAACTGCTGTGCGTGTCGCGTTGTCCCCAAGCGCTATCGCAGCATTGACCAGCGGGTCACTCGCCAGTGCTTTTGCCCGTTCAATCGCGCTGTTCTCACTGCCACCGTCATCAATCGCTAGCAGTTCAATGCGCTCAGTATTGTGTTCTTGCATCGCCAACAGAACCGCGTAGTAAGCGTCATAACCGATTTCACGGTAGCGTCCTTCAAATGGCGCAAGCAGTGCAATTCGCTGGATGCCGCCTTGCGTTCCACTGCAACCAGTGATTAATACGAGGGTACAGAGGAGTATGCTTATTTTGCTCAGAACTTTGCCCACGCAGACTCCTTAACCTGATAACTATCAATTGCTAACTTCAAACTACTGACCGCAATTCGCCAAGTGTTCCTCAAAAGTTCGGGCGAAACTGTGGTACCCATCCGAACGACAATCGGCACGGAAGAATAGGAAATCGGATGCTGTTGGATACACCACGGCTTGAATAGATGTCACACTAGGGCTGGCGATAGGCCCCGGTGGTAAACCGCTGACCAGATAAGTGTTATAGGCCGATTGCACATTGCTGTAGTCTGCCTGTGTAATCTGCGGCCACCAACTGCCACCCTGAAACCCGATGCCGTATTGAACAGTTGGGTCAGCCTCTAATCGCATATCAATATTGAGCCGGTTACGGTAAACCCCTGCGATCATCGGTTCTTCATCAACCTGTACGGCTTCGCGCTCGACAATCGATGCTAGGGTGACGACTTCAAACATCGACCAACCTTGTGTTGCTGCGTCGCTCACCACTTGGTCGCTCACTTTGCGGTTGAAGTTTTGTAGCAAGATGTCACGCAGCATAGAAGGGGTAACATCGGCTGGCAGTTCATAACTATCAGGGTACAAAAACCCTTCGAGAGAAGCACCTGCTGGCAGTCCGACACGGTTTGCAAATGCGGCATCGACTACTGCACCTGCTTGCACCTGTACCAAAAATTCTGCGCCGCTAAAGCCGAAGTACGCCCGTGCGTCATCAATTTTCCGCGCAATTTCTTCAATGCGTTCCCCCTCAATAATTCGGAAAGGGATGTAACTATTGCGCGAGTCGGTTAATGCCTGCGCAATTTCGGTGATTGTTTGCGACCGTTTGAGGAAGTATGTTCCAGCTTCGAGTTGCGTATCAATATCATTAAGCTGCACATAATCCACAAACAGTTCTCCATCGACAATCAGCGCCGAGGTGACTAAATTTTGGGCGATTGTGCGCGGGTTATCGCCGCTGTTTACACGGAAGCGTACAGGTGATGTATCACCGCTCATAGGACGGTTTAAGTCTGCTTGCCGCCCCGATAGCGAAAATTGCAGCAGCGTCTTTTGGACGTATCGCACGGGCTGCCCGCCCGATACCAGAAACAATGCGCCCACACAGCCGACTGCCGCGACCAACATCAGCGCGGCTGCAATAATGAGAATTTTAACTGCACGGTTCAAGGTTTATTCCCTTACTCATCCCTGTATTCTCTGCGTTTCTTTGTGTCTCTGTAGTGAAAATAGCTTACTCTGTCAGTCCGGCTTGCACCGCATCTAAATAACTTTGCAGGATAACCCGTGCTGCCAGATCGTCAATCGGGTCACGCGCTCCACGTCCCTTTTGTATCGACAACTCCCGCGCGTCGAGGCTGGTCAACTGCTCATCCCATGTCACAATCGGCAGTGTGGTTGTCGCGCTGTAACGCTCAATCCACTTACGCACGGTGTCGCCCTGTGTATATTCACCGGGTTTTGCCTCGCTGTTTACGGGCATCCCCACCACAATTCCCGCCACTCGCTGCTCGCTGGCAATGTGGTTGAGTCGCGCAAAATCTTCGACGTTGGTTTTGCGGTTGATGACTGTGAGTTCACGCGCTGAAATCCCCAGCGCGTCACTGACCGCCAGCCCGATGCGCTTCAACCCGTGGTCAATGCACAGGAGTTTGCCCTTTATCATGGGGGCGGCGCGTCAATTAATTGGATGGCAATGCGGAAGGGGAGTAGAGGCATGCGGTCAAATCCTTCAGGCCAGAGTGTGATAATGGGTGCCGCGCCTTGTTGCAGTCGCAAGTTCGTCACCAATGCGGCGGTCGCGTCATTGAGAGATTGCCCCACGACTTGCTGTTGGACTTGTTCCGCATCGACCTGCGCTGTCACAATTGCGCTGCCGCCCATCTGGAATACAATCTGTCCCGTTGCAGAGTCGATCCGTCCGGTCGATTGGCATCCGAGGTCGTAAGTTATACTTTCGGGTTTGATGACCTCACCCGCTGCCAGTTGCTGCGTCAGTTGTGCTAGCACCACTTGCTGCGCGAATTGCTCGTCAACCAGTATCGCGTCCACCACGGCCTTCATGCTCAGCGACAGTGTATCCACCACGTCACCAACTTCGGCGTTGAACGTTTTCCAATCGTCACGTTCCTCACCAATCTTGATCGTGTCCAAAATGATGCACTGTTTGTCCGTTAATCGGGATTGCATCTCCACATAGGCGCGGGTCTGCAATTGCTGCTTCACAATTGCCAGCACCGTTTGCACGTCCGCATCGGTCACGACCTGCTGGGTTCGTGTGGCACCCCCCGCTGTCGCTGCGATATTCCGCACATCCACGCTGTCCGCAATTGGGCCGATCACCGTGTTAATTGTGCCGCTGTCTACGTTACCCGCCGACCCTGCTGATGCTTGCAGCGCTTCAATCGGTACTTCGATTTGCAACCCTTCACCACCTGCGAGGTCAGCTTGAGTCGTTGTGCGAAACTGAATCGGGTTTCCCGCACTCGTTGTGACAACCGTCCCCGCCGGAATCGTCACCGGATCGCCCGTTTTGTTGATGAATACCACCGAACCCGCTGCGGTCTCATCCTCCACGGATTGAACACCGCTTGTTTCAATAGTGCCGTTGTCATCAATCTGGATGCTGATCGGGCTGCTGGGGATGATGCGGTTCTCGATGTCGATGCCCAACGACTGCGGCGAAACAGTGATGTCCGCCACCGTTTCTACCCGCCGCGTCGCCGGTGTCAATGTTATGGTAGCGCTCGGCAGCAGCACATAACCAATCGCCATCGCCACAATGGCGAACACCACCGCGCCGATCAATCGCCGGATACGCCGCCACCGTTTTTCCTGTGCGGTTTCCTCGGCATAAATGCGGCTGGCGACTTCTTTCAAGTCATCCGGTATCGGTTCTTCCTTCGGTCGTTGGAAGCGGTTAGTAAACACCTTGCCCCGCCCGCGTTTCCACCGTCCGCGTTCAGCCGCGCCAATTGTCTCGAATGTGCTGATGTTCAGTTCTTGCGCGTGCCGGACGACTTCGGCATCGTGTGTCACCAGTGCCAGCCGGATTGCACGCCGCATCGCCTCACGCTGAATCAACACAAGATCGAGCTTGCGCGTTAAGATCGTTCCTTCCTCCGGCCAGATCAGCAGCACCCGCTGCCCCCGCAGGAAAGATAATCGGTCGCGGATCGATCCTACATCATCCGCGTTCTCAAGCTGGATATAATCAGCTTTGGTCGCCATTAGCCCTTAATATTCTGTGCGATGAATTCCCGCGCTTTGTTGAGTGCTTCCGGCAGCTTGCCAGCGTTCTTACCACCGGCTTGCGCCATATTCGGTCGCCCGCCGCCGCCGCCGCCCACAATTGCCGCCGCTTCTTTAATCAGGTTGCCCGCGTGCAGTCCCTTCTTCGTCAGGTCATCCGTCACCACTGCCAGCAGTTGCGGTTTGTTGTCCACCACACTGCCAACCACCAGTACGCCGCTCTTAACCTTGCTGCGGAACCAATCGGCCATCTCGCGCAGGGTGTCTACCGGAATCTGCTCGAACTGTCCGATGATCGTGTCCACACCGTTGATCATCTCCGGCGTAAGCTGGTCGAATTGACCTTTTGCCAGTTCACGTTGTAGCTGCCCGACCTGTTTCTTCACCGCCGCCAGCTCAGTTTGCAGCGCATGAACCCGCGTTCCCGCATGTTCGGGTGTCGTGCCAAGTTGCTGGGCAATAGTACCCAATGTGTTCAAAGTGTGCTGCACATATTCAACCGCGCCGCGTCCGGTCAGCGCTTCCACACGCCGGATGCCTGCGCTCACACTGCCTTCGCTCACAATGATGAACGAACCGATCTCCGCCGTTTCCGGCACATGCACACCGCCGCACAGTTCATAACTGTATCGGTCGCCGTCTTTCGCAATCGTAATCGTCCGCACCGTGTCGCCGTACTTCTCGCCGAACAGCGCCATCGCGCCGTCTGCCTTCGCCTCGGTCAGCGATTTCTCCACCGCCGCCACTGGATAGTTCGCGAGGATAACGGCGTTAACCTGCTGCTCAATCGCCGCGATGTCCTCCGCGCTTACCTTCTGATCATGCACGAAGTCGAACCGCAAACGGTCAGGCGCGACCAACGAGCCGCGCTGTTGCACATGGGTTCCCAGCTTATCGCGCAGCGCCGCATGCAGCAAATGGGTTCCCGTATGGTTGCGCGTAATACTGGCGCGTCGTTCGGTGTCAACCGCCGCGTGCGCCGCATCGCCCACCTTGGGCTGGCCTTCGACGACTTCACCCACATGCACGATTAACCCGCCAATCGGTCGCTTGGTATCTTCAACCTCAACCGTCCAGCCGTTCCCGCTGATGGTTCCGGTGTCGCTAACTTGACCACCCGACTCGACATAAAACCCGGTTTTGCCCAGCACAACTTCGACCTTCTCACCCGCAATCGCGCTCTCCACCGGCTGTCCTTCGCGGAAGATCGCGAGTATCTGGTCGTCAATTGTAGTGTCGCCGTAGGGGTTGTAAGTCACCCCTTTATCACCGAGTTGTTTGCTGGCCTTCAACTGCTCAAGCGTGGCCTTATACGCTTCACTCGCGTCAATCTCGCCCATCGCCTGTCCGCCGCCACTGACGGTGCTGTGCTGTTCTTCTGCCGCGTTATAACCCGCTTCATCGACGGTGTAGCCGCGTTCTTCTGCCACATCCTTGATCACTTGGATCGGCAAACCCATTGTTGCCTTCAAGTAGAACGCCTTATCACCCGCCAGCACGGTTTGCTTACCTTGCGCCAGCGTATCCAGTTCCGCTTCCAGTTCGCCCAACCCACGGTCGAGCGTTTTACGGAAGCGAATTTCTTCCTGTGTAATCACCTTCTTGATGTTTTCCGCGCGTTCCACCAGCTCGGTATAATGTTCGCCCATAACCTCGATCACCGCGTTCGCTACCGTGCCAAGGAATGGCTCGGTGAAGCCCAGCTTGCTGCCGAACCGAGCCGCCCGCCGGATGACCAAACGGCATACCGCATCGCGCCCCTTCGCCCCCGGTAGCACCCCGTCCGCGATCAAGAACACCGCCGCCCGAATGTGGTCAGCGATCACACGGTACGGCACGATATTTGCGTCGCGCTGCTCGTCTGTGTCCCCCGTCAGCGCTTGAGTCGCCTTGAAAATCGGCAGGAACAAATCCGTGTCATAGTTGTTGGTCACGCCGTTCACCACGCTCAGAATGCGTTCCAACCCCATGCCCGTGTCCACACCCGGCTTGGGCAGCGGCACATCATATGTACCGGTGTTGTCGGGGTCATCCTGTGTGCGGTTAAACTGCATGAACACCAGATTCCACAATTCAAGGAAGCGGTCATCTTCTTTTTCAAGCGAGGGGATAATATCATCCTCGCCGCGTTCAGGATATTTGTCCCAATGCAGTTCGCTGGTCGGGCCGCAGGGGCCGGTTTCCGCCATCTGCCAGAAGTTGGTTTTCGCGCCCAACCGCGCCACGCGCTTCGGGTCAACTCCCATGTCCTTTACCCAGATGTTGTACGCTTCGTCGTCGCTCTGGTATACCGTGAACGCCAACCGTTCTTTCGGCAGCCCATAAACTTCGGTCAGCAGCGTATATGCGAACTTAATCGCATCCTGCTTGAAGTAATCACCGAAGCTGAAGTTGCCCAACATCTCAAAAAAGGTGTGATGGCGTGGCGACGGCCCGACGTTTTCAAGGTCGCTGTGCTTGCCCGAAACGCGCATACATTTCTGCGAGGTCGTCGCCCGTTTGTAATCGCGCTTGTCCATGCCGAGGAACACATCTTTGAACTGCACCATACCGGCGTTTGTGAACAGCAGGGTAGGGTCATTCCCCGGCACTAAAGACGATGAAGCCACGGCTCTGTGGTGATGTTCTTCAAAAAAGTCGAGGAATGCCTGTCGCGCTTCACTGCTGCTCATGGGTTTCATAGCGTGGGTACTATCCTTCATCAATTACACGTGATTTTAACTGCAAATTTGCTTTTGCCCCTACCACGAGGGGCAGGATGCTTGGATAAATATTTTTGGAATTATAGTCAGTCGCTTTGCACCGAACAAGGGGTACAATCATCCTCGCAATCAATATAATTACCTTTTCTCTTGTATGAACGCTGTGTTCTCCGTGTCTCTGTAGTTTGATTAATCTATATTTCTCAGTGTTCTTTGTGCCTTTGTGGTAAAAATATTTTGGATTGATGAGGTAAATATGACCAAACGTTTATTAGTGACCGGCGCGACAGGCAAAGTAGGGCAGGCATTTATGACCCGCTTCTGGGCTGACCCACGCTTTTCCGACTTCACCCTCCGCGCGCTCTGCCATAACCGCACTCTACCGCCGCAGGATCGCCTCGAAGTCGTGCGTGGTTCGCTCTCCGATCAATCCGTGGTCAATCAAGCGATGGCTGGCGTAACCCATGTCCTGCACCTCGCCACCTGCAAAGAAACCCCTGACGATATTATGGATGTCGCCATCAAAGGCATGTTCTGGTTGCTCGAAGCCAGCCGCACCAGCCCGACCTTCCAGCAGTTTATCCTCATTGGCGGTGATGCCGGTATGGGGCATTTCGTTTACCCGCACCCTGTTCCTGTTACTGAGGCGCAAAAGCACAGTGCATACCCCGGTTGTTACGCCCTATCCAAAGTCCTCGAAGAAGTCATGCTAGAGCAGTACTACATTCAGTACAACCTCAATGGCTGCTGTCTCCGTGCCCCGTGGATTATGGAGAAAGACGACTTCAAATATCAACTTTCTTTTGGTGAGGATGTCTTTGGTGGCCCGCGTTGGCGCGATTTTGTGGATGCTTCAACGGCTGATGCTTATGCCGCCTCGCACACCACGCCTGTGATGCTTGACTCGAACGGTCAGCCCGTCAAACGCAACTTCGTTCATGTGGATGATCTTGTAAGCGCTATCCTCACCGCCATCGACCACCCCGACGCTCGTCAGCAAACCTTCAACATCTGCATGGATGAACCCGTCGATTATCGCCAGCTCGCAGACTATCTACATGCCACGCGCGGTTATCCCTCGGTAGACATCTCCACACCCTATCACGCTACATGGCTCGACAACACCAAAGCCAAGTTCCTGCTCGGCTGGCGACCCGCCTATGACCTCGCCAAACTTACGGATGCCGCCTTCGATTATCAGCGCCCCGCCACCGACCCCCGCATCATCTATTACCCCGGCTAACCCTTATTTGTTCTGTAGGGGCGCACGGCTGTGCGCCCGTTTTGCTCACTTTTCAAACCGTATTCCAACCATACCCAAATTGACTATTTAAGAACTTTTGTGCTAAAATTAATCTGGTAGTGATAATTTATTAAGTGACACTCAGGTCTACCCGCAAATCATAAGAATCACACTGTAGGGGGTGGATTAATCCACTCCGTGCCACTAAACCACACTCAGCACTTACTTTGCAACTTCAAAGGTGAATTCTTTGCGCGTTCTTTCTACTCGATCTTCCTCAAATGCTTTCCTTGGCGTACTTGGCGATTTGTCTTTCGCTTTGCGGCTTTGTATCCTTGCGCCTTTGCGTTAGTTTTTACTTTCGCATGTTCGGCGGATTACTCGCTTGCATCCGCTGAATATCATGCGGCAGATTTACAGGAGGATGCCGCCGAAGTTGTGTCATTTCAGCGGATCACTCCCCTACATCCGCCGAAATGGCATTCGGCGGCGGACACACGAGAGCGCCCCGCCGTTTTGTGTCATTTCAGCGCCGCGCTCCCTCATTCCCGCCGTGCAAAAATGACCATTCGGCAGATCCACGGGAGAATCCCGCCCGCCATTTCGGCGGATATTTTGCAAAATTTGCTATAATTGCAACTATCAAAGGCAGGAGGTTAAAATGGCTGTTGTTCAACATACTCCCTATCAAGAATTTGCTGACTTTATTACCTCGTCACCTTCTTTGAAGGAAATTAGTGAATATCGTTTGTCAGATGATAGTGAGGCGCGTATCAGCTACCTCTTGGAATCTAATCGTAATGGCATGATTACGCTCCAAGAGAAAAATGAGCTAGACGATTACACTCGGCTTGAGCATCTAATGCGCATTGTCAAAATTCGTGCTTTTGCCAAAATTAAACACGAATAATCAATAACTTATATTCCTAATCTGCTGCGTATCCAGGTTCATCAAAGAGCCAATAATAATTGCGAGTATTGCCTCTTGAATGAGCGTTTCACAGTCAAACGTCATGAAGTCGATCACATAACGGCGGAAAAGCATGGCGGTGAAACTGTCGAGTCAAACCTTTGCCTGAGTTGCCATGATTGTAACCGCCATAAAGGTTCTGATCTGACCACCTTTGATCCGCATACCGGTCAAATCGCGAGGTTGTTTGACCCTCGTAAGCAAGTTTAGTCAGACCACTTCGAATTGGATGGGCCGATTATCAGAGGGAAATCACCTGTTGGTCGCGCGACCGTCAGCCTACTACAACTGAACGAGGAACCACGCGTTTTAGAACGATTACTACTCATTGCACAGGGACTATACCCTTAAATCCTGCCCTGTTATACTATCCCTAATTGATATACACCCATTTTCAGGAACTAACCCTCATGCCCACGATTGCTGAGCAAGTCGATATACTCATGTCCGGCGCGGAATATGGGGACCCGCAAACCAAAGAAACCATGCGTAAAGAGCTTCATGCTCGCTTGGTCGAGGCCGAAAAATCGGTTCGCGTCCTGCGTGTCTACTGCGGTTACGATCCCCGCACGGCTGACCTGCACCTCGGTCACACCATCACCATGCGTAAACTGCGCCAATTTCAAGAACTCGGTCATGATGTCACCTTCTTGATCGGCAGCTTCACCAGCCTCATCGGTGATCCGTCGGATAAAGACAAGGCTCGCGACCAGCTTACCG
>JAPUDW010000074.1:6268-11893 GCA_027492915.1 Bacteroidota bacterium | reverse complement strand
AAATGCCCGTACCTATGCTGACCAAGCCTTCAAAATTCTTGACCGCAGCCTAACCCGCGTCCGCTTTAACGACGAATGGCTGGCGACTCTCGACTTTGCCGACATCATTCGCCTCGCCAGTAACTTCACCGTGCAGCAGTTCCTTGTGCGCGAAAACTTCAAACGCCGCTTGGATGACGGTCTGCCGATCTACCTGCACGAACTCTTTTACGGCCTCATGCAAGGTTACGATGCGGTCGCTCAAGAAACCGATGTTCAGGTCGGTGGTCAGGATCAGTTGTTTAATATCATGGTCGCCGGTCGTAAGCTGCAAGAGGGCATGGGGCAGCGGCCGCAGGTCGCTATCATCATGGGCGAAAGCCTCCCCGGTACCGATGGTGAAGTCAAGATGAGCAAGAGCCTCGGCAACCATATTCCGATTATGGCCGAACCGTGGGACATGTTCGGTAAGGTCATGAGCCTGCCCGATAAAGTCATGCCCATCTACCATAAGCTGATTCTGGGCTGGTCACCGGCTCAAGTCAAAGAACTTGAAGAAGGACTAACATCCGGTACCTTGCATCCGAACGAAGTCAAAATGCGCCTCTCACGGGATATTGTCACCATCTTCCACAGCGCCGATGATGCTGTAACGGCTCAAAAACGCTGGGACGAAGTGTTTCGCAGTCACGGTGGCTTGCCTGAAGATATGCCCGAAGAAACCTTGGAAGTCGCCGAAAAAGTCCTCGACATCCTGCGCCGCCTCGATATGGTCGCCAGCGGTGGTGAAGCCAAGCGCCTCATTCAGCAAAATGGTATTCGTATGAATGAGCAGCCCGTGACCGACCCGCTCGCCACCATCACGCTCGATATGCTGCCTGTGGTGCTTCAGGTCGGCAAGCGCAAGTTCGTCCGCCTCATCGCTAAATAACCAATGACTTCTGTAGGGGCACACGGCTATGTGCCCCATATGTATCAACTTAAGAAAAATTTTCGCTCAAATACCTGCTTTTGAAGTCGCTTTAGCAGACTTGTCCGGCCGTAGGTAGCATGATGGCTTTAGCCTCATGCGACGCAAACGGTGTCATTTTTATAACCGGATACGCCTCTGAGCCGCTTGTAGCAAACGCCTTAACTTGGTGCATATGGGGCACACGGCTGTCTGCCCTTTT
Organism: Bacteroidota bacterium; assembly: GCA_027492915.1. Taxonomy (GTDB): domain Bacteria; phylum Chloroflexota; class Anaerolineae; order Aggregatilineales; family Phototrophicaceae; genus CFX2. Next base: position 10,742 of record JAPUDW010000074.1, on the reverse strand, counting down.
CCTATCCCGCCAATTTACTCACCGCATCCACCAGCGTATAAATACTCAACACGAACAACAATCCAAGCATAATTTGCTCAAATGCTTTGGGGTTCACGGCCTTCACAAACCGCCGTCCCAAGTAAGCACCGACTGGAATTAACGGCAGCGCCCACGCGATGCTCAACAAGAGATGGAAGTCGAGAATATTTTTGTTCGCTAGCACGAACGGCAGTTTAATCGCGTTCACGATCCCAAAAAAGAGTGAGGTTGTCCCTAAAAATACAACTGGGTTTTCGATCTTTTGTAGGAGCATATACGCGGTATAGGGAGGTGCGCCCACGTTCGCTAGCGCCGACCCGAACCCCGATGCCCACCCCGCCAATGAGCCATGCCACTGTTTCGACTCGTATCGGATAGCACTAAGCCGCTCACTTGCTACTTTGTAAACCACGATAACCAGCGTAAAAATGCCGAGCAGGAGTTTGATCACCACATCCTGTCCGTTGTCCGCCAGATACCGCAGTAATAAACTACCCATCACTACCCCGATGACTGCTGCCGGTAACAACAGTCTAATCCTTGCGCTGTCCCATGTTCGCCAGTAAAACCAGATAGCGATCACGTCACCTACCAGCAGGGGAACCAGTACAATCCCTACTGCTTGTGCTGCTGGCATAATTTGGCTGAGTAGGGGAGTCAGCATCGCTACCGGAATCGGCCCACCCAATCCGCCTTTGGAAAGCCCGATGAATAAACACGCCAGTGCCACAATAATACGAAAGTCCATACGTCAGCCATTCACAAAAAAGCGCACAGGTGATGTGCGCTTGATAAATAATAAATCTTCAAAGGTTTTTACTTACGTGGTGCCCATGTGAGGACTTCGCGCACTTGCAGGTCGGTATGCCGTATCTTCATCGCCAAATCTGCTGCGAGGTTCCGCATCAGCCGGTAACCGAGTTGTGGGTAAGTGTCACACAGCAGCATCAGCTTACCGCGCGGTATCGCCAGCAAGTGTGTCTCTGCATTTCCCGCCCGTGCCGAGGCCGACCTCAGTCCCTCATCGACTAAGGAGACTTCGCCGAACGACTGCCCTCGCCGTAATGTAGCAATGGTATATGAACCTGCCTCTTCATCTTTTTTGCCTAAAGTTGCCGGGTTAACCTGAATTTCGACTTCACCATCTGCGATGATGCACAATTCACTGCCGGGTGTGTTTTCCTCAAATACCAGTTCACCTGCTTGGTAGTTTTTGTCGGTGCAAATCGACGCGACCAGTTCGAGTTGCGTATTGGAAAGCTCATAAAAAATGTCAGCTTGCTTCAGGATCGTTACGAATGACATGCGGCACTCCTAATGGTTGTCCAAACACGCAATATCTCTCTAAATCTTGTGTGCATTGTAACATATTTAGGTGAAGTGGCGAAAGCCAAATACGGCTTGTGGTATATCGCTGGCGCTGCTATCAAAAGGATTGAAATATCCATTGTGACCCACTATGATACAATCTGATCTGAAAATTGTGAGAATGTATTATGTCACAACAATATGATGAAGAAATCCGTTCGGAACCGTTGCCTTATGAGATTTGGGGCGCGGAATATATAGATGAATCGGCACTTGCCCAGATGGACGCCGCTATGCGCTTGCCAATTACGGTAGCTGGAGCACTTATGCCGGATGCCCATGTTGGCTATGGCTTACCCATTGGTGGCGTACTTGCGACTGACAACACGGTTATCCCTTACGCGGTTGGCGTGGATATTGCCTGCCGTGTTCGCTTGTCGGTGTTCGATATTTCGCCCATCGTCATCAATCAGAAAAGCGGTCAGTATAAAAATGCGCTGGTCGAGCAAACATTGTTTGGTGCTGGTCGCAAGTGGCAGGGTAAGAATCATCCTGAACATGAGGTGCTTGACGATGATGCTTGGTCAGCAAACAAGTTCCTCGCTTCACTAAAAGACACCGCCAACAACCAACTTGGCACCAGTGGCAGCGGTAATCATTTTGTCGAGTGGGGTTCGCTCACGCTGGATGACAATGACGATCAACTCGGCTTAGATGCGGGAACTTATCTGTCTTTACTATCGCACAGCGGTTCGCGGGGTGTTGGATTCAAGATCGCCAACCATTACTCTGAAGTGGCGCAAAAACTGCATCCGAACCTCGATAAATCGGTACGCCATCTCGCATGGCTTCCGCTGGATTGGCACGAAGGGCAGGAATATTGGCTTTCGATGGAGTTAGCTGGTCGGTTCGCGTCCGCTAATCATGAAGTGATCCATAAAAAGGTCGCAAATGCCGTTGGTCTGAAGGCCGTTGCTGTGGTCGAAAATCACCATAATTTCGCTTGGAAAGAATCGCTGCCTGCCCCTGCCGGTTATTCGTCACCTAACCGTACTGTAATTGTTCATCGTAAAGGCGCTACCCCCGCTGGGAAAGGCGTGCTGGGCGTCATCCCCGGTTCGATGGCTGACCCCGGATTTCTTGTGCGTGGCAAAGGTGTTGTCACATCCTTGAACTCAGCCTCTCATGGTGCTGGTCGCGCTATGAGCCGCCGTGCTGCACTTGACCGCATCACCAAGACCGAGCGCGACCAATATCTAAAGCAGCGCGGTGTTACCTTAATCAGTGCTGGTATTGACGAATCGCCTCAAGCGTACAAAAATGTTGAACAGGTTGTGGCGGCGCAATCCGAATTGGTCAAGGTGGTTGGCAAGTTCCGCCCAATCATGGTTCGCATGGATGGAACAGGTAGCAAGGCAGAAGATTAATGATGACAGATTTCACCATTGATGAGTTGATTTCCGTTTGTATCGCACGTCAGGTCATTGATGGTGAACTGCTTGCTCAAGGGATAAACACGCCACTTGTAATGGCTGGCTTCATCTTGGCGAAATGTACCCATGCGCCCAATGTAAAATTCACCTCGGCTATCGGTCAAAGTTTGGTTCAAGACTGGTCACCATTGGGCGTAGGTCGTGTCGAGGATATGTGGCTGTCAAAAGCCCAAATGCATTTCGGTTTTGTCGCGGGTTCTGCGGATTTACTTCCGACCTATGAACTAAAAGAGTTCTTTCGTCCGGCACAGGTCGATGCAGTTGGTAACTTCAACAATATTGCTTTTGGTAGTGATTATTTCCATCCGCGTATGCGCCTTCCGGGCACAGGTGGCATTCCAGATGTGACCACATTCTCAGGCAAAATCCATCTTTATGTGCCGCGTCATTCCCGCGTGACCTTTGTGGAAAAGTTAGATTTTGTTAGTGGCTTAGGGCATGTCCCACATCGTAAACGTGGGGCAGGGGTGCGTTATTTAGTAACTGATCTGGGGCAATTTGACTGGCAGCACGGACGGATGCGCCTAACGCATTTTCACCCCAATGTTACTATCGAACACATCCTAAAGAAAACGGGTTTCCAATTGGAAATTGCTCCCGAAGTTTCTGAAACTCGATCACCATCTACTGAAGAACTTCACTTATTGCGCGAGGTAATTGATCCGCTCGGCGTCCGCAAGCTGGAAACGTTGGGTGGTAGCGCTCGTAAGGAATTGCTCACCCAAATCTTAACTGCTGAAGACGCTTTATAACGCGTTGGATATTAGTTCAGCGTCCATTGTTGTATCGTACTAAATCGGCTGGTTGGCGACCCCATAAACCCAAGCTGGATGCCACTTACACTATTTGTGGTCGCGTATGTATATAACGGATAGTACAATGGCAGCGCAATTGCCCGTGTGACAAAGTCCTCTTGGAAACTCCGGTAGCGTATCATTCGGTTAATGCCACTAAAATCTCCACGCGCTCGTTCCAAGTCCTCGGCAATTCGTCGGTCATCCACACCGCCGTAATTCTTGCCATCTGGATATTGGTCAGCATCCCAGAACTGGTAAACATCAGGGTCAGCACTGCCAACCATCGAAAGTTCTACCAGTGCAACCCCAAATTCACCGGCGTCCAAACGCGCTTGATAGCTCGTTATGTCAGCAACATCTACCGTAACATCAATGTTGAGCTGCGACCATTGCCCCGCAATATCATTTGCCAATGCTACCATGTTCGGCTCGTCGGGCGTTAGGATGCTAAAACTAAATCGGCTCCCTGTTGGTTCAGCCGATCCTTCCGCGTTTGTTTGTGTCTCGCCTTTGCCGGAATTGGACGTGTCAAGTAGCTGGATTGCTGCCGTAAAATCTGTGTTCGGCCACGGTAAATCACCCACATATGCCCACGAACCGGGTATCATCGGACTATTGGCAAGAATCGCCTCATTCTTCATCACCGCATTCTTGAGGTTTCGCTCAATCAGCCCACGACGGTCGAGGCTGATCTGTAACGCCTGCCGGATACGCTGCTCACGGAAAAACTTGGTGTTGTCGCTCGCCCAATTAAAAATAAGGGCACCCAGCATTGGTTCAACCGCTGTCTGCAAATTGAGGTTGGTCAAATCAAGCAGTGATGCGCTTTCAACGCGGTCACGACTGGCTAATCCG